>CBFGZZ010000036.1:0-35902 GCA_965653385.1 uncultured Streptomyces sp. | reverse complement strand
GCCGGTTGTCACCGATGCCGGAGATGATCTCCGCCTGCAGCTTCAGCGACTCCGCCCAGCTGTGGACGGTCGCCCGCAGATCGCCCTCCAGTCCCCGGGGCGGCTCGGTCACGAGCGCGCACAGCACGATCCGGCCACGGGTGACGACCTGCTCGATGTCGACGACGTCGACGGAGTAGGCGGCGAGGGTGTCGAAGAGGCCGGCCGTGATGCCCGGCCGGTCCTTGCCGAAGATCTTGACGAGAAGCGTGGGAACGTCAGAGGTCTGCGTAGCGCTCATGGTGTTCCCACCGTATCCGGCACCCGGTGCCGCCCGCTCCCGAGGTCCGCCTGGCGGACAGCCGGCGCGGGGAGGCACGCGGTCCCACACGGCAGTGACGCCGGCGGGCTCCGGCCCCGCCGCCCCCGGATGCCCTGGGGGGGGCGGCGGGGTTCAGGGGCGGGTCGGTCGGCGGCAGGGCCGGGTGACCTCGCGACAAAAGGGCATGGTCAGCGGCCGTGTGATGGGACGGCGGCGCGGTAGCCCTGGGGTGGGACGGCTGCGGGATCGATGGCCGTTGGGCGCGGGGTGCCGCGGTACGTGCGGCGTGTTCCCCGCGTCGGCCGGTTGCTCGGGGCGGTGCTCAGGCGGTGTGCAAAGGGCTCTGGCCCTTGTGGGACGGTGGCGGTGCGGTCGAGCCGCGGACGACGAGTTCGACCGGTGGCTCGATCGCCGGCGGCAGTTCCGTGTCTGGCTTCTCGATGGCGTGGACGAGCAGTCCGACTCCCTGCCGCGCCGCGGCGTCGAAGGGCTGACGCACGGTGGTCAGCGGCGGAGAGACGTAGGCGAAGACCGGGTTGCCGTCGAACCCGACGACACTGATCTCCTCCGGCACCCGACGCCCTGCTTCACGCAGGGCGTGGATCAGGCCGATGGCCATCTCGTCACCCGCCGCGAACACCGCGGTCACCGAGCTGTCCGAGGCCAGTTCGCGACCCGCCGCATACCCGGAGGCGGGCGACCAGTCACCGTTGAGCAGAGGCGGCTCGTGCGCGCCACGCGCCGCCAGTGCCGCCCGCCAACCCTCGATGCGGTCCTTGGTGGCGTACCAGCGCCGCGGGCCGGCGAGGTGATGGACGGTCGCGTGACCCAGGTCCAGCAGATGCTCGGTCGCCGCCCGCGCCAGTTCGTGTGCGCCCACACCCATGGTCACGGTGCGGGTGGCGGTGAAAGCGGGCGGTGCCCCCAGGAAGAGGACGGGAACGTCGACGCGGACGCTGACGTCCCCTTCCACGATGGGTTCGGAGACGATGACGCCGTCCACCCCTTGCTCGAGCAGCGACTCCACCGCCCCCGCGATGCCCACGGGATCGCCGTCCGGCGTGTTGACCACACGGAGCGCGTAACCCGCGTCGCGCACGGCCCGCTCGACGTGCACGAGCAGTGAAGCGGTCCCGTACCCGGCGGTGCCCAGGGCGACCACGCCGATCGAGCCGGTACGCCCGGAGACCAGTGTCCTGGCCGCCTGGTTCAGCCGGTAGCCGAGTTCCTCAGCGGCTGCGAGGACCTTTGTGCGGGCCTCCTCGGAGACATACGGCTCGTTGTTGAGGACCCGGGACACCGTCTTGCGTGACACCCCGGC
The DNA here is from genome assembly GCA_965653385.1 of uncultured Streptomyces sp. Taxonomy (GTDB): domain Bacteria; phylum Actinomycetota; class Actinomycetes; order Streptomycetales; family Streptomycetaceae; genus Streptomyces. The sequence goes on along the minus strand of CBFGZZ010000036.1, from coordinate 34,280 downwards.
CAGGCGGGCCACGTCCGCGCTGCGCGGCACAGCGGAGCCCTCGCTCCGTCCCACCACTGCTGCCATGAAGTCTCCCGACGGCCGTACGTCTGCATAGAAGGAGGTCAACTGTATGACCACGCGGTCTGACCGCGTGGTCATGTCTACGTAGCCGACAGCTGTACGTCAAGTGTTCCGGCGGTATCGATTCCGATGGGCGGATGCGGGTTCGTCGGAGGGTGGCCGGTCGGCGAAGGGGGTCGCAGCCGCCGTGAAAAGGGCACGTATGGAGAGTATATTTGCTGGTCAAGCGGCACAATCGCGCTCTCGGTCCCGCTCGCGGAACGCGGTCGTCGTTCCCCTCCGGCGGTAGGCCGGCCGTCCTGCCGACATGTACGGTCAGCCCTGAGCTCGGGTCGAAGGGGCTTGACAGCGACTCCCTGGAGCGTTCAGTCTTCCTCGCAACCGCCGGTCGGATTTGTTCGATCGTGTTGAGTCTTGGTCGCGTGGGCGACCGCTTCCCCGTCACACCCCGCGGGCCGACGTGCCGCCTGGGCACGGCCGCCCTGTCAGGAGCCGAAATGCACTCTTCCTCCCTCGGTCGGCCCATGCCTGCCGCCAGCCGCCGCACCGTCCTGCGCGGTATTGGTGGCGCAGCCGTCCTCGGCGCCGGCGTACCGCTGCTCAGCGCCTGCGGCGGCAGCGGCACGGCATCCGACCCGAAGACCGTCAGCCTCGGGTCGAACGCGTCGGACGCGGTGCCGAAGAAGGCGTTCGCCGAGATCTACGCGGCGTTCACGAAGCAGTCCGGGATCACGGTCGACGTGAACACCAAGGACCACAACACGTTCCAGGAGCAGATCAACTCCTACCTCCAGGGCACCCCCGACGACGTGTTCAACTGGTTCGCCGGCTACCGCATGCAGTTCTTCGCGGCCAAGGGCCTGGCCTCCCCGATCGACGACGTGTGGCAGAAGATCGGCGGCAACTTCCCCGAGGCGATGAAGGCGCTCAGCAAGGGCGCGGACGGCAAGTACTACTTCGTGCCGATCTCCACGTCCCTCTGGGGCGTCTTCTACCGCAAGAGCGTCTTCAAGAAGTACGGCTACGAGGTCCCCACCACCTGGGACCAACTCGTCGCCCTGTGCAAGCAGATGAAGAAGGACGGCCTGATCCCGTTCGCCTTCGGCGACAAGGACGCCTGGCCCGCGCTCGGCACCTTCGACCAGATCAACTTCCGTACCAACGGCTACGACTTCCACGTCGAGCTGATGGCCGGCAAGGCGTCCTGGACGGATGCCAAGGTCCGCACCGCCTTCGACCACTGGGCCGAGATCCTCCCCTACCACCAGGAGGGCGCGGTCGGCCGCACCTGGCAGGACGCGGCCCAGACGCTGATCTCGAAGAAGGCGGGCATGTACCTGTTCGGCAGCTTCGTGGCGCAGCAGTTCACGAACAAGGCCGACCTGGACGACCTCGACTTCTTCCCCTTCCCGGAGATCGACTCCGCGCACGGGCAGGACACCGTCGAGGCCCCCACCGACGGCTTCATGCTCTCCAAGGCTCCGAAGAACAAGGCCGGCGCGCTCAAGCTCCTGGAGTTCCTGGGCACCCCGGAGGCCGAGGAGATCTACCTGAAGTCCGACTCGAGCCTGGTCGCGGCGTCCAACAAGGCCGACACCTCCTCGTACACCGCGCTGCAGAAGAAGGCGTACGCGACGATCGCCGGCGCCAAGCACCTCACCCAGTTCATGGACCGCGACAGCCGCCCGGACTTCACCTCCACGGTGATGCAGCCGGCCCTGCAGAAGTTCGTCCGTGACCCCAAGGGCGTCGACAGCCTGCTGACGTCGATCGAGCGCCAGAAGAAGACGATCTTCGCGTCCGCATGACCGCCACCACGAACACCGGACCCGCCCCCGCCACCCCCACCCCCCGGGGGCCGCCCTATGGCCCCCCCCCGGGCAACCCGAAGAATGTGACCAAGAAACAGACCACGCGGCCGCGGGCCCCCTTGGGCCACCGACGGCTGCTCACCCGACGGGACCGCACCACGCTCGGCCTGATGGCCGGGGTGCCGACGATCCTGCACGTCATGCTCGTCTGGCTCACCGCTCTCGCCTCGATCGCGCTGGCCTTCACCACTTGGGATGGCATCGGCTTCGACTCCATCAAGTGGGTCGGCCTGGACAACTTCAAGGAGCTGTTCACCAACAACCCGCAGTTCTGGCCGGCGGTCGAGCACAACGTCGTCTGGTTCGTCGTGCTCATCCTGATCCCGACTCCGCTGGGCCTGTTCCTGGCCGTGCAGCTGGACAAGAAGATCCGGTTCAGCAAGGTGTACCAGACCGCGTTCTTCCTGCCCGTCGTGCTGTCGATGGCGGTCATCGGGTTCGTCTGGCAGCTCGTCTACAACCCCGACACCGGCCTGATCAACAGCATCATCGGTGCGAACGAGCCCGGCCACTACATCGACTGGATCGGTGACCCGGACCTCAATCTGTGGTCCGTGCTCATCGCCGCCTCCTGGCGGCACACCGGCTACATGATGATCCTGTACCTGGCGGGTCTGAAGGGCGTCGACCCGGCCCTGCGGGAGGCGTCCTCGCTGGACGGCGCAAACGAGTGGCAGACGTTCAGGAACGTCATCTTCCCCACCCTGCGCCCCACCAACACCATCGTCCTGGTCGTGACGATCATCGAGGCGCTGCGCGCCTTCGACCTGGTCTTCGTCTTCAACAAGGGCGCCGAGGGCACGGAACTGCTGTCGATCCTGGTCACCAACAACATCATCGGCGAGTCCAGCCGGATCGGATACGGCTCGGCGATCGCCGTGGTCCTGCTGTTGATCTCGCTCGCCGTGATCATCCCGTACCTGATCGCGACCTTCCGGAAGGAGCGGCGCGCATGAGCACCGTGAGCGCGCTCGGAAAGCAGCGCACCCCCGTCCGCCCCGCCCGGATCCTGCTGCACCTCTTCCTCGCCGGTGCCGCGCTGGCCTGGCTGGCGCCCCTGCTGTGGGCGATGTACGCGGCGATGCGGCCGTACGCCGAGACCAGCACCAAGGGCTACGTGTCCTGGCCCGACAAGCTGAGCCTCGACAACTTCACCAACGCGTTCGAACAGTCGGACATGCTGCACTACTTCGGGAACACGCTGCTGGTGGCGATCCCGGCGGTGCTGCTGACGCTGTTCCTGTCGTCGTGTGTGGCCTTCTACGTCAGCCGCTTCGACTTCCGGGTCAACCTCTTCCTGCTCCTGGTGTTCACGGCCGGCAACCTGCTCCCGCAGCAGGTCATCATCACCCCGCTGTACCGGCTGTACCTGCTCATCGACCTGCCCGGCATCACCATGAGCGGCAAGCTGTACGACTCGGCGCTGGGCCTGGTGCTGATCCACGTGGCGTTCCAGTCCGGCTTCTGCGCGTTCGTGCTGGCCAACTACATGCGCTCGCTGCCGCACGAGCTGACCGAGGCCGCACTGGTCGACGGAGCCTCGGTGTGGCGCCTGTACTGGCAGATCGTGCTGCCGCTGTGCAAGCCGGCGATGGCCGCCCTGGCCACGTTGCTGTCCATCTGGATCTACAACGACTTCTTCTGGGCCATCGTCCTGATCTCCACCGGCGAGAACATGCCGATCACCTCGGCCCTGAACAACCTCTCCGGCCAGTACTTCACCGACCCCAACCTGGTCGCCGCCGGCGCCCTGCTCACCGCGATCCCCACCCTGATCGTCTACTTCCTGCTCCAGCGCCAGTTCGTCAGCGGTCTCACGCTGGGCGCCAACAAGGGCTGAAGCACGCCTCCCACTCGTTCCCCACACCTCCCGGAGTACCACCAGTGACCACCGAACGCCGTCTCCGCCTGCCCGGAATCGCCTACGGCGGCGACTACAACCCCGAGCAGTGGCCCGAGGAGGTGTGGGCCGAGGACATGGCCCTGATGCGCGAGGCCGGGGTGACCATGGTCAGCGTCGGCATCTTCTCGTGGGCCCTGTTGGAGCCCGCGGAGGGCGTCTACGACTTCTCCCGCATGGACAAGATCCTCGACCTCCTCCACGAGAACGGCATCGCCGCCGACCTCGCCACCCCCACGGCCTGCCCGCCCGCCTGGTTCTTCCGGGCCCACCCGGAGGCACTGCCGGTCGACCGCGACGGCCGCACGCTGTCGTACGGCAGCCGCCAGACCTTCTGCCCGTCCAGCCCGGCCTACCGCACGGCCGCGCTGCGTATCGCGGGTGCGCTGGCCGAGCGGTACGCCGACCACCCGGCCGTCGCGATGTGGCACGTCCACAACGAGTACGGCTGCCACAACGCGGAGTGCTTCTGCGACACCAGCGCGGTTGCCTTCCGGCGCTGGCTGAAGGCGAAGTACGGCAACGACCTGGACGCGCTCAACCACGCCTGGGGCACCACCTTCTGGAGCCAGTGGTACTACGACTGGGAGGAGATCATCCCGCCCCGCGCCACCGGCGCCGACCCCAACCCGACCCACCGGCTGGACTGGCGCCGCTTCTGCTCGGACGAACTGCTGTCGCTGTTCACCGCCGAACGCGACGAGCTCCGCCGAGCCGCCCCTCACATCCCCGCCACCACCAACTTCATGGTGATGCACAACTTCGACGCCATGGACTACTGGCGCTGGGCTCCCGAGCTGGACATCGTCTCCAACGACCACTACCTGCTCGCCACAGACCCGGAGTCGGAGATCGACATCGCGCTCTGCGGCGACCTGGTCCGCTCCCTGGCCGACGGGCGGCCCTGGCTGCTGATGGAACACTCCACGGGAGCCATCAACTGGCAGCCCGTCAACCGGGCCAAGCGGCCCGGCGAGATGCGCCGCAACGCACTCGCCCACGTCGCGCACGGCGCCGACGGCATCGCCTACTTCCAGTGGCGCGCCGCGAAGGCGGGCGCCGAGCAGTGGCACTCGGCGATGCTTCCGCACGCGGGCACCGACAGCCAGATCTGGCAGGACGTCGTGCGGCTCGGCGCCGATCTGCGGGCCCTCGCCGAAGTAGGCGGCAGCACCAGCCCCGCCAAGGTCGCCATCGTCTGGGACTGGAACGCCCGCTGGGCCATGGAGCTGCCCTCCCAGCCCAGCAGCGAACTCCGCTTCCAGGACCTGGTGAGGGACTGGTACACATCGCTGTGGAAGGCCGGCGTGGCGGTCGACTTCGTACGTCCCGACAGCCCGGACCTCGACCGCTACCGGCTCGTCCTGGCCCCCAGCCTGTACCTGGTCGACGACGCGGGAGCGAGCAACCTTGCGGCGTTCGTCGAGCACGGCGGCACCCTCGCCGTGGGCTTCCACAGCGGTGCGGTGGACGAGAACTGCCATGTACGCCTGGGCGGTTACCCGGGCGCGTTCCGGAAGGTCCTCGGGGTGCACGGCGACGAGCCGTTCCCCCTGCTGCCCGGACAGTCGGTCGGCCTGGGCGGCCAGGTCCCGCAGGACGCGACCGCCGACCTGTGGACCGAACGCCTCCGGCTCACCGGAGCGGATGCCGTCGCCACGTACGCGGACGGACCGCTGGCCGGCGTCCCGGCGATCACCCGCCACGCGTACGGCAGCGGCACCGCCTGGTACCTCGCCACCCACCCGGACACCGCCACTCTGGACGCCGTCCTTGAGCGCATCCGCGAGGAGGCCGGAGTGCGCCCGGAGCACGACGCACCAGCCGGCGTCGAGGTGGTGAGGCGGCGGGGCGCGGAGGCCGACTACCTCTTCCTGATCGACCACGCCGGCCACGGCGCGGAGGTCCCCGCCGAAGGGGTCGAACTCCTCACCGGCAAACCGGTCGTGGGCTCCGTCACCGTCCCCGAGGGAGGCGTCGCAGTCGTCCGCGAGGCGACGCGCGAACCGAGTGGTGGATGAGACATCCGGGGTTGCCCCAGCGAGGTGGGACCGAGTCACTTCTCTCGGTTGCTTGAGGCGGGCCGTCAGCCCGATCCGGGTGCCGCCCGGCCCGCCACGGGCGTAGGCACAGCGCCGCGCCAACGGAATTTCCTGCTCCGACTCCACGGAAGTGAGTTCTGACATGACAGGTTCGCCCAGCCGCCGACAGGTGCTCGGCGGGGCGGCTGCGGGAGTGCTGGCCTCGCTGGCCGGGATTCCGCTTGCCGGTTCCGCGTCCGCCGCCACGACGTACACCGCACCCGATCCCCGTGTCTGGATCCACCTCAACAACGGGTGGCGATTCATCAGATCGGACGTCGCAGGCGCGCAGGCGCCCGCATTCAATGACTCCGGATGGACGTCGGTCAACACGCCCCACACCTGGAACGCCGCCGACGGTGCCGACGGCGGCAACAACTACTACCGCGGAGTGGGCTGGTACCGCCGCCACTACACCGTGCCGTCCGAACTGGCCGGGAAGCGGCTGTACCTGCAGTTCGCCGGGGTCAACCAGGTCGCCGACGTCTGGGTCAACGGCACGTACCTCGGGCAGCACAAGGGCGGGTACTCCCGGTTCAGGTTCGACGTCACGGCCGTGCTCGTCCCGGGCGGGGACAACGTGATCGCGGTGAAGGTGACCAACGCCCGCGACACCGACATCGCCCCGGTGGGCGCGGACTACAGCTTCCAGGGCGGCATCTACCGCAATGTGAGCCTGTGGGCCGTCGACGACCTTCACGTGCGGATGACGGACTACGCGGGCCCTGGAATCTACCTGCGCCAGAGCAATGTCACCGCGGCGTCGGCCACGGTGACCGTGACGACGAAGCTGTGGAACGACAGCAACACCACCAGATCGGTGGTCGTGCGCAGCGTCATCGCCGACCAGAGCGGGACCATCGTCGCGGAGGCCGCCGGCACCGCGCAGACCGTCCCCGCGGCCACCGGCAAGGAGATCCAGCAGACCCTCCGCATCGACAACCCCCACCTGTGGAACGGCCTGGCGGATCCCTACCTCCACAACGCCAGCGTCGAGATCCATGACGTCACCGGGGGCGGGGACAAGATCACGGACGTGGTGACCGAACGCCTCGGTCTTCGCTCCATCGCCGTCGACGCCGACACAGGCTTCCGCCTCAACGGCAGCCACCTCCACCTGCACGGCGTCAACCTGCACCAGGACCGGGCCGGCAAGGGCTGGGCGATATCCGACGCCGATCACACCCAGGACTTCGACCTCATCAGCGAGATCGGCGCCAACGCCATCCGGATGGCGCACTACCAGCACGACCAGAAGGACTACAACCTCGCCGACGAACGCGGCATGGTCGTGTGGGCGGAGATCCCCCTCGTCGACATCGTCACCGACTCGGCCGCCTTCACCACCAACACCCAGAACCAACTGCGGGAACTGATCCGGCAGAACTACAACCACCCGTCGATCGCCTTCTGGGGCATCGGCAACGAACTCCTCGACTACAACGGCACCGCCGCGAACAAGCTGCTCGCGTCACTGGCCGACATCATCGAAGCCGAGGACCCGGACCGATTCTCCACCTACGCCGTACGCGGCGAGGACCCCGACAACGCGCAGGCGGGCCTGCACACGCAGACGACGGGCTTCAACAAGTACTACGGCTGGTACTACGGCTCCAAGGACAACGACCTCGGAGCATGGGCCGACAACCTGCACGCGAACTCGCCCTCTCGCAGGATCGCGATGTCGGAGTACGGCGTCGGTGCCAGCACCACCCAGCACGCCCTCAACCCGCCGAAGCCGGCTCCGGGGGGATCCTGGCACCCCGAGGAGTACCAGTCGCTGTTCCACGAGGCGGCCTGGAAGCAACTCGCCGACCGTCCCTACATCTGGGGCACGTTCGTCTGGGCCATGTTCGACTTCGCCTCCGACGGCCGCAACGAAGGGGACCGGCCCGGAATCAACGACAAGGGTCTGGTCACCCGCGACCGGCAGATCCGCAAGGACGCCTTCTACTGGTACAAGGCCAACTGGGCCGACACTCCGACCCTCTACATCACCAGCCGTCGCTGGACCCAGCGCACCGATGCCGCCACCGAGCTCAAGGTCTACTCCAACGCCGGTAGCGTCACCGCCACCCTCAACGGCACCTCTCTGGGAACCGTGACCAGCAACGACCGCATGTTCCGGTGGACGGGTGTCACCCTGAGGCCGGGGCTGAACACGGTGGTGGTGACCGCGACCATCAACGGCTCCACCCACACCGACACCGTCAACTGGACGCTCGGCTGAGAACCTCGGTCTCGACCCAGGTGTGCGGGTGGGCCTATGTCGCGGCAGGCGTCGCCGTAGAACAGGAGTCGGTACGGCGACGGCAGAGGGAGGTCAGAGCGCCGCCGCCGCGCTGTGCAGGTTCTTCGCGGCCAGGGCGAGGCCCTCCGCCCGGGAGTAGGCCGCGTCCTCGTGCTCGATGTTCACGGCCATGTCGGGGTCGACGTCGGCGAGGGCACGCAGGAAGTCGGTCCAGAACGGGACGTCGTTGCCGAGGCCGACGGCGACGAACTTCCAGGCCGGATTGTCGGGCCAGGCGTTGCACCAGAAGCCGTAGCCGGTGGGGACCCTGTCGTCGGCGTCGGCGGGCACGCGGGTGAACGACGTGTCCAGCACGCCCCGGATGTCGGCGCCGGGACAGAGGACAGCGTCCTTCGCGGCGGCGTGGAACACCAGCGGGCCCAGCCACTTGACGGACGCGATGACGTCCATGCCCTGCCACATCAGGTGGGACGGGTCCATCTCCGCGCCGACGTTGGTCAGACCGCCCTCGTCGACGAGGCGCTTGAGCGTGACGGGGGAGAAGACCACGTTGTGCGGGTGCATCTCGATGGCGACCCGGACGTCGTGCTCCCGGGCGAGGGCGTCGATCTCCTTCCAGAACTCGACGGCCACGCCCCACTGGTAGTCCAGGACGTCCATGTACACGCCGTCCCACGGGTTCACGACCCAGGAGGGGTACTTGGCGTCCGGGTCGGAGCCCGGGGTGCCGGACATGGTGACGACATGCTTGACGCCGAGCAGGCCCGCGAGGCGGATCGTGCGGCGCAGGTCGTCGGCGTGCTTCGGGCCCACCCCGGGAAGCGGGTTGAGCGGGTTGCCGTTGCAGTTGAGGCCGGTCAGTTCCATGCCGCGGTCGGCGAAGGTCGCCAGGTACTCCTCGCGTGCCTCGGCCGAGGACAGCAGCAGGTCGACCGGGCAGTGCGGGGAGGGGATGAAGCCGCCGGTGTTGACCTCGACCGAGGTCAGCCCGTTGTCCTTGAGGATGTCGAGGGCCTCGGTGAGGGTGCGGTCGTGCAGACAGGCGGTGTAGGCGCCGAGCTTGAGAGCCATGAGTCGTATTCCTTCCGTGCGGGGGGTCAGGCGACGGGCGGGACCGCGACGGCGGCGCCGTCGTTGCGGGAGGACTCGACGACGGCCTGGATGATCTCCATCGTGCGCAGCGCGTCGGCGAACGTGGCGCAGGCCGGCAGCGGCTCGGCGACGCCCGCGACCTGGTCGAGGAACGCCCGTGCCTGGTAGGTGAAGTTGTCGCCGTTGGCGGCGCCCACACCCGGCGCCTCCATCGGGACACCGCCCGCGAAGTACGGCATCTGCGGTCCGGCGATGATCTGCCGGGCGCCCCGCGTACGGGCATCCGGCTGAGCGTCGTCGAAGAGGTACTCGGCGGGCCGGTGCTGGTCGAACGCGGCCCGGCCGCCGACGCCCAGGACGTCGAAGGCGAGCCCGTTGGGCAGGCCGAAGCCGGTGCGCGTCACCGAGAAGGTGCCGACCAGCCCGGACTCGAAGCGGGCGGTGAACGTGGCGGTGTCCTCGTTCTCCACCTCGCCGAACTCGTCCGAGACGGGAACCGAGTTGTGGCCGACCACCGCGCCCAGCGGCAGCGGCCGCTTGGTGATCTGTGTCGACAGCGCGGCACCGGACACCGAGGCGATGGGCCCGGCGACGTACTCGGCGGCGTCGATGACGTGCGAGCCGACGTCACCAAGCGCCCCCGAACCGGGGCCGCCCTTGAACCGCCAGCTCAGCGGCCCGTTCGGGTCGGTGGCGTAGTCGCACCAGTAGCGCCCGCTGAACAGGGTCAGGTCACCCAGCTCACCGCCACGCACATGCTCACGGATCGCGGCGATTCCGGGAGCGCGGCGGAAGGTGTAGCCGACGGCGGTGACGACCTCGGCGGTGCGCTCCAACTCGGCCATCGCACGGGCGTCCTCCATCGACCCGGCCAGCGGCTTCTCGCACAGCACATGCTTGCCGGCGGCGACCAGCGCCTCGGCGATCGTGCGGTGCAGAGCGTTGCCCACGACGATGCTGACGGCGTCGATCGTCGGGTCCTCGACGACGGCCTCCCAGCTCGGGAGCGCCTTCTCGAACCCGTAACGGCGAGCCGCGTCCTGCCCGAGCGCGACGTTGGCATCGGCGACGGCGGCCAGCCGGACCGGCGGAAGACCGGCCCCGAACACGGTGTTGACGTTGCGGTATCCGGCGGCGTGACTGCGGCCGGCCATGCCGGCTCCGATCACCGCGACGGAGAGGGGGCGGTTGGAACTGGTCATCGGGATGCCTTTCCTTTGCGGCAAAGGATTCAGAGGAGGATTCAGAGGAGGATTTGGAGCGCTTTAAAAATGAGGTGACGGGCGGACGGCCCGCGCGGCGACGGCCCGGTGCTCACCGCGCCCGTCAGGACCTCAGGACGGCCACGCGGCCAGATACTCGACGATCTTCTCGCGCATGAGGACGGACGACTCCTGCGCCCGCTCCTCCCAGGCGAACACGCACGCCGTGAGCGTGCCGTCGAAGCCGAGCGCCTGCAGTTCGCGGAAGAGCTCGTCGAAGTCGACCTCGCCCTCACCCATGTCGAGGTGCTGGTGGACGCGGGCCGGGGTGCCGGGCGGGTTGAGGATGTACCGGTTGCCGGAGGACGCGGTGTGGTCGAAGGCGTCGGCGAGGTGGACGTGGGTGAGCAGGTCACCCGCGTGCTTGATGATGCCGGGGGCGTCGTTGCCGATGTGGAAGGTGTGCGGGGCGCAGTAGAGGAAGCTGACGCCCGGGTGGTTGATGCCCCGGATCAGGTTGACCGCGTCGTGGCCGTTCTCGACGAAGTCGTCCGGGTGCGGCTCCAGGGCGAGACGGATGCCCTCGCGCTCGAACAGTGGCAGCAACTCGTCCATCGACTTCCAGAACTGCGCCTCGCTGCGGTCGGGTTCCTCAGGGCGGCCGTTGAACTCCGAGACGATGCTGTCCACCCCGAGATCCGCGGCGATCTGGATCGAGCGCTTCCAGTACCGTACGGCGGCCTGCCGGGCGTCTTCGTCCGGGCCGGACCAGCGGAACAGCGGGAGCAGGGAGGAGATGCCGACGCCCGCCGAGTCCAGCGCCTTGCGGAACCTGCGCACGGTGGCGTCGTCGACGCGCGGGTGGCGGAAGAAGGGGATGAAGTCCTCCCTGGGGGAGAGCTCGATCCACTCATAGCCCAATTCGGCCACCACGGGCGGGAGTTCGAGCAGCGGCACACTGCGGATCATGTAAGGGTCGAGTGCGATCCTCATGTCGTCACCGGGTGCCCTTCGAGGCGAACGCGCTGATGGTGTCGACGTTGGACTTGTCGACGAACGCCGGACCCGTCAGGATCGGCGCCTCACCGCCACCGCTGTAGTTGCCGTTGTTCTTGTAGAGCCACAGGGAGTCGACCGCCAGGTAGCCCTGCAGGTAGGGCTGCTGGTCGACGGCGAACTCGATCGAGCCGTCCTCGATGGCCGAGATCAGCTCCTTGTTGAGGTCGAAGGTGGCGATCTTCGCCTCGCTGCCCGTCTCGTCGACCGACTGCGCGGCGGTCAGCGCGATCGGGGCGGCGAGCGTGACCACCTGGTCGATGGAGGAGTCCTGCTTGAGCTTGGCGGTGATCGTCGACTTCACGGACGGCATGTCGGCGCCGTTGACGTACAGCTTGGTGGTCTTGCCCTTGAAGCCCTTCTCCACACCGGCACAGCGCTGCTCAAGGTTGACTGCGCCCTGGACCTGGACCACGCACAGGGCGTGCCGGGTGCCGGTGGTGTTGAGCTTGGTGCCCAGCGCCTCGCCGGAGACGGACTCGTCCTGACCGAAGAAGGACAGCAGGCCCTGCTTCTTCCAGTCGGACATGCCGGCGTTGAAGCCGATGACCGGGATGCCGGCCTTGACGGCCTTGGCGACGACGTCCTTCAGGGCGTCGGGCTTGGCGAGGGTGACGGCGATGCCGTCGACCTTCTGGTCGATCGCGTTCTGGACCAGGTTGGCCTGGTCGGCGGCGGTCTCGTCGTTCGAGTAGATCAACTGGACGTTGTCCTTGGCGGCGGCGGTCTCGGCGCCCTTGCGGATGGTGTCCCAGAAGGTGTCGCCGGAGGGCGCGTGGGTGACCATCGCGATCGTCATACGGGGCGTGGTGGCCTTGCCGGCGGCGGCGCCGCCGCCGGCGTCCTCGGCCTTCTTGCCGCCTGAGCTGCTGGAACAGCCGGCGAGGACCAGTGCGGTCGCGGCGGCCACGGCGGGGGCGAGTCTGCGGGAGCGGGGGAGGGGTGTGCGGTTCATGCGGATTGCACCTCACTGTGCGAGGGGGGCGTGGACCGACCGGGAGGCGGGAGTCGTCGGCTTTGTCGGAACAACCGAACCTTTTAAAGCGCTTTAAGTGCTGGTACTATCAGTCCGGTTTCACGGGCGTGTCAAGGGTGTTGCGCCAACGGATTGCCGGGGAGGTTCACGTGGCCGATGTCGATTCCGGGCGTCGGCGCGGTGGCGCCGGCAAGCGCCCCCGGCTGGAGGACGTGGCGGCCCGCGTGGGCCTGTCCACCGCGTCCGTGTCCCTCGTGCTGCGCGGCGTGCCCGGCCCCAGCGAGCGCACCCGGCAGCGGGTGCTCAAGGCGGCCGCCGAGATCGGTTACCAGGTGGACCGGACCGCCAGCACCTTGGCCAGCCGCCGCAGCCGGCTGCTCGGTGTCATGGTCAACGTCCACAGCCCCTTCCACGCCGAACTCGTCGAGCATCTGCACACGGCCGCCGAGGAGGTCGGCTACGACCTCGTCCTGAGCACCCTGACCCGCACCCGCGACGAGCACACCGCCGTCGAGACCCTGCTCGCCTTCCGCAGCGAGGCCCTGATCCTGCTCGGCCCGACCGCCCCCGCCGACACGCTCGCCGCACTCGACGGCAAGGCCCCCGTCATCGTCGTCGGCCGCCGGATCGCCGACGGGGAGCTGGACGTCGTGCGCAGCGCGGACGACGAAGGGGTCGGCCAGATCGTCGACCACATGGTGGGCCTCGGCCACCGCGCCATCGCCTACGTCGACGGCGGCAAGGGCGTGATCGCCACGGACCGGCGCCGCGGGTACCGCACGGCCATGCGCCGGCACGGCCTGGACGCGCACATCAGGGTCCTGCGCGGGGACAACACCGAGGAGGCCGGCGAACGAGCCGCCCGCCAGCTCCTCGACTCCGGCGACCTGCCCACCGCCGTCGTCGCCTACAACGACCAGTGCGCCATCGGTGTCCTCACCGCCCTCCAGCGCGCCGGAGTGGCCGTGCCCGGCCAGGTGTCCGTGGCCGGCTACGACGACGACACGCTGTCCCGCCTGAGCTGCTTCAACCTGACCACGGTCAGCCAGGAGGCGCGGGAACAGGCCCGGTACGCGGTCGCCGCGGCGGTGGAGCGCCTGGACCAGGACCGCGCCGAGCCCCGCGAGGTGGTCCTCACCCCGCAGCTCGTCGTACGCGGCACCATCGCCGAGCCGTGCGAGGGCTGATCCAGGACCCGGGGGTGCCCGCGTGAAAGCCGACGGGGCGACGTCGTGCTCGGCTCATCCCAGCGGCGGTCCGAACGCGATGCCCAGGTGCCGCAGGAGACCTTCACGCTGCTCGGCCGTGGCCAGGACCATGTAGTCGTCGTCGAAGTGCGGGCCTTCCTGCTCGACGCAGCGGAAGTCCCTGGGGTCGCCGTCGGGGCTGAGCGCTTCGACGGCCTCCTGTGCCGCTCCCATGTCGAGGTAGTCGTTCGACTCCTGCTCGACGCCGAAGGAGAGCGGCTTGCCGTTGCAGGTGAAGTGCATCGTGCCCAGGCCGCAGTCCTCGTCTTCGGGGCGGGCCTTCTCGAAGCGGTAGCCGGAGACGGTGACCTTTCCGCCGGTGAGGGCCGCGGCCTCGTTCAGGAGCCACTCGTAGTGCTCGTCGGCGAAGTCGACGTCCTCGGAGTGGATGGCCACGGCCACGCCGAACGATTCGAGGGCGTCGGCGACTTCGTGGCGTCTCCTGATCGGCTCTCTCGCGTAGGAGGCGGCCTCCTCCAGGACCCTGTGGGCCTTGTCCTGAGTGATCATTCCGAGGTCGGTGAGGACTTCGGCTATCCGTACATACGTAGTCACCTGGGTTGTCGCCACACGGTCATCCTGCCAGTTCTCATCGTTGCAGCGGCTTGTGCGCGGTCTCCGGAAGACGCAGATACACCAGTGAGGAGCCCAGGCACAGGACGGCGACGTACCAGGGGAACAGGTCCGCGTGGCCCAGCTCCTTGAACAGCGTGCCGACGTACGGCGCCGTACCGCCGAACACCGCGACCGTCAGCGAGTAGGGGAACCCGATGCCTGCCGCACGTACCCGCGGCGGGAACAGCTCGGCGTTGACGGCCGCGCTGATCGAGGTGAACCCGGTCAGCAGCACCATGCCCGCGCACTGAACGAACAGCAGCGTCACGAACGAGTCGTGCAGAGTGTGCAGCAGCGGGACGGTGAGGAGGGTGAAGCCGAGGCCGAAGAAGAGCAGGAGGGGGCGGCGGCCGAAGCGGTCGGAGAGGAGACCGCCGATGGGCTGGAGCAGACCGAAGAAGGCCAGTGAGATGGTGCCCGCGAGCAGCGCGTCCGACTTCTCGATGCCCGCGTTGAGTTCGGCGTACGTCGGCAGGTACGACGTCCAGGTGTAGTACGCGATCGTGCCGCCCGCGGTGATGCCGCAGATCAGCAGGGACTGGCGGGGATGGCGACGCAGCGCCTCCAACAGGCCCGGGCGCGGGGCCTGTTGCTGCTCGGCGCTCCTGGTCTCCTCGGCGCCCCGCCGGATCCAGAAGCCGACCAGGCTGAGCACGGCACCGAGGACGAAGGGCACCCGCCAGCCCCAGCCGTTCATCTGCCCGTCGCTCAAGGTGTCCACCAGCAGCGTCGCGATACCGGACGCCACGAGCTGTCCGGCGGTCGTCGACACGTACTGGAAGCTGGAGAACAGCCCGCGCCGGCCCGGCCCCGCCGACTCCACCAGGAACGTCGTGGACGCCGCGAACTCGCCGCCCACCGAAAGTCCTTGGAGGAGGCGGGCCACCACCAGGATCACCGGGGCGAGGACGCCCACCGTCTCGTAGGTCGGGGTCAGGCCGACCAGCAGGCTGCTGCCGCCCATCAGCAGGATGGTGACCGTCAGGGCGGAGCGCCGGCCGCGGCGGTCCGCGATGGCGCCCATCAGCAGCCCGCCCACCGGCCGCATGAAGAAGCCCACCGCGAAGACCGCGAACGTCGAGAGCAGCGGCACCAGGGAGTTGTCCGCGCTCTTCGGGAAGACCTCGGCCGCGATATAGGTGGCGAGGAAGGTGTAGGCGTACCAGTCGTACCACTCCACGGCGTTGCCGACCGAGGCGGCGAGGAGCTGGCGTACGGGCCGTGAGGTCGGCGGGGAATCCGTGCGCGTCGTCTCTGTCATGATCGCGACCATCCCCGCACCCGAGTCACGGCACACCTCCCGTACCGACGACTTTCACACGAGCGCCACCGGACCCTTCCCTGACGTTTGGTGCTCCTGGAACACTCCTTCCGCGCGGCTTCCGTCACCAGCCGGCCGGTCAAACCACCCTAGATGGGAAGAGGTCCCCCACTCATGCCCGAAGTCAATCGCCGCAGATTCCTTCAACTCGCGGGCACGACCACGGCGTTCACGGCTCTGTCCAGCAGCATCCAGCGGGCCGCCGCCATCCCGGCGAACCGCCGCACGGGGTCCATCGAGGATGTCGAGCACATCGTCGTCCTGATGCAGGAGAACCGTTCCTTCGACCACTACTTCGGCAAGCTGCGCGGCGTCCGCGGCTTCGGCGACCCGCGCCCGGTGCAGCACGACGACGGCAGGACGATCTGGCACCAGTCGAACGGCGGCAAGGACGTCCTGCCGTTCCACCCGGACGCCGACGACCTGGGTATGCAGTTCCTGGAGGGCCTCCCGCACGGCTGGACCGACGGCCAGCAGGCCTACAACGGCGGCAAGTACGACCAGTGGATCCCCGCCAAGGGCACCACGACCATGGCGTACCTGACCCGTGAGGACATCCCGTTCCACTACGCCCTCGCCGACGCGTTCACCGTCTGCGACGCCTACCACTGCTCCTTCATCGGCTCCACCGACCCGAACCGCTACTACATGTGGACGGGCTACACCGGGAACGACGGCACCGGCGGCGGCCCGGTCCTCGGCAACGACGAGCTCGGCTACGACTGGACGACCTACCCCGAGCGCCTTGAGCAGGCGGGCGTCTCCTGGAAGATCTACCAGGACATCGGCGACGGCCTGGACGCGGCCGGCTCCTGGGGCTGGATCCAGGACGCCTACCGCGGCAACTACGGCGACAACTCGCTGCTGTACTTCAACAAGTACCGCGACGCCAAGCCCGGCGACCCCTGGTACGACAAGGCCCGCACCGGCACCGACGCCAAGAGCGGCGAAGGCTACTTCGACCGGCTGAAGGCCGACGTCAAGGCCGGCGAGCTGCCGCGGATCTCCTGGATCGCCGCCCCCGAGGCCTTCTCCGAACACTCCAACTGGCCGTCCAACTACGGCGCCTGGTACATCGCCCAGGTCCTGGACGCCCTCACCGCCGACCCGGAGGTCTGGTCGAAGACGGCCCTGTTCATCACCTACGACGAGAACGACGGCTTCTTCGACCACGTGGTGCCGCCGCTGCCACCGAAGGACGCCTCCCGGGGCAGGTCCACGGTCGACGTCTCGCTCGACCTCTACAAGGGCGACAGCAGCCGCCCGGCCGGCCCCTACGGCCTCGGCCCGCGGGTGCCGATGCTGGTCGTCTCACCGTGGAGCAAGGGTGGTTACGTCTGCTCCGAGACGCTCGACCACACCTCGATCCTGCGCTTCATGGAACGCCGCTTCGGGGTGAAGGAGACCAACATCTCCCCCTGGCGCCGGGCCATCTGCGGCGACCTGACCTCGGCCTTCGACTTCTCCCGCACGGACAGTCGCCCCGCAGCGCTGCCGGGGACGGACGAGTACGAGCCGCCGGACCGCGAGCGGCACCCCGACTACAGGCCGACCCCGCCGGCCGACCCCGACATGCCCCGCCAGGAGCGCGGCCTGCGCCCGACCCGGCCGCTCAAGTACACCCCGCACGTGGACGGCTCCGTCGACGCCGCGGCCGGAAGGTTCACGCTGGCCTTCGCCTCCGGCGCCAAGGCCGGTGCCGCCTTCCACGTCACCTCCGGCAACCGCACCGACGGCCCCTGGACGTACACCACCGAGGCCGGCAAGAGCATCGCGGACACCTGGAACTCGGCCTACTCGAACGGCTCGTACGATCTGACCGTGCACGGCCCCGGCGGCTTCGTGCGCTGGTTCAAGGGCTCGAACAAGACGGCCGGTCCCGAGGTCACCGCGCGGCACACCGGGGACGACGTCGAGCTGACCCTCACCAACAAGGGAACGGCGACCGTCCGCCTGCGGATCGCCAACGGGTACGGCGGCCGCGCCAGGACGGTGACCGTGCGGCCCGGCGCCACGGTGTGCCGGACGGTCGACCTCGCGGGGAGCCGGCGCTGGTACGACCTGACCGTCACCGCCGACACCGACCCGGCGTTCCTGCGGCGGTTCGCCGGGCATGTAGAGAACGGGCGGCCGGGCGTGAGCGACCCGGCGATCATCACGGACTAGCCCGGTTCGGAGCCGCTGCCACAAGGGCGGTCACAGCGGTGTGAGGTGCCTCGGCTCCGGTTGCCGGGGCACCAACGCCGGTTCCTGCGCGGGTGCGACGACGGGGGTGCCGCGTCGGATTGTTCGTCGGGTGCGGCTGTGCCGTGGTTGGTCGCGCAGTTCCCCGCGCCCCTTGTCCGGCGCTGCCGTGCGGGCAGTCTGCTGAGCCTTCACGGCGTCCGGTTCGGGAGCCGCCCGGCTGAGCAGCACCACGCCCCACGACGCCAAACCCGCCCCGGCCAGCGCGAGGAGCACCCCCTCCGCGCCGCCCTGCAGCCGCTCGCCGAGCAGGACGAGCCCGATCACCGCGGCCGCCATCGGGTTGGCCAGTGTCACCATCGCCAGCGGTGCGCCGAGGCCGCCCTGGTAGGCGGTCTGCGACAGCAGCAGCCCGCTCGCCGCGAGGGCCGCGACCAGCAGCGCCACTCCGATCACCTGCGGGCTGAGCAGCGGGGCGGAGTGGTCCGTCATGGCCACGGTCACGGTCTGTGTGAGCGCCGAGCCCACCCCGGAGGCGAAACCGGACGCGGTCGCGTGCCGCAGCCCCGGCCGGGCGCCCGGCCGTGACAGCATGCCGATCAGCGCCACCGTCACGGCAGCGACCGCCACCGCCTCGGACGTGCTCAGCACCTCCTCGGGCGCGGGCCCGGACGCCGTCACGAGGATCGCCGCCAGTCCGCCGAGCGTCAGCGCAGTACCGCGCCACTCGACCGAGCTGACCCGCCGGCCGGCGATCCGCGCGCCCAGCGGCACCGCGGCCACCAGGGTGAGCGCGCCGAGCGGCTGCACCACCGTCAGCGGACCGTACTTCAGGGCCACGACGTGCAGCAGGGCGCCGGAACCGTTGAGGAGGACGGCCCCCCACCAGGCGCCGGACCGCAGCAGCCGGACCAGGCTCGATCCCGGGGCGCGGGAGGCCAGCCGCTCCTGGGCCACGGCCGCGGCGGCGTAGGCGACCGCGGAGAACAGGGACAGGGCGACGGCGATCAGGGTGGCGTTCATCGGCCCGCTCCCACGAGTACGGATTCCTCGTCCCGGGCCGCGGGCACGAGCTTGTCGGCGCCGCGTCCGGCCGTCGTCGCCGTGCGCCGCGGCGGGTGAATCACCGCGAGCGCGATGCCGAGCATGGCCGTCGCCACGATCGCGTCGAGCCAGTAGTGGTTGGCCGTGCCCACGATGACCAGCAGGGTCAGCAGGGGGTGCAGCAGCCACAGCAGGCGCCAGCGGGAGCGGGTCGCCACGATCAGGCCGATCGCCACCATCAGGGCCCAGCCGAAGTGCAGCGACGGCATCGCCGCGAACTGGTTGGAGAGGTGGTCGGTCCGGGGCGGGCCGTACACGGAGGGGCCGTAGACCCGGCCGGTGTCGATCAGGCCGGTCGCGGCGAGCATGCGCGGCGGGGCCAGCGGGAACGTCAGATGGACCACCAGGGCGGCGGCGGTGACAGCGGCGAGGAGGCGGCGGGCCCAGACGTAGTGGGCGGGGCGGCGCAGGTACGTCCAGACCAGGAAGGCCGCGGTGGCCGGGAAGTGCACGGTCGCGTAGTAGGTGTTCGCGAGGTGTATGAGCGTGTCGCCGTGCAGCAGAAGGTGCTGCACCGCACCCTCGCCGGGCAGATGGACGGTTCGTTCCAGGTCCCACACGCGGTTCGCGTTGCGGAACGCCTCGGCGGTGTGGCCCGTGGCCAGCTGCCGGCCGAACTTGTAGACGAGGAAGAGCCCTGCGACGAGCAGGAGCTCCCGGACGAGCGGAGGCCGCGCTATCGCGTCGGTCTCCGTCCGATCAGCCTCGGTGCGGCCATTCATTGCCCCCGGCCCTTTCGCCGAACGGTGGGTGGTGCTGGGTGGTACCCGGCGACTCATCGATACGGCGACGTACCGAAACGTCGATGTACCGAAACGCCACTGTACCGATACGCCACTGTACCGATACGACGGCGTTCCGGTACAGTGGCGTATCGATAGACGTACGACACACTGGACACGGCACACGGAAGTGAGGGGAAGGGCCGATGACGTCGCAGGCCGCCGAGGGACCGGAGACGGTCGTCGCCTCGCGCCGCTCCAAGATCACGCCTGAACGTGAGCAGGAGTTCTTCGACGCCGTGCTCGAACAGATCCGCGCGTGCGGTTATGACGCCGTCACCATGGAGGGCGTCGCCAGCAGCACCCGGTGCAGCAAGTCCACGCTGTACCGGCAGTGGAAGACCAAGCCCCAGTTCGTGGCGGCGGCCCTGCGCGCCAGCCGGCTCAGCCGCTTCGAGGGCATCGACACCGGCACGCTCGCCGGTGACCTGCGCGAGGCGGCACGGGCCGCGGGGGCCTGGTCCGGCAAGGACACCCGGCTGTTCCAGGCGCTGGGACACGCCGTGATGGAGGACCCGGAACTCAAGTGCGCGCTGCGCGAGGCGCTCATCGACCCCGAGATCGACGCGCTGCGGCAGATCCTGCTGCGCGGGGTCGAGCGCGGGGAGGTCGCGGCCGGCCATCCCGCCCTGGAGTACGTCCCCGCCCAGATCTTCGGCGTGCTGCGGGCCCGGCCCGTGCTGGAGGGCGAGGACGCCGACCCCGACTATCTCGTCCGGTTCGTGGAGGCCGCCGTGCTGCCCCCGCTGGGCCTCACCTGAGACTCAGGACGCCGTCCACGGGATGACTGGACGGTGACCTGATCCGCGCCGCACCGTGGGGACGGGGGCGGCGCGCACCCCCCGGCCGGGTGGGGTTCCTCTTGAGCGGAGGGGCGCCCCACCCGGCCGCATGACGTCCGGTTGTTTCCGGTCGGAGTGCGTCAGACGTCCTGGCCGTTGCCGCCGCCGGTGGACACCTTGATGCCCTTGGCGATCTCGTCCAGCACCGCCTGGCCCTGGTCGACGTCGACGCCGACGCGGACCACGACGATCTGCCGCTCGCTCGCGGGCGAGGGGAAGGCCAGCGACTCGACGTAGCCGTCGGCGCCCTTGCTCGTAATCGCCTTCCAGCGGACCAGGTAGCCCTTCTGCCCGGCCACGGTCACCGCCTTGGAGGCCAGCACGTCGTGCGAGGTGATCTCGCCGTACCCCTTGCCGTAGGACTCCTCGGCGTTCGCCGCGATGTCCGCCTTCGCGACATCCTCGGCCGTGTCGCCCTTGGTGCCGAGCGCGAGCGCGGGCGCCGAGTACGCGCCGCCCTTCATGCAGGTCTGCGAGGTGTCGGAGGGGCACTTGTACGTCTCGTCCGACCCGACGTGGGCGCCCCAGTTGATGACCTGGCCGTACCAGCCGTCCGGGATGGGCAGACTGATCCCGCTCACGGCGTCGGTCACCGATCCGCTGTCCACCTTCGGCGCCTCGGACTGGTCGGGCGAGGGCGACGCCCCACCGGAACCGCCGTCCCCGCCGCCGTTGCCACCGCCCCCGGATCCGCCGTTCCCGCCGAAGGGCCCGCCCTGCCCGCCTCCGGGCCCGCCCTGCTGGGAGTTGACGCTGCCGCCCGAGCCGTCGTCGGCGGTCAGCGCGTACACGCCGACGCCGATGCTCGCGAGGACGACCGCGGCGACTCCCACGGCTATGCCCGTGCGCAGCCCGCGCCGACCGCCCGACTGCAACTGGCCGGGATACCCCGGATGCACCGGATACGCCCCGCCAGCCGCCAACTGCTCCGGAGGACCCCATACGTCCGCCGACCCCACGGGCCGGACCTGATCCGTCCATGCCTTGCCGTCCCACCAGCGCTCGGTGGGCGGACCGTCACTTTTCTGCCCCGGGTCGGGGTACCAGCCGGGAGGAGTCACCTGCGTCATGCGCCCACCGTATGAGGTGTCGGTGAAAGTCGGATGAGAGGAACCGGCCCCGGAACCACCGGAACCGGCTCCGGAAGGCCCGCCGCCTCACTCCAGGACCAGCCGTACCGGTCGATTCTCCGCAGGTGGGGGAAGCCGCAGCCCGTTCCGGCCGGGTGTGACCGAGCCGAGTACGCGTGCGTGCCGGGCGCCCGTGGCCGCGGGGACGCCGCCGGGCAGGGCGTGGGCGGTCAGGAAGCCCAGTACGGCGAAGGCGTACGCCTCCTTCGCGGCCGCCGGGAGCCCCAGCTCGTCGGAGGTGCGCAGGGACACCCCGGGCAGGCGCTGTGCGAGCATCGTCATCAGGACCGGGTTGCGGGTCCCGCCGCCCGAGGCGATCACCTCCGTCGCGCCCGCCGCGCGCACCGCTTCGGCGACCGTCCGCGCCGTGAGCATGGTCAGCGTGGCGACGACGTCCTCGGCGGGCAGGGTGCCGAATCCGGCCAGCGCGTCCCGCAGATGGCCCAGGTGGAAGAGTTCCTTGCCGGTCGTCTTGGGCGCGGGCAGCGCGTAGTACGGCTCCTCCAGCAGTCGCAGCAGCAGCGGTTCGTGGACGCCGCCGCGACCGGCCAGCGCCCCGTCCACGTCGTACGCCAGCCGTCCGCCACTGAACCCCCGCGCCGCCGCGTCGATCAGGGCGCAGCCCGGGCCGGTGTCGAAGGCGGTGCCGTCGGGTGCGGTGAGGTTGGCGATCCCGCCGATGTTGAGGGCGACGGGTGTGCCCGGCCGGCCGCGCAGCCACAGCAGGTCGACCAGGCTGACCAGCGGGGCGCCCTGTCCGCCGGCGGCGATGTCCCGGGGCCGGAAGTCCGCGACCACGGGCAGCCCCGTCGCCTCGGCGATCCACGCCGGCTGCCCGAGCTGAAGGGTGCCGTACACCTTCCCGTCCTCGGCCCAGTGGTAGACCGTCTGCCCGTGCGAGGCGACCAACTCCGCCCGCCCCTCGCACAGTTCACGGTCCGCGCGCACGGCGGCCGCCGCGAAGGCCTGCCCGATCCGCGTGTCGAGCCGGCACACCTGCGCCATCGAGGTCGTCCCCGGTGGCAGCGCCGCTGCGAGCGCCTCCCGCAGCACCTCGTCGTACGCCTCGCTCACCAGCCCCAGCGGCCTGAGTACCAGGCTGTCGCCGACGAGGCTCAGATCGGCGGCCGCGGCGTCGATGGCGTCGTACGACGTGCCCGACATCAGGCCGATCACCCGCATGCGCTCACTCCGCCTTTCCCGCCGCTTCCGTCGCCTCGTCGACCGCGGCCGTCGGCTTCCGCACCGACGCCCTCGATACGGTGGCGAGCGCCAGGACGCTCACCGCGCAGGTCGCGGCCGCGTAGTACGCGGGGATGTCCACGTTCCCGGTCCGTTCGATCGTCTCCGTGATGATGAGCCCGGCACACCCCGAGAACACCGCATTGGACAGGGCGTAGGCGAGCCCCAGCCCCGTGTAGCGCACGTTCGTCGGGAACAGCTCCGCGAGCATCGCCGGACCCGGCCCGGCCATCAGCCCCACCACCGCGCCCGCACCCCACACCGCCACACCCTTCACGGTGAGGGAAACGCCCGGGTCCTGGAGAAGGTTGAGCAGCGGCACGGCGAGGACCACCACAAGGGCCGCCCCCGCCAGCATCACCGGCCGCCGCCCGACCCGGTCGCTGAGCCACCCCGCGGGCACGATCGTCATCGCGAAACCGAGGTTGGCCAGCACCGTGGCGATGAGCGCCTGCTGGAAGCTCGCGTCCAGCGTGGACTGGAGATACGACGGCAGCACGACCAGGAAGGTGTACCCGGCCGCCGCCCACCCCATGATCCGCCCGGCACCCAGCGCGATCGCCCCGGCGACCTCACGCCCGGTCGGCCGCTCCGCCTCCCGCTCCTCGCGGAACGCCGGTGTCTCGTCCAGCCGCAGCCGCAACCACAGGGCACCCAGCCCCAGCGGCAACGTCAGCAGGAACGGCAACCGCCAGCCCCAGTCGCCCAGTTGCCGCTCGGTCAGCACCGTGGCCAGCAGCGCCGCCGCCCCCGCACCGCCCAGCAGTCCCAGCGCCACCGTGAACGACTGCCACGACCCGTACAGCCCGCGCCGCCCGGGTGGCGCGAACTCGGTCATCACCGACACCGCGCCCCCGAACTCCCCGCCCGCCGACAGCCCTTGCAGCACCCTCAGGAACGTCAGCAGCCACGGGGCGAGGGCGCCGACCGTGTCGTACGTGGGCAGCGCGCCGATCAGCGTCGTCGCCCCGGTCATCAGCGCGATCACCAGGATCAGCACCGGACGCCGGCCGATCCGGTCGCCGAGCCGGCCGAAGACGGCCGCGCCGACCGGCCGGAAGAAGAACGCCAGCGCGAACGACGCGTACGTCTTCACCAGTGCCTCGACCTCGCTGCCGCCCTCCGGTGTGAAGAACCGCGCCGCGATGATCGTCGCGAAGTAGCCGTAGACACCGAACTCGTACCACTCGATGAAGTTGCCCACCGATCCCGCGACCAGTGCCCTGCGGGAGTGGACCCTGCCACGGTCGGGGAAAGTCGACGTCATGCACGCGCCTCCTGAATCACGAATTCCGGTCGAGAGGCCGGTTTTTGACTGTTGGTAAGTTCCGGCCGTGCAGGTCGCGGGCCCTGCGCGTCGCCCGCGCGCGCCGGTTGTCACCCGTCACGGCAACAGGTGCCCGGACCCGCCTCCACTTAGGCAATCGGACGGCTACGCTCGAGCTCTGTACGTCGTTCGGGCGACTTGGGGAGGTAGCGGGATGACGGAGGTACGGCCCACACAGGCCGCCTCGGCCTCCCTGTGGGAGCGCGACGAGGAAGTCGCCGCCGTCGAGCGGGCCCTCGACGCCCTGTGTGCGGACAAGTCCTCGTCAGGCAGCCTTCTGGTGCTCCGCGGCGAGGCGGGACTCGGCAAGACCGCGCTGCTGGCCGAAACCCGCCGTATCGCCGAGGCCCGCGGCTGCACGGTGTGGTCCGCCCGGGGCAGCGAGACCCTGAGCTCCGTCCCCTTCAACGTCGTACGGCAGCTGCTCCAGCCCGCCCTGCTGTCGCTGATGCCGGAGGAGGCCCGCGAGTACCTCGGCGACTGGTACGACATCGCCGGACCCGCCCTCGGCATAACGGGACCCGGAGAGCGCCAGGCCGACCCGCAGGGCGTGTGCGACGGACTGGTGGCCGCCGTACGCCGACTGGCCCGGCGCGACTGGCCGCTGGTGCTGCTGATCGACGACGCCCACTGGGCCGACCAGGAGACCCTGCGCTGGCTCGCCGCCTTCGCCGAACGCCTCGGTGAGCAGAGCGTCCTGGTCGTCGTCGCCCGCCGCCCCGGCGAGGTCGGCGGCGACAGCGCCCGCCACCTCGACGCGGTCGCCGCCGCGGGCAGCTCCGTCGCCACCCTGAGCGCCCTCACCCCGGACGCGACCGCCGGCCTCACCCGCGCCACCCTGGGCGCCCACGCCGACGCCCCGTTCTGCCGCGAGGTCTGGGCCGTGACCGGCGGCAACCCGTACGAGACCGTCGAGCTCCTCGCCAAGGTCCAGGACAGCGAGTTCGAGCCCACCGAATCAGCGGCCGCCGAGCTGCGCGCCCTGAACCGCTCGGCCCGCGGCGGCGGCCTGGTCGCCCGCCTGGAGACGCTCGGGATCGAGGCCACCCGGTTCGCCTGGGCCGCCGCGATCCTCGGCACCGGTATCTCCGTCGACCTGGTGGCCGAGCTCGCCACCATGAGCGTGGACGACGCCGTGCGCTGCGCCGACCTGCTGCGCGCCGCGCGCATACTCACCGAGCCCGACCCGGCGGGTGCCCAACCGGACGACGGCGACCTGGAGTTCGTCCATCCACTGATCGCCAGCGCCGTCTACAACTCCATCCCCGACGCCCTGCGCACCGCGATGCACGGGATCGCCGCCCGTGTCGTCACCGACAACGGCCGCGGCGCCGCGGTCGCCGCCCGCCACCTGCTGGAGGTGCACCCGGACAGCGACGAGGAACTCGTCGAGCAACTGCGCGAGGCCGCCCGCGAACACCTCGCCGTCGGCGCCCCCGACGCCGCCCGCCGCTGCCTGGAGCGTGCCCTCGTGGAGCCGCCCCCGCCCGAGGCCCACGCGCGCGTGCTCCACGAACTGGGCTGCGCCACCCTCCTCACCGCGCCCGCCACCACCATCGACCACCTCCAGAGCGCCCTCGCCATGCCCGGCCTCGACGGCGACGAACGCGTCGACGCCGTCTACCGACTCTCCCAGGCCCTGCTCCACAACGACCAGCTGGAGGAGGCCGTCCGCACCGTCGAGGCGGAGGCCGCCCGGCACGAGGCCGGCCCCGCAAGGCTGCGGCTCCAGGCCGTGCAGTTCATGTGGGAGGGCCTCCACGCGGGCGAGGCCACTTCCCCGGGACGCTCCACCCGCCTAGCCGAACTCGCCGCCACCTGCTCCGGCCGCGACAACTCCGAACGCGCCCTGCTCATACTGCGCGGCTTCGACGCGATGGCCCGCGGCGAGAACGCCGAGGAGGTCGTCGAACTCTGCGACCGCGCCCTCGTCAACGGCCGCCTCGCCCCCGGACTCGGCTGGACCGACCCGGAGTGGGGCCTGGAGCTGCCGATGATGCTGGCCAGCTCCTACGCCTACACCGACCGGCTCGACCGGGCCGAGACCCTCTACAACGAGGCCCTGCGCGCGTACGAGTCCGCCGGCTGGAGCGGCGGCCACCTCTCCCTGGCCCACGCCTACGTCGGTCTCGGCCACCGCAGGCGCGGCCGGCTCCGCGAGGCCGAGGCGGCCCTGCGCAGGTCACTGGCGCTCGCCGAGCGCGTCGGCCGCCGGCTGCCCCTGCACTGGTCCGCGACCTGCAACCTCGTCGACACGCTGCTCGCCCGCGGGCACGTCGACGAGGCCTGGGAGATCGCCGAGCAGTACGGCTTCGCGCCGCCCTATCCGTCCACCATCGTCCTGCCCGACCCGCGCTCGGTCCGCGGCCGCCTGCTCCTCGCCGCCGGCCGCACGAAGGACGGCGTCAACGAACTGGAGGCGGCGGAGAAGGCGGCCGACGCCCGCGGCCACCACAACCCGGTGCTGGTCCCCTGGGCCGTCGACCTGGCCCGCGCCCTGGCGGGCGAGGACCCGGCACGCGCCGCCCGCCTCGCCACCGATGTCCGCCGGCACGCCGAGCGGCTCGGCACCGACACCGCGATCGGCGAGGCCCTGCGCTGTGCCGCCGCCCTGGAGACCGGCCAGCGCGCGGTCCGCCTCGCCGAGCAGGCCGTCACCTACCTGGAGGCCTCGCCCTGCCAGTACGAGCACGCGGCGGCCCGTGTCGAGTACGGCATCGCCGCCCGCTCGGCCGCGGAGCTCCGGCGCGGGATGACGCTGGCCCGCTCGTGCGGCGCGGACGGGCTCGTCACGCAGGCGGAGACGGCGTTGCTGTCGGGCGTCGTGTGAGCTTCGGATGTGGTGTGAGAGGGGTCAGAGGCTCAGCAACTGCTCGGTGACCGCGGCCAGCCGCTTGCGCACCTCGGGGTCGTACGTCCCTTCGTGCGCCCGGGACGGGCTCGTGCCGTCGAAGTAGCCGCCCGTGCCCAGCTCCCGGGTGGCGAGGGCCAGGACGCCCGGTGCGCCGTCGGCGACCGTGTGCCGGGGTGTGAAGCCGCCCTCGCGGACCATCGCCGTGTCCATGTGGGTCGCCGGGTGCAGCACGTTCACCGAGACCCCGGTGCCGTCCAGTTCCGCGGCGAGGACGAACGTATGCGCCGCGAGGGCGAACTTGCTGCGGCAGTACGCCGAGAGTCCGTCGTAGCCGCGGGTCAGCTCGGGGTCGTCGAGGTCCAGGGGCTCCTGGCCGGCCGAGCCGACGTTCACGATCCGCGCGGGCGCGTTGGCGCGCAGCACCGGGAGCAGGGCGCGGGTCAGTACGACCGGCGCCAAGTAGTTGACCGCGAGGCGCAGTTCGTGCCCGTCGGCGCTGAGCTCCCGCTCGGACGGGTGGGGTCCGGCGCCCACCGCCGCGTTGTTGATCAGTACGTCGAGCTCCGGGTACGCCTCGGCGACATGGGCGGCCAGCTCCCGCACCTGCCCCAGCGAGGCCAGATCGGCGACGAACCCCTCGGCCTTGCCCTCGGCCCGCAGCTCCTCGACGAGCCGCTCGGTGCGGCCCGCGTCCCGACCGTGAGCCAGGACGCGGTGCCCCGAGCGGACCAGCTCGAAGGCGACGTAGCGCCCGAGCCCGGAGGTGGCGCCGGTGAGCAGAATCGTGGACATGCCTCCACCGTAGGCACGGCGTGCGGACATGTGCGAGGCGCTGCCGGTGGTACGACCAGCAGGGTCACCCTTCCTCTTCCGCCAGGACGCGCTGCGCCGCCGCGAACGCCGAGTTCGCCGCCGGAACCCCGCAGTACACGGCCGTCTGGAGCAGTACGGCCCCGATCTCCTCCGGGGTCAGCCCGTTACGCCGGGCCGCGCGGACATGCATGGCCAGCTCGTCGTAGTGGCCGTGGGCGACCAGCGCCGTCAGCGTGATCATGCTGCGCTCGCGGCGGCTGAGCGTCGGATCCGTCCAGATCTCGCCCCAGGCGTAGCGCGAGATGAAGTCCTGGAAGCGCGCGGTGAACGGCGTCTGCCGAGCCTGCGCCCGGTCGACGTGGGCGTCACCGAGCACCTCGCGCCGCACCTCCATGCCCAGCTTTGCGCCGCCGCCGAAGTGCGCCCGCAGCGCCGTCAGCACCGCCCGCGGGCACTGCGCCGGCGCCAGATGCGAGGCCCCGGGAAGCTGGACGAGCGT
Organism: uncultured Streptomyces sp.; assembly: GCA_965653385.1. GTDB lineage: Bacteria > Actinomycetota > Actinomycetes > Streptomycetales > Streptomycetaceae > Streptomyces. The sequence continues at coordinate 5,828 of CBFGZZ010000036.1, read as the reverse complement.
CGCACCGGGTACGGCGTCCGCGATCTCCCGCAGATGCGCCGGCGGTGTCGCCGGGTCCTCACGGCCCGCGATCAGCAGGGTGGGCGAGGAGATCTCGGGCAGCCGTTCGCGCAGGTCGAAGGCTGCGAGCGCGTCACAGCAGGCGGCGTACGCATCCGGATCGGCGTCCCGGTGGTCCTGGACCAGCGCCGGCACGGTGAAGCCGGACGTGAACCAGCGGGAGTCCGCGCTCGCGGCGAGCCTCGCCAGCCCTTGGCTCCGCACTAGCGCGGCCCGCTCCTCCCACGGCTTCGCGCCGTTGAAGTGCGCCGACGAGCAGATCACGGCCAGCGAGGAGATCCGCTCGGGGTGGTGCACGGCCAGGTGCAACCCGACCGCACCGCCCAGCGACACCCCCGCGTACGCGAACCGCTCGATGCCGAACGAGTCGGCGAGCGCCAGCACCAGGTCGGCAAGGTCACCGACGGTCGCGCCCGCGCCGATGAGATCCGCCGCAGAACCCCCATGCCCAGGCAGATCCCAGCGGACCACCCGATGGGTGATCGACAACTCGGGCGCGACCTGGTCCCACAGGGCGTACGAGGTGCCGAGCGAGGGCCCGAGAAGCAGCGCGGGCGCGGAAGCGGACCCCTCGGCATGGTGGTTGAGGAGTTTGTCGGTCAACGTCGCTCCAGGGCACGGTCGGTGAGGGTGGCGGCGGAGCCGGTGTAGTGGGTGGGATCGAGGTCGACGTCCGTCAGCTCCGGCGCCTCGGCCAGCGGGCGGCGCTCGGACGCCAGTCGGGTGAGCAGTGCCTTGGCGCGGGCCCGGCCCAGCACCGGGGCCAGCTCGGCGGACAGCCGCTCGGACACGATCAGCCCATGGGTGAGGTCGAGGTGTTCGCGCATGACGTCGGGTCTGACCCGCAGCCCCTCGGCCAGTTCCACGGCGTCCCCGGCGGCTCCGCCGACCAGCCGCAGCAGCTCCCGCAGCGGCTCCCACTCCGCGTGCCAGGCGCCGGCCGGCCGCTCGTCCTCCGCCACCAGCGATCCGTAGAGGGTGGCCGCGAGGTGAGGTACCCGCCGCGCCGCGGCGGCGATCAGAGTGGACCGTACGGGATTGGACTTGTGCGGCATCGCGGACGAGCCCCCGCCGCTGCCCTCCGCGAGTTCCGCGATCTCGGTGCGCGAGAGGGTGAGGACGTCCGCGGCGATCTTGCCGAGCGCCCCCGCCGTGCAGGCCAGACATCCGGCGAGATCGGCGACGGGTGTGCGCAGCGTGTGCCAAGGCAACTGCGGAGCACGAAGACCGAGTTCGCGGGCGTACACCGTGGGCAGTTCGACCGGATCGTTGGCGCCGTATGCCCCGAAGGCTGCCAACGTACCCGCAGCGCCGCCCAGTTGGGCGGGCAGCGACTCCCGTACGGCCCTCACCCGGTCCCGTGCGTCCAGCACCAGCGACCGCCACCCGGCCGCCTTCAGCCCGAACGTCGTCGGCACGGCGTGCTGGGTGAGCGTCCGCCCCGGCATCGCGGTGTCGCGGTGCTCGGCGGCGAGCCGGGCCAGCGCCCGCTGGGTGCGGTCGAGGTCCGCGAGCAGGAGACCGAGGGAGCGGGCCGCCACCAGCATCGTCGCCGTGTCCAGGATGTCCTGGCTGGTGGCGCCCCGGTGGACGTACGGGCCGTACTCCGTGCCGACCGCCTTGGTCAGGTCGGCGACCAGGGGGATGACCGGGTTGCCGCCGCCGCGGGCGCGTTCGGCGAGGGAGCGTACGTCGAAGCGGCCGGCGTCGGCGGCCTCGGTCACCGCGGTGGCCGCCTCGGCCGGGGCCAACCCCAGGGAGGCCTGCGCCCGGGTGAGCGCCGCCTCCGCGTCCAGCAGCGCCTGGAGATAGGCGCCGTCACCGGTCGCGTAGGCGGCGGGGGAGCCTGCCCACCCGGGGGCGAGCAGGCCGGTGTCCGGATCGGGAGAATTCACTGGTACTCCAGGAAGACCGTCTCGCCTTCGCCCTGAAGGCGGATGTCGAAACGGTAGGTGCCGTCGCGCTGCTCCCGCGCGATCAGCGTGTCGCGCCGCTCGGCCGGCACCCGGGTGAGCAGCGGGTCCGCGGCGAGGGCCGCCTCGTCGCCCGGCAGATAGATCCGCGTGTACAGATGCACCAGCAGGCCGCGCGCGAACACGCACACGCTGATGTACGGCGCGCTCCGCCCACGCGCACCCGGACGCAGCGTCCGCGCCGTCCAGTGCCCGTTCGCGTCGGTCTGGATACGGCCCCAGCCCGTGAACTCCACGCCGTTGCGGCCCAGATAGCCGCCGCTCGCCGGGTCGCGCCGGATCGAGCCGTCGACCCGCGGGACGTTGCCGTCGGGGTCGGCGCTCCACAGCTCCACGAACGCGTCGGGCAGCGGATTGCCCTCGCCGTCGTAGATGTAGCCCTGGAGGGTGATGCCGTCCGGGTGCCCGACGGGAGCGATGTCGCCGCCGCCGGGGAAGGGCAGGGCATGGCCGTAGAAGGGGCCGACCGTGTGCGACGGGGTGGGGAGCACGGTCTCCGGGCGGCTCGTGTCGATCTTCGTCATGGCAGGTCAGCGTCCCTCTTCGAGCCAGGTGGCGTTCGGTCCGTCGAGCACGATGTCCCAGTGGTAGCCCATCGAGAACTCCGGCACCGACAGGCTGTGGTCGTAGGTGGCGACCAGCCGCTGGCGGGCCGCGTCGTCCGTCACCGACTGGATGATCGGGTCGTACGGGAACAGCGGGTCGCTCGGGAAGTACATCTGCGTCACCAGCCGCTGGGTGAACGCCGTGCCGAACAGCGAGAAGTGGATGTGGGCCGGCCGCCAGGCGTTGACGTGCTGGCGCCAGGGGTACGGGCCCGGCTGGATGGTGGTGAAGCGGTAGAAGCCGCTGTCGTCGGTCAGGGTGCGGCCGACGCCGGTGAAGTTCGGGTCCAGCGGGGCGTCGTGCTGCTCGCGCTGGTGGGCGTAGCGGCCGGCCGAGTTCGCCTGCCAGACCTCGATCAGCTGGCCGCGCAGCGGACGGCCGTCACGGTCCAGGAGCCGGCCCTCGACGGTGATGCGCTCACCGATCGGCTCCCCGGTGTGCTGCCCGGTGAGGTCGTTGTCGATCTCGGTGATGTCCCGCTCGCCGAAGGCGGGGGAGTGCAGCTCCACCAGCTCCGGGTCCTTGCTGACGTCGATCTGGATCGGCGGCTGTTTCGGGTGGCGCAGCACCGAGGAGCGGTACGGGGTGTAGTCGCGGCGCGGGTGGTGCTCGACGGGGGCACCGTCGGCGACGCGCTTCTCGTACGCGGCGTGCTCGGCCGCGATCTCCTGGTCGATGTCGTGCTGAGTGAGAGTCATGGGGGATCCTGCGTTCCGTTAACGTTCGAGGACGAGGGCGAGGCCCTGACCGACGCCGATGCAGAGGGTGGCGACGCCGACTCCGCCGCCCTTGCGGGCGAGTTGGTGGGCGACGGTGCCGGCGAGACGGGCACCGGAGGCGCCGAGGGGGTGGCCGAGCGCGATGGCGCCGCCCTGGGCGTTGAGGATCGCCGGGTCGAACTCGGGCCATTCGGCGACACAGCCCAGCACCTGGGCGGCGAAGGCCTCGTTCAGTTCGAGGACCGACAGGTCGCCGAAGGCCTTGCCCGCCTTGGCGAGGGCGCGGTTGACGGCCTCGACGGGGGCGAGCCCGAAGTAGTCGGGGTCGAGGGCGTGGACGCCGGTCGCGGAGATCCGGGCGAGCGGCTCGCGGTCGGTGGCCTTCAGGCCCTCCTCGTCGACGAGGAGCAGGGCGGCGGCGCCGTCGTTGAGCGGGGAGGCGTTGCCTGCGGTGACCGTGCCGTTGTCCTTACGGAAGGACGGCTTGAGCTTCGCCATCGCGGCGAGGGAGGCGTCGGCCCGTACGGACTCGTCGGCGGCGAAGACGACCGGGTCGCCCTTGCGCTGAGGGAGGGAGACGGGAGCGAGCTCGGCGTCGAAGAGGCCCTGCCGCTGGGCCGCGGCCGCCTTGTGGTGGGAGGCCAGCGCGTACTCGTCCTGCTGCTCGCGGCTGATCTTGTGCTTCTCGGCGATGAGTTCGGCCGACTCCCCCAGCGGGACGGTCCACTGCGGTGCCATCTTCGGGTTGACCATGCGCCAGCCCAGGGTGGTCGAGTACAGCTCCGTGTGCGCGGCGGGGAAGGGCTTGTCGGACTTGGGCAGCACGTACGGGGCCCGGGTCATCGACTCCACGCCGCCGGCCACGGCGATGTGGGCGTCCCCGGCGGCGATGGCGCGGGCTGCCTGGATGACCGCCTCCAGGCCGGAGGCGCAGAGGCGGTTGACGGTGACACCGGGCACGCTGGTCGGCAGGCCGGCGAGGAGGGCGGCCATCCTGCCCACGTTCCGGTTCTCCTCGCCGGCGCCGTTGGCGTTGCCGAAGTAGACGTCCTCGATGCGGGACGGGTCCAGGTCGGGCGTACGGGCGAGGAGTTCACGCAGGGCGTGGGCGGCCAGGTCGTCCGGGCGGACGGGGGCGAGGGTGCCGTTGTAACGGCCGATCGGGGTGCGGACCGCGTCGACGATGTAAACGGTGTTCACAGCAGATTCTCCGCGACGGTGAGTTTTGCGTCGGTCTTGGCGATGATCTCGTCAACGCCCGCGCCGGGCGCGGTCTCGACGAGCACCAGGCCGTCGTCGGTCACGTCGATCACGCCGAGGTCGGTGATGACTCGGTTCACACACGCCTTGCCTGTGAGCGGCAGTGCGCACTCGGTGAGGATCTTCGGGCTGCCGTCCTTGGCGGTGTGCGTCATCACGACGATGACCGTGCGGGCCCCGTGCACGAGGTCCATCGCCCCGCCGATCCCGGTGATCATCTTGCCGGGGATGGCCCAGTTCGCCAGGTCACCGGTGGCGGAGACCTGCATGGCGCCCAGCACGGCGACATCGATGTGCCCGCCGCGGATCATCGAGAACGACAGCGCCGAGTCGAAGAAGGACGCCCCCGGCAGGACCGTCACGGTCTCCTTGCCGGCGTTGATCAGGTCCGGGTCGACCTGGTCCTCGGTCGGGTACGGGCCGGTGCCCAGGATGCCGTTCTCGGACTCCAGGATCACCTCCACGCCCTCGGGGAGGTAGTTCGGGATCAGCGTCGGCAGCCCGATGCCGAGATTGACGTACTGCCCGTCCTGAAGTTCGCGCGCGGCCCGCGCGGCCATTTCCTCGCGTGTCCAGGCCATCAGTTGCTCCCCGTCCCTCGCGCCGCGGGCGCGGAAATCGTGCGCTGCTCGATCCGCTTGTCGGCGGCCTGCTCCCGGGTGAGCGCGACGACCCGCTGCACGAAGATCCCCGGCAGGTGCACCGCGTCCGGACCGATCTCACCGGGCTCGACGAGTTCCTCGACCTCGGCGATCGTCACCCGTCCGGCCATCGCGGCCAGCGGGTTGAAGTTCCGGGAGGACTTGTTGAACACCAGGTTCCCGTGCCGGTCGCCCTTCGCCGCCCGCACCAGCGCGAAGTCGGTGCGGATCCCGCGCTCCAGCACGTACTCGGTGCCGTCGAACTCCCGCACCTCCTTCGGTGGCGAGGCCAGTGCGACCCCGCCGGACCCGTCGTAGCGCCACGGCAGCCCGCCGTCGGCGACCTGCGTGCCCACCCCGGCCGGGGTGTAGAACGCGGGGATCCCGGCGCCGCCGGCCCGCAGCCGCTCGGCCAGCGTGCCCTGCGGGATCATCTCCACCTCCAGCTCCCCGCCCAGGTACTGGCGGGCGAACTCCTTGTTCGCGCCGATGTACGAGCCGGTCACCCGGGCGATCCGGCCCGCCGACAGCAGCACCGCGAGACCCGACTCCATCGCCCCGCAGTTGTT
>CBFGZZ010000035.1:0-36444 GCA_965653385.1 uncultured Streptomyces sp. | reverse complement strand
CCTGCTGGGGGAGGCCTGTCAATGTTTTGTCCGGACATTCGAACGAAGGCATTCGGATTTGCGGCCGGGCGCCTACGAACCGCCCGCTGGTCACGTCCCAGCCGGACGAGGGCCGTCCGCCGCGTACGTGTCGGTCTTCTCCGGGATCGATGAAGCCACCGCCTCGGTGTTCTGTCAGCGCGTCTCCCTTCGAGGCGGGTATCGGTCGGTCAGGTGACGTAGGGGGTGATGGCCGCGGCCAGGAGGCCGTTTGCCAGATACCCGCCGAATCCGTGAACGCCCAGCCCGGTGTCGCAGACGGCGTCGTCGTCGACGGGGAACACGCGGCCCAGCTTGGGCGGAACCGCCACCAGGTCTCCGGTGCCGGCGATGTTCACCCAGCGCGCCAGCCCCGAGGGCTTCGCTCCTCGCCCCGCGCGCAACGCAGGCTCCAAGCGGCGTGCCAGAGCCGGGACCCTGAGCGGCGAGCCGACCGTGACCAGCAGGTCCACCTCCAGATCCGGGTAAGCGTGCAGCGTTTCGTAGGTGACGTACGCACCCAGCGAATGCGCGATCACCACCGCGGGCTTCTCACGCCGGATCACCCCGGACACGCGTTCGCGCACCAGACGGCGCCGCTCCGGCCAGGTCGTGTAAGCCTCCACCTCGCGCAGGTTCGCCACCAGGGTGCGCTCCAGACGACCGATCGTCTGCTCGCGCACCGCCGCGGTGAGGCGTCCGCCGCGTTCGTCCACCAGCCAGCCCAGCATCTGCCGCAGCGGGGCCAGCCCCACGTTCTGCGGATCCGCCGGCATTTCGGCGCCGGCAGCGGCCAGCCACGCCGCCACCTCCGATCGTTCCGCGGCGCCGAGATCGTCGAAGCCTTCCGGCTGCTGGAACGACTGTGGCTCCCCGGGCACCTTCCGCCGCAGCAAGTCGGCGTAGTAGGCCATCGTCACGTCGGGGACGTCCACCGCCAATTTGCTCAAGCTCTCGGCCAACCTCGGCCGACAGTCCGAGACCCGCCGCGCCGCGGCTTCGTCCGGTGTCGCTTTGCGGACGTGGTTGAAGATGCCGTGCACCAGCACGATCGATGTCATCGAAGTCCCCCTGTCATCGACGGTGATTCGTCGTCACACACACTCGAACCGTGCACGGCTTCGAGGCCTCACAGGTCACGGGGATGGCCGGGCGTCTTCCAGGCATAACAGATGACCTCGCGCCCACAGACGAGAACGCCGAACTCCCCTGTCCCAGCCACCGCGATCCCCTCGTCCGGCAAATGCAGGACCTCTTCGAGAATGAGCCGGTCCTCGGTCGCCCAGATCGCCGCGGTGTTGTCCGTGCTCACCGTGATCACCCGACTTCGCCCCCCGATCTGTACGACGGTGGCCGCATTGACCCAGCTCCCATGCGCGGTCAGTTCCTGCAGATGCTCGCCGGTGAGCGGATCCCACACCCTGACGGTGGCGTCGTCGCTGGTGGTGAGGGCCAGCGTACGGTCGCGGGCATGCGCGAACACCACGCCGGTCACCCAGTCACGGTGCCCGGTCAAAGTGTGTATGCGTTCACCGCTGAGGGGATCCCACACTATGGCCGTCCTGTCCTCACTGCCCGTCATGGCGAGGGGACGGCGGCCCTCCATGAAGTTCAGCGCGCACGAGGTCAGCGGTCTGGTGTGGCCATGGAGGGAGCGGAGAAACCGCCCAGAGGCGACGTCCCACAGCGCAGCGCTCTTGTCCCTGCTGGCGGTGAGGGCGATGGACCGGGATCTGAGACGGCCGGCGCAAACGGCGACCACGAGCCCCGTATGGCGTCTGGCTGAGCGAAGTTGCGCGCCCGTCACAGCGTCCCAGAAGGCGATCGATCCATCACCGTCCGCGGTGATGGCCAGCGATTGCTCCCGGGTGTTCGCCAGGGCGGCCCCGTGGATGCTGCTGGATTGGGTCGTGAAGGTGTGCAGACGTCGTGCCGTAGCGAGATCCCAGAGGATCGCGGTCTTGTCGTCACTGGTCGTGAGGGCGACGGCACGACCATCGACGTCACCTGCGGCCACCGCGTTCACCCGTTTGGTGTGCGCGGTGAAAACCTGCTGGTCCTGTACGGCGAGATCCCAGACGACCCCCGTTCCGTCGTGGCACACCGTCACGGCCACCGGTTTGCCGGCTGATTCGGGGACCGCCACTTTCGTCAGGCGTTTCGTGTGACCGGCGAATTGCCGGATGTAGTTCCCGGTGTTCAAGTCCCACATGATGGCGGTCTGATCGACGCTCGTCGTGATGGCGACAGGCCTCGCGGACACCTCGGCCAAGGCGACATCCGTGATGGGGCTCACGTGCCCCTTGAGAGCGAGAGGCGGTCTACCGGGACGCAGGACGTTGACGACCCTGTCATCCGCCGTCGCTATGAAGAATTCTTCGCCGCGATCAAGCCCCGCCAGAACTCCCGCGCGACCGGCTACCGAGTTCCATGAACCAGAAGCCTTGCCCGTCTTCACGTCATACGCGCCGACGTGCTTTCCTTCACTCGCGGTGACGGCGTGCTCCCTGCCCATCATCGTCACCACGATCACGCTCGTCACAGCAGTGGAGCCGTGACTGAGCAGATGTAACGCCTTCCCCGAACTCATGCTCCACACAATGGCGTTACCGTCAGCGCCCACGGTGACCACATGGGGATCTCCTCCGTTCCCGGCGACGGCAATCGCGTTGATCTTCTTGCTGTGGATCTTGGGCTTTTCCTTTTCGGCCTTTCCTTCGGTATCCGTGCTCTCCTTCCGAGTGCTCCCTTCCGGGGGCGCCTGGGGATCGGGGAAGGTGAGCAGATGCGAGCCGGTCAGGAGATCCCACGACCTCGCTGTCTTGTCCTCACTCCCCGTGATCACTGCGGGGCGGCCATCGAGTTCGGCCATGGCGAGGGCCGTGACCATCCCTTTGTGTCCGACCAGGCAGTGCATCCGCTGCCCCGTCCCCAGATCCCACACCGTGGCTGTGTCCTTGGACGCCGTGACGGCGAACGAGCGGCGGCCGTACTGTGCCACGGCGAGAGCCGTTATCTCCCCGGGATGCTGCCTGAGCGCGCGTATCTCTTCCCCCGTGTCCAGATTCCAGATGATCGCCGCTCCATCGGCTCCCGCGGTGATCGCGACTTCGAGTTGCTCACCGTTCGCTGCCCACACATGCGTTGTCGCGACGTGCGTGACCGAATCCGTGTGTCCCGTCAGCGTGTGCAATCGGGCGGAACTGCCCTGGCTGTTGGTGGCCCACCGAGCAACGGCTGAGGTGACTCGGCGGTCGACGGGCAGGTTGCCCAGAGCCTCCGCCAACGATGGTTCGCGCCAGGCCGCCGCGTCCAAGGCCAACAGGCTGCGTCGTGCGCCCAGTTCATGACGGTGGCGATGATGCGTCGTGTGGGAGCGATAGATCGTTGCGATACGTGCCGAGCGGGGGTCTGTGGCCTTGTTCAGATGACGCTTGAGGTCGTCGGGGGAGACGTGCAGCAGGAAGGAGGGATCGTCCAGCAGCCCGGCGAGTTCGTCGCACGCCGCCGCATGCTCGGCGGCGTGTCGCAGCAGGTACGGGTGAGCGCGGTCCCAGTCAGGGGTGTTGTCGTCAGCCGTCGGGATGGCGGCGATGAGGGCACGGTGCAGCGCGGTGAGGTCGGTGCGGCCCTTGGTGTGGTCGGTCAGGGCCTGGTGGAAGTACCGATAGAGCAGGCACTGATCGTCCTCGGGAGTGGTGCGGAGATAGAAGGCCGCCTTGGCGAGGGCGCGACGGGTGTCGGCGAGGGGGCGTGCGCTCTGGGGGCCGTCGGCCGGGTGCTGGGCCAGGGCGGCGGCGTGGATGAGGTCGAGTGGCATGCCTTGGCCACGAGCCTGACCGAGGACGTTCAACACTGTGCGCATCCACGGCTCCCTGTCCGCCAACGTGTTGACGTGCAGGTCGAAGACCTCCGTGATACTGCACGGCGGGGCAGCATGGGCTTGATGGGGAGTGGTGAGGAGGTGGTTGGCGTAGAGGGAGGCCACGAGAAAGGCCCCGTGGTCGCTGTACTGGGCGAGCCGGTCGGCTGTGCGACGGAGCTCGTCCCGGGGAAAGCGGCGGCGCGGCAGGAGCCGGCACAGATAGGTGTCGAGATCGTCGGCGAGGACACTTCGGTCATGCATGGTGACCGGGTCGAGGTCGAGCTCCGCATCCGGGTGCTCGGCCAAATGCTGCCGGAGCGCGGGCAGCGAATCCCACCACTTCCTGGTCCCGATCATGACACGGCAGCCGCCCCCGGCGGCTTCAAGAGGCAGGAGCAGGTCATCGAGTACGGCTGCGGGGTCAGCTGCCTCGTCGAGGGCGTCCAGCAGCACGAGAACGTCTCCGGCGGCGCGCAGCTCGTCAAGGAGCAGCCGCACGTCTGAATGGGGCGTGTCCTGGCGGGTATGGGCCCGGCCGGAACTCCGTTGCTGCTGCAGCTGGTGTCGCAGGGAGTCGGTGATCTGCTGAAGCGTGAGCTGACGGGCGTGAACGGCGAGAACGATCTCCGGCTGCCGTGGGTCGAAGTACTCGACAACGCGGGCGATGCGGTCACCGAGGGGTTCGAGTTCGGGGTGGAGTGCGCACGCTGTGACGCCGAGGAGTGCGGACTTGCCGCTGCCGGGACCGCCGGTGACCACCAGTAGCCCGCCCTGTCCGGCGTTGCCGACCCATTCGTGAATACGATCCAACTGGGAGCGTCGGCCGGAGAAGAGAATGTCGTTCGCGGTGGGAGTTCCGGCGGCGCGCGTGGCGAAGTGCAGCGGGTCGAGATCGGGTGAGCAGCCGAGCGCGAATTCCCTCAGCCTCGGATCCATACCGGCCAGCAGGTCTCGGTGCGGCGTACGGCTGTGCGCGGGGTTTCGGAAGAACGGCTGCGGTTCGGCGTCGGCCTGGACGTGAGCGGTGCGGACGATGGTCTGCCGGGCGCGCCCGGCGGCTCGGTCCGTGCGGGCGAGGTGCCGGTCGACGGCGGTGGCGAGGGTCTCGACAGGTACGTGTCTGAGGGTTGGGGTGATGTCGAGGTCGCCGTCGGCGAGCTGCTGAAGGACATGAGCAGCCGCGACGGTGAAACGGGCGCCGTAGGTGATCGCGTCGCTGGTGCAGGCGCCGATGATCCAGACGTTGCGTGGTGCGTCCTGGCGGCGTCGGGCGGCGAGGTCGATCAAATGCTGCTGGACGAGGGCCTGACCGGCCGCGCAGACGTCCAGGAGGAACAACACGGGACGTCCGCTGTTCTCGGCCGTCTCCAGGAGTTGCCCGAAGCTGACACAGGTGTCGGACAGCAGTTCATCACAGGCCTGACCGCCGGAGGCGGCCAGATACAGGCCCCCGCTTCGCGCCTGGACGCCGTGACCGGCGAAGTGCAGGACAAGGGTCTCCCCGGGCCCGGCCGTTCGGCGCAGCTCCTTCCACCGCTGTAACAACTCGGTCGCATCGCTCTCCAGCAGCAGTTCCCTGCTCTCCGTGGCGCCTGCCCGCTCCAACGCCGAAGCCATCTCCCGCACCGGCTCGGTCAGGGCCGGCAGCGGTGCGAACCTCGCGATCCCGTCAGCCTGTTCATCCTCGGTCTCATAGGGCTCTGGGAAGTCCCCGACTCCCGCCACAAGCACCTTCACCTGGCGCCTCCCGCCCACCCCGACCGCAAGGTTCCTCACCACACGCTACCCGGATCCACACCAATAGCCCTGTCGCGGACAAAGCCTGAGGCAACGGACCTGCCACGAACGGCTGCGCGGCGAGACATCATGTCAACGCGCCGCGCCCTTGTATCCGCGGGCGCCTTTGCGTCAGCCGTGTCACGAAGGCCGCTTTCCTGTTACGCATGTCGCATGTACGCGGCCCCTGTGTCACACCCGGCGCACAGCCCCTGTCCGCCTCTCACCGGGCGTCGTTGACGGGGCACAGGCTTTGTGATCGCCAGCGCAGCGCACGGTACCCCCGACGACCGCCCCAGGTCGCCGCCGCGGCGCGCGCAGGGAGGTGCAACCGATGACCGACCGAACGCTCTGGTCCTACAAGGAGATCGCGGCGCACATCAAGGTGCAGCCGGACACCGTGCGGTCGTACCGCAAGCACGGGTTGCTGCCGCCGCCGGACCATGTGGAGGGCGGCAAGCCCTTCTGGTACCCGGACACCGTGCGGGCGTGGGTGGAGTCCCGACCGGGGAACCGGGGCCGAAGGGTGGATTGACGTCCCGGCGTCGCGGAAAAACAAGCTGTGCCCCATCTGACCAGTGGGGCACAGTGCTGGTCATGCGCAGCTTCTCCGTCAAACCCACGCTCACCGGCGACAGGACCGTGCTCCGGCCGTTCACCGGGGCCGACGCGGACGTCATGTGGGAGATCATCGAGGACCCCGAGGTCGAGCGCTTCACCTTCTCGCCGAACAACGAACTCACCCTGGAGCGGGTGCGTTCCTGGTACGGCTCGCTGTCCGGCCGGCCCGACCGTCTCGATCTCGCCGTCACCGACCGCGCCACCGGCGAACTCGTCGGCGAGGTCGTCCTGTACGAGTGGGATCCGCACGCCCGCAGCTGTACCTTCCGCACCCTGATCGGCCCGCGCGGCCGCGACCGTGGCATCGGCACCGAGGCCACCCGGCTCATCGTCGGCTATGGCTTCGAACAACTCGGGCTGCATCGGATCGAGTTGGGTGCCTACGGTCACAACCACCGGGCCCTGCGGGTGTACGAGAAGGTCGGGTTCGTGAGGGAAGGGATCCGCCGGGAAGCGCAGACGAGGGACGGTGAGTGGCTGGACGAGGTCCTGATGGCCGTCCTCGACCACGAGTGGGCCGCCCTCAACTCCACGGCTCGATAACCGTCACCCCCGCCCCGGGCGCCGCCCCCATCGCCGTCAGCGCGGCCGGTACCGCGTCCAGCCCGATCGTCGACGTCACCAGCAGATCCGGCCGCAGCACACCGGCCCGGACCAGCTCCAGCATGGGCGGGTAGGTGTGCGCCGCCATGCCGTGGCTGCCCAGCAGTTCCAGTTCCAGGGCGATGGCGCGGGCCATGGGGACCGGTGTCGTGCCGGACGTCGAGGGCAGCAGGCCCACCTGGATGTGCCGGCCCCGGCGCCGCAGGCCGTTGACGGAGGCCGCGCAGGTGGTGGGTGAGCCGAGGGCGTCCAGGGAGAGGTGGGCGCCGCCGGCGGTGAGGTCGTGGATCGCGGCCGCCGTGTCCGGCACGCCCGACGCGTCCACGCACTCCGTCGCCCCGAACTTCCGCGCGAGCTCCAGGGCCCGCGGTGAGACGTCCACCGCGACGACCCGCGCGCCCGACGCCGCCGCGATCATCACCGCCGACAGGCCGACCCCGCCGCAGCCGTGCACCGCGACCCACTCCCCCGCCGCCACCCGGCCCTGCTGCACGACCGCCCGGAACGCCGTGGCGAACCGGCAGCCCAGCGAGGCCGCCGTCGCGAAGGACATCTCCTCGGGTACGGCGACGAGATTGACGTCGGCGTGGTCCAGCGCCACGTACTGGGCGAAGGATCCCCAGTGGGTGAAGCCGGGCTGGGTCTGCCGCTCGCACACCTGCTGATCGCCCGCCGCACACGCGGCACAGCTGCCGCACGCGCACACGAACGGCACGGTGACCCGGTCGCCGGGACGCCAGCCGGTCACCCGGTCGCCCACCGCCTCGACGACACCGGCGAGTTCATGGCCCGGCACATGCGGCAACGCGATGTCCGGGTCGTGCCCCTGCCAGCCGTGCCAGTCGCTGCGGCACAGCCCCGTGGCCTCGACCCGCACGGTCACTCCGTGGGGAGCGGGGCACGGGTCGGGCACCTCCCGTACCTCGGCCGGCTCCCCGTACCGCTCGAACACCACTGCCCGCATGCCGCTCTCCTTTTCGCCGCGCCGCTCAGGTACACGGAGATCATCGCGAACGCCAGACGCTCCGTCGGCCCAGCGGGTAGGGCGCCCGTGCGATCGGCGCAACCCCGCGTCCCAGGTCAGCCGCGTGCGCTCGCCTTCTCCCGCTCCGGCGCGGGCGCCGTGGCCGGGACCGGTGCCGGCTCCCCCTCACTCAGCCCGAACCGCTCGTGGAACCGTCGCAGCGGACCCGGCGCCCACCAGGTCGCCCGCCCCGTGAGGCGCATGACCGCCGGGACCAGGAGGCTGCGGACGATCATGGCGTCCATCAGCACCGCCAGGGCGATCCCGAGGCCGAGCATCTTGGTGTTGGTGACCCGGGAGGTGCCTATCGCGACCATCACGACCGCGAGGATCACGGCTGCCGCGGTGATCAGTCCGCCCGTGCGCTGAAGGCCGTGCCGGACCGCCTCGTCGTGGTCGCCGGTCGTGTCGTACTCCTCCTTGATGCGCGACAGCAGGAACACGCCGTAGTCCATCGACAGTCCGAAGGCGACACAGAACATCAGCACCGGGAGGGTCGTCTCGATCGAGCCGGGGCTGGTGAAGCCGAGCAGGCCGGACAGGTGGCCGTCCTGGAAGACCCAGACCACCGCGCCGAACATCGCCGTCAGGCTGAGCGCGTTGAGCACCACCGCCTGGATCGGGATCAGCACGCTGCCGGTCAGCAGGAACACCAGCAGCAGGGTGACGATCGTGATGAAGGCGACCGCGAGCGGCAGGCGTTCAGCTATCGCGTCCTTGGAGTCGACCAGGACCGCCGCCGCGCCGGTCACCTTGGTGTCGAACGGGGCCCGGGTGGCGCGCAGGTCGTCGACCAGCCGCTGAGCCGGGTCGTCGACCGCCTCGCCCTTCGGCAGCACCGTGAAGTACGCGGACTCGCCCTTGACCAGCGGTCCGTCGACCCGCAGCACCTCCGGGAGAGCGGCGATCCGCTCCTTGTAAACCGCGTACTGCGCCGGCGTCGCCCGTCCCTCGGCGAGCACCTCCAAACCGCCTCCGGGGCTGCCCGGGAAGCCGTCGCGGATGTGCTGCTGCACCACATGGGACTCGGCGCTCGACGGGAGCTGACGGTCGTCGGCGGTGCCGAACTTCACGCCCAGGAAGGGCAGTCCGAGCAGGACCAGCACGGCGGTGGTGCCCAGGGCGAAGAAGGGGGCGCGGCGCATGACGAGGTTCGCGGTGCGGGTCCATGCCCTGCCCTCCGTCGCACCGGCCGTCGGGGCGGGCGGAGTTTTCGCCTGTCCTCGCCGGAACAGCTTGCGCAGGTCCAGGGCGTTGACCCGGTGGCCGAGCAGGACCAGTGCGGCCGGGAGCAGGATCAGGGCGGCCGCCGCGGCCAGCAGGACCACCGCGATCCCGGCGTAGGCGAAGGACCGCAGGAAGTACTGCGGGAAGAGCAGCATCGCCGCGAGGGACACCGCGACCGTGAGGGCCGAGAAGAGGACGGTGCGGCCGGCCGTGCGCAGGGTCGTGCCGACGGCTGTGAGCGGTTCGGCGCCGGTGGCGAGTTCCTCGCGGAAGCGGCGGACGATGAACAGGGCGTAGTCGACGGCGAGGCCCAGGCCGAGGGCCGTGGTGAGGTTCATCGCGAAGACCGACACGTCGGTGACCTCGGTGAGGCCGCGCAGCACCGCGTTGGTGCCGAGGATGGCGACGATGCCGATGCCCAGCGGCAGCAGGGCGGCGACCGCGCTGCCGAAGACCATCACCAGCAGCACCAGGGTGACCGGCAGGGCGATCACCTCGGCCCGGACCAGGTCCTCCTGGATGGTCGTCTGCATCTCGTGGCGCACCGCGACCGGACCGCCGACACTGACCTCCACCGGCCCGTGCGCACCCCGGAACTCGGACGCGATGCGGTCCAGGGTCTCCCCCGCCTGCTTCTCATCGCCGGTGATGCGGGCGGCGATCAGCGCCTCGTGGCCGTCCTCGGCGCGCAGGGCGGGAGCCGCCGAGGCGTCCGCCTGCCAGTAGGAACCGACCCCGGTGACGCCCTTCTCCTCGGCCAGGCGCGCCGCTGTGCGCCGGGCCTCGGCGGCGACCGCGGGGTCGTCCACGGAGGCGTCGCCCGCGTCCACGAGGAGCAGGAGGTTGGGCTGGGAGGCGGGGAACTCGCGCTCCAGTGCCCTGGTCGCGTAGGTCGACTCGGCGTCCGGGTCCTCCCAGCCGCCGCTGCCCAGCCGGTCGGCGACGCCGCTGCCGGCCAGCACGGCGAGCGCGGTGATCACGAGGGCCACGAGCAGCGACAACCGGGGCCGGGCCGTCACGAAGCGGGTCCAGCCTCCGACGCGGGTTGGCCCTCCGGCGCCGGGTGGCCTGTTGACTTCGGTCATCGTGCGGTGTCCCCTCACCCTGATCCGTGCCGTTCACAACCGGGCAGCATGGAGCCGTCACTGCCATAGACTGACAAACACGAGTCATCGCTCGCGTTCTCCAAGAATGCGAGCGACCACTCGCGTTTGTCAATCGCGTTCGGAGAGCTGGGGATAACGCGTGTCCGCCAACCAGGAGAAGGAGCGGCCGCGCCGCCGTCAGGCGCGCGGCGAGCGCCGCATCGCCCAGCTGCTCGAGGCCGCGGCCACCGTCTTCACCACCGCCGGCTACACGGCCGCCAGCACCAACGCCATCGCCCGCGAGGCGGGCGTCTCGCCGGGCACGCTGTACCAGTTCTTCCCGAACAAGGAAGCCATCGCGATCGAGCTGGGCGAGCGGCTCATGCGCGAGATGCGCGAGGCGTACGGCGAGGCGCTCGCCCCGGTCGACCCCACGACCCCGCTGGAGGAGGCGGTAGGCGCGGCCGTCGACCGGTTCATCGCCTTCAACTGCGAGCACCCGGTGTTCTTCGCGCTGATGCACGGCCCCGACATCCCCGGCCGGATCACCGAGGAGCACGACGCCCTCCACGCCACCCTGCTGTCCCGGATCGAGGGCCTGCTCTCCTCGTTCCTGCCCGACGCCGCCCCGGCCGACCTCGCCCGGACCTCCCACATGTGCCTGGGCCTGTACAAGGCGGGCCTGGAGCTGATCCTCGCCCACGAGGGCGCCGAGCGGGACGCCTATGTCCAAGAGCTGAAGCACGCCCTGACCCGCTACCTCGAACCACTGGTGGGCGACCGGCTGGGCCGCCCCGCCCCGACCCGGTCGGCGACGTGACATCCGGCGCCCACGCCGTGCCGTCAGGTGCCGACCCGCCTTGGAGAAATACCCCGTAGGGGTATATCTTGGCAGTGGAGGGACCCCGCGGGTCCCGTCAACCCCACATGCCTCGACGAGGAGAACGACATGACCGCGCAGACCGACGCCCCGGGTTCCGTCACCGCCGTCTACAAGGTGAGCGGCATGAGCTGCGGACACTGCGAGGGAGCCGTCTCCGGTGAGCTCTCCGAACTCCCCGGCGTCAGCTCGGTGAAGGCCGTCGCATCCACCGGCGAGGTCACCGTCGTCTCCGCGGCCGCGCTGGACGAGGAGGCCGTGCGCGCGGCCGTCGACGAGGCGGGCTTCGAACTGGTCGCCAAGATCTGAGCCCGAGATGCCCCGCACCACCGACCAACCCGCGATAGCCGGGGCGGCCGCCACCTCCGCCGCCCCCGCCGAAGTCGAGCTGCTCATCGGCGGCATGACCTGCGCCTCCTGCGCCGCCCGCGTCGAGAAAAAGCTCAACCGCATGGACGGCGTCACCGCCACGGTGAACTACGCGACGGAGAAGGCGAAGGTCAGCTTTCCCGCGGGCATCGGGGTCGCCGACCTGATCGCCACGGTGGAGAAGACGGGCTACACGGCCGAGGAACCGGCTGCCCCGCGGCCCGAGCCGCAGGAGGCCCAGGAGGCTCGGGAGGACCCCGAAGCGTCCTCCTACCGGCACCGCTTCACCGTCTCCGCCCTGCTCGCCGTACCGGTCGTCCTGCTGTCGATGATCCCGGCCCTGCAGTTCGACAACTGGCAGTGGCTCGCGCTCACCCTCGCCTCGCCGGTCGTCGTCTGGGGCGGGCTGCCCTTCCACCGGGCCGCGTTCACGGGCGCCCGGCACGGCGCGGCCACCATGGACACGCTGATCTCGATGGGCACGCTGGCGGCGTACGGCTGGTCGCTGTGGGCGCTGTTCCTGGGCGACGCGGGCATGAGCGGCATGCGCGACGACTTCGAGTTCACGGTCGCGCGCGTGGACGGCTCCTCGCAGATCTACCTCGAAGTGGCCTGCGGGGTCGTCACCTTCCTCCTCCTCGGCCGGTATCTGGAGGCGCGTGCCAAGCGCCGCGCGGGAGCCGCGCTGCGGGCGCTGATGGAGCTGGGCGCGAAGGACGTGGCCGTGCTGCGGGACAGCCGCGAGGTCCGCGTGCCGGTGGACCGGCTGGTCGTCGGCGACCGGTTCGTCGTACGACCCGGCGAGAAGATCGCCACCGACGGCATCGTCGTCGAGGGCGCCTCGGCGGTGGACGCCGCGCTGCTGACCGGTGAGTCGGTCCCGGTGGACGTGACGGTGGGGGACGCGGTGACCGGGGCGACCGTCAACGCCGGGGGCCGGCTGGTCGTGGAGACGACCCGGGTCGGCGCCGACACCCAGCTCGCGCGGATGGCGAAGCTGGTGGAGGACGCGCAGAACGGCAAGGCCGAGGTGCAGCGGCTCGCCGACCGGATCTCCGCGGTCTTCGTGCCGACGGTCATCCTCCTCGCGGTCGCCACCTTCGGGGCCTGGCTCGCCGTCACCGACGACACCGCCGCCGCGTTCACCTCGGCCGTCGCGGTGCTGATCATCGCCTGCCCGTGCGCGCTGGGCCTGGCCACGCCGACGGCCCTCATGGTCGGTACGGGACGCGGGGCGCAGCTGGGCATCCTCATCAAGGGCCCCGAGGTGCTGGAGTCCACCCGCCGGGTCGACACCGTCGTCCTGGACAAGACCGGCACGGTGACCACGGGCCGGATGACCCTGCAGAAGGTGTACGCCGCCGAGGGCACCGACGAGGAGGAGGTGCTGCGGCTCGCGGGCGCCGTGGAGCACGCCTCCGAGCACCCCGTCGCGCGGGCCGTCGCCGCGGGCGCGCAGGAGCGGCTCGGGCGGCTGCCGGAGGTCGAGAGCTTCGAGAACGTGGCCGGGCGGGGCGTACGCGCACGCGTGGAGGGCCGTGACGTGGCCGTGGGGCGCCTCTTCGACGCGCTGCCCACCGGGCTGGCCCGCGCCAAGGCAGAGGCCGAGAGGGACGGCCGTACGGCCGTCGTGGTCGGCTGGGACGGAACGGCGCGGGGTGTGCTCGCCGTCGCGGACGCGGTGAAGGAGACCAGCGCCGAGGCGGTGCGCGAGCTGCGGGCGCTGGGGCTGACTCCGGTGCTGCTGACCGGGGACAACCGGGCGGTCGCCGAGTCGGTCGCCCACGCGGTCGGTATCGATGCCGATCAGGTGGTCGCGGAGGTCCTGCCCGAGGAGAAGGTCGAGGCGGTACGGCGGCTGCGGCGCGAGGGACGGTGCGTGGCCATGGTCGGCGACGGCGTCAACGACGCGGCCGCTCTTGCCACCGCTGATCTGGGTCTCGCCATGGGGACGGGGACGGACGCGGCGATCGAGGCGAGCGATCTGACGCTGGTGCGCGGTGATCTACGGGTGGCGGCGGACGCGATCCGGCTGTCGCGGCGGACGCTGGGCACGATCAAGGGCAACCTCGTGTGGGCCTTCGGATACAACATCGCCGCGTTGCCGCTGGCCGCGGCGGGGTTGTTGAACCCGATGATCGCGGGGGCCGCGATGGCGTTCTCGTCGGTGTTCGTGGTGACGAACAGTCTGCGGCTGCGGACGTTCCGGTGAATTCGTAGTAAGAACCCCACTGGGTCCCTCTGGAGTCCGGCGCCCCGCTCACATAAGCTCTTCACAAGGCTCGCGCATCATCCTTACGCTTGGGTCCCGATCGCCATATCGGGGCTCTTGCGTATCTAACGGACATATGCAAGAGACGCAGATCACAGTGATGTGAACGTAACCATCGAAGGGGTTCGAAGGTCTAAGTTGACGATGTCAGGCAGCGTCTTGGGGGGCGCTTACTGGCATCTGAGGATGTCTTGGGGGACTTCCTCAGAGTTGCGTTGCCGGGGCACGTACTTCGGGAAGCTTTGAGCGGCCCTCCCGAGCGTGCGCTGTCCCGGCAGACCGCATCCACCCATGAGTACGACGAGTTTTGCTCGTTCTGCTCAATGGCAGCACAGAAAGACAGCGAATTCAGGCGCTGGTCTCTCAGACGCCCGGCCGGATCCCGTGGGGGGAATCCGCACCGGGACATGGGAAGGCGCCCTGGACGTCGGCCCGTGGGGGGACCGCCGCCAGGGCGCCTTCTGTTTTTCGCCTACGGAGGCGCAGCACCCCAAAGGGGCCGCAGGCCCCTGAAGGGGCGCGGGGCGGTGGCCGATATGCGGCTCCGCCGCGTGGGCGCGACCGGCCACAACCAACCCGCAGCCGACCGACAACCCCCTCCGCGCCCCGAGCGGAGCGCTACCGCTGCTCCACGGGAACGAAGTCGCGCTCCACGACACCCGTGTAGATCTGGCGCGGGCGGCCGATGCGGGAGCCCGGCTCCTTGATCATCTCGTGCCACTGGGCGATCCAGCCCGGGAGGCGGCCGAGGGCGAAGAGGACCGTGAACATCTCGGTCGGGAAGCCCATGGCCCGGTAGATCAGGCCGGTGTAGAAGTCGACGTTCGGGTAGAGGTTGCGCGAGACGAAGTACTCGTCGGAGAGCGCGTGCTCCTCCAGCTTCAGGGCGATGTCCAGCAGCTCGTCGGACTTGCCGAGGGCGGAGAGGACGTCGTGCGCCGCGGCCTTGATGATCTTCGCGCGCGGGTCGAAGGACTTGTACACCCGGTGGCCGAAGCCCATCAGGCGGACGCCGTCCTCCTTGTTCTTCACCTTGTTGATGAAGGAGTCGACGTCGCCGCCGTTCGCCTGGATGCCTTCCAGCATCTCCAGCACGGACTGGTTGGCGCCGCCGTGCAGCGGGCCCCAGAGGGCGGAGATGCCGGCCGAGATCGACGCGAACATGTTGGCCTGCGACGAGCCGACGAGGCGGACCGTCGAGGTCGAACAGTTCTGCTCGTGGTCCGCGTGCAGGATCAGCAGCTTGTCCAGGGCGGAGACGACGACCGGGTCGAGCTCGAACTCCTGGGCCGGCACCGAGAAGGTCATCCGCAGGAAGTTCTCGACGTAACCGAGGTCGTTGCGCGGGTAGACGAACGGGTGGCCGATCGACTTCTTGTACGCGTACGCCGCGATCGTCGGAAGCTTGGCGAGCAGCCGGATCGTCGAGAGGTTGCGCTGCGTCTCGTCGAACGGGTTGTGGCTGTCCTGGTAGAACGTGGACAGCGCGGAGACGACCGAGGACAGCATGGCCATCGGGTGGGCGTCGCGCGGGAAGCCCTTGTAGAAGTTCTTGACGTCCTCGTGCAGCAGGGTGTGCTGCGTGATGTCGTTCTTGAAGTTCGAGAGCTCGTCGACGGTGGGCAGCTCACCGTTGATCAGCAGGTAGGCCACCTCCAGGAAGGTGGAGCGCTCGGCCAGCTGCTCGATCGGGTAGCCGCGGTAGCGGAGGATGCCCGCCTCGCCGTCGAGGTAGGTGACGGCGGATTTATAGGCGGCGGTGTTGCCGTAACCGCTGTCCAGCGTCACCAGACCGGTCTGGGCGCGGAGCTTGCCGATGTCGAAGCCCTTGTCGCCGACGGTGCTGTCGATCACCGGGTAGGTGTACTCGCCGTCGCCGTACCGCAGTACTACAGAGTTGTCGCTCACGTCTTCCCTCACCGACGTTGTGCCTCATCTTCGAGGTTGCCCTGACTGTCTCTACCCTCCCCCATTCGGCTCAGGAGAGTGCACTCGGGGTCGACCATTGGGCCTATTGGCGGCACTGAGTGCCGCCAACTTGTCATCCTGCCCGCTGTTTTCCCCATCCGGAAGTGCTCTGTGACCTTCACGACTCGTTTGATCGATCATTTTTTTCGATGCCTCACGAACCGCCAGGTCAGGAGGGTGACCTCCGACGGTCCCCGAACAAGATCAGAAACCGGCGAGCCGGAAGTCGAGCGCCGTGCAGCGCCGGCCCGCCGACACCGTGCGCACCGCCTGGCCGAGGGCCTTGCGCGACCCCACGAGAACGACCAGTTGCCTGGCGCGGGTCACCGCGGTGTACAGCAGGTTCCGCTGGAGCATCATCCATGCCCCGGTCGTGACGGGGATCACCACGGCGGGATATTCACTTCCCTGTGAACGGTGGATCGTCACCGCGTACGCGTGCGCCAGTTCGTCCAGTTCGTCGAATTCATACGGAACCTCCTCGTCCTCGTCCGTCAGTACGGTGAGGCGCTGGTCGACCGGGTCGAGCGAGGTGACCACGCCCACGGTGCCGTTGAAGACGCCGTTCTTCCCCTTGTCGTAATTGTTGCGAATCTGGGTGACCTTGTCGCCGACGCGGAACACCCGGCCGCCGAACCGCTTCTCCG
Organism: uncultured Streptomyces sp.; assembly: GCA_965653385.1. GTDB lineage: Bacteria > Actinomycetota > Actinomycetes > Streptomycetales > Streptomycetaceae > Streptomyces. Next base: position 20,089 of record CBFGZZ010000035.1, on the reverse strand, counting down.
CCAGGTCGGGCCGCCCGGGGGTGACGGCCTGCTGGAGCAGCCCGTTCAGCGTGCCCGCGCCGGCCGGGCCGCGGTGCATCGGGGCCAGCACCTGGACGTCCCGTCGTGGGTCGAGGCCGAACTTGGCCGGGATGCGCCGGGCCGCCACGTCCACGGTGAGCCGGCCGGCCGCCTCCGTGTCGTCCTCGACGAAGAGGAAGAAGTCCTTCATGCCGTCGGTGACGGGGTGCTGCCCGGCGTTGATGCGGTGCGCGTTGGTCACCACGCCGGACTGCTGGGCCTGTCGGAACACGCGCGTGAGGCGGACCGCGGGGATGGGGCTGCCGTCGGCCAGCAGGTCCCGGAGGACCTCTCCGGCGCCGACGCTGGGCAGCTGGTCCACGTCGCCCACGAAGAGCAGATGGGCGCCCGGCGGTACGGCCTTGACCAGCTTGTTGGCGAGCAGAAGGTCCAGCATGGACGCCTCGTCGACCACCACCAGGTCGGCCTGGAGCGGACGATCCCTGTCGTACGCCGCGTCGCCGCCGGGCTTGAGCTCCAACAGGCGGTGGACGGTGGAGGCCTCGGCTCCGGTCAGCTCGGCGAGGCGCTTGGCGGCGCGGCCGGTGGGGGCGGCGAGCACGACCCTGGCCTTCTTCGCGCGGGCCAGCTCCACGATCGAGCGGACCGTGAAGGACTTGCCGCAGCCGGGGCCACCGGTCAGCACGGCGACCTTCTGCGTCAGCGCCAGCTTGACGGCGGCCTCCTGCTCGGGGGCCAGGTCCACGCCGGTCCGGCCCTTGAGCCAGCCCAGCGCCTTGTCCCAGGCCACGTCACGAAAGCCGGGCATCCGGTCCTCGTCGGTGCGCAGGAGGCGCAACAGCTGGGCGGAGAGGGCGAGTTCGGCCCTGTGGAAGGGGACGAGGTAGACGGCCGTCACCGGTTCCGAGCCGCCGCCGGGGCCGGGGACCTTCTCCCGTACGACACCGGGGTCGCCGCCGTCGTCGGGGACCTGGGCCAGCTCCCCGAGGCACTCGATGACAAGCCCCGTGTCGACCTGGAGCAGCTTCACCGCGTCCGCGATCAGCTGCTCCTCGGGGAGATAGCAGTTGCCCTGGTCGGTGGCCTGCGACAGCGCGTACTGGAGGCCCGCCTTCACGCGCTCCGGGCTGTCGTGCGGGATGCCGACGGACTGGGCGATCTTGTCGGCGGTGAGGAAGCCGATGCCCCAGACGTCGGCCGCGAGCCGGTAGGGCTGGTTCTTCACGACGGAGATAGAGGCGTCGCCGTACTTCTTGTAGATCCGCACGGCGATGGAGGTGGACACCTCGACGGTCTGGAGGAAGAGCATGACCTCCTTGATCGCCTTCTGTTCCTCCCAGGCGTCGGCGATCTTCTTGGTGCGCTTGGGGCCGAGTCCGGGGACCTCGATGAGCCGCTTGGGCTCCTCCTCGATGACCGTCAGGGTGTCCAGGCCGAAGTGCTGGGTGATGCGGTCGGCGAAGACCGGGCCGATCCCCTTGACCAGGCCGGAGCCGAGGTAGCGGCGGATGCCCTGGACGGTGGCCGGGAGGACGGTGGTGTAGTTCTCCACCGTGAACTGCTTGCCGTACTGCGGGTGGGAGCCCCAACGGCCCTCCATTCGCAGGGACTCGCCGACCTGGGCACCGAGCAGCGCGCCCACGACCGTGAGGAGGTCGCCGGCTCCTCTGCCGGTGTCGACGCGGGCGACCGTGTAGCCGTTCTCCTCGTTGGCGTAGGTGATGCGCTCCAGGACGCCTTCGAGTACCGCCAGTCGCCGCTCGCCGCTCCCCGCCTGGCTCCCCACCTCATTGGACATGATCCGACGCTACCGCCCGGCACCGACAACGGGTCGCTCGTCGGTGCCGGGAGGCGGGGTCAGTTCTCGTTCACGAGCACGCAGGTCCCGACCACGTAGCCGGTGACGCCGCTCCTCGTGACCTTCACCCAGCGCTTGCTGACGATGCCGCACTTCTCGTACGAGGAGCTGCCGTAGTACATCGTGCAGGACGCCGGTGCGCTCTGGCCCTTGTTGAGCTGGGCGAGCGCCGTACCGCTGGTGCTCGTCGTGGACCGGATGAGCACGGTCTCCAGGGCCTTCGCCGTACAACCGGCCGCGGCCGCCGGAGCGGCGACGACGAACGACGTCCCGACCAGGGCCGCGGCCCCCATGGTGGCACCGAGCATCCGAGCTGCGCGCATTGCCTGTTTCTCCCCGTTCGATTGGCGCGGGCATGCCACCCGCAACGACCGGGAGGCAGCCTAGCCTGCGCCGGGCGAGGACCTGACGGAATTTCACGAGCATTCCGGGGGCGGCGCCCGACTGCGACGCCGGCCGCCGTCAGGCCCGGACAGCCCTGGCGAAGATCGTTACCGGCAGCCCGCTGCGCCGGGGGCGTGCCGAGCGCGGTGACCGGCCGCCACCGCGGCGCCGCGCTCCACGCCCCCGTGTCTCAAGGCTCCGTCGCTCACCCCGCCTGCGACCTCACGTGGTCCAGGACCGCCTGGAAGTCCTCGGACGGCGAGAACTCGACGAACTCGCAGTCCTCCAGGGCCACGGGGACATGGCCGGGCCCCCAGTAGTACGCCTGGCCGGCCTCGTATTGCTCCTCACCCTCGGGGGTCAGCATCCGCAGCCGGCCCTTGAGCAGATAGCCCCAGTGCGGGCACGGGCAGGCGTCGCCTTCGAGGCCCTTGAGGGCGGGGCCCATGTCCGTGCCCTCCGGCAGGCTGACGTAGCCGACGGACATACCGCCGCCGATGGGCTGGGTGCGCACCTCCACGCCGTCACCGCCGAGGGTGACGGGTGTGCTGTCGCGCGTCGCTGCCGTCATGACTCCTCCGCTCCGGCCCACGAGGGCGAGGGCCTTGCATCGGGAACGACCCGCTGCCCTTCCAGCGTGAACCCGCCCGGGCGTGCGCCGCGACATCACGATCCGGTCTCGGGATGTGGTTGAGGGCTTGATTAACCCCCGTGTAATCGATTCCAATCCTCCGTACACGTCGATGTAATCGATTCCATGAAGATCGGCCCTCGACACCACGAACGATCCACGAGGAGGTGGAGCGGCGATGGCGAGCATCAAGGACGTCGCTGCCGAGGCGGGCGTCTCCGTCGCCACGGTCTCGCGCGTGCTGAACGACCATCCGTCGGTCAGCGCCGAGGCACGCGCACGCGTGCTGGCCGCCGTCGAGGCCCTGGGCTACCGCCCGAACGCCGTGGCCCGCTCCCTGCGCACCGACCAGACCCACACCCTCGGCCTGGTCATCAGCGACGTGATGAACCCCTACTTCACCGAACTGGCCCGCTCCGTCGAGGAGGAGGCCCGCGCGCTCGGCTACAGCGTGATCATCGGCAACGCCGACGAACGGCCCGACCTCCAGGACCACCACGTACGGAACCTGCTGGACCGCCGTATCGACGGCCTCCTCGTCTCCCCCACCGACGGCGGCTCGCCGCTGATGCTGGACGCCGTCCGCGCGGGGACCCCGATGGTCTTCGTGGACCGGTGGATCCCGGGCGTGGACGTGCCCGTGGTGCGGGCCGACGGACAAGGCGCCGTACGGGATCTCGTGGCCCATCTGCACGGGCTGGGGCACCGGCGGCTCGCGATCATCGCGGGGCCGGCGGCGACCACCACCGGGCGCGAACGTGTCGAGGCGTTCCGGGAGGCGCTCGGGGCGTACGGGCTCGAACTGCCCGACGCCTACATAGGCCAGGGCGACTTCCAGGCCGACAGCGGGCGCCGGGTCACCGAGGGCTTCCTCGACCTGCCCGAGCCGCCCGAGGTCGTGTTCGCGGCCGACAACCTGATGGCGCTCGGCGCGCTGGACGCCGTACGCGCGCGTGGCCTGCGCGTGCCGGACGACCTCGCGCTGGCCGCGTTCGACGACATCCGGTGGTTCGTGCACACCGACCCGCCCATCACCGCCATCGCCCAGCCCACGGGCGAGCTGGGCCGGGCCGCCGTACGGGCCCTGGTCGACCGCATCGAGGGACGGCCCGGCGAGTCCGTCACCCTCCCCGCCCGTCTCGTCGTACGCCGCTCCTGCGGCGAACCACCGGCTTCACCGGAGCCGTCCCCCGCAACGAACAGGAGCCAGTCGTGAGCAACGCGGACGAGTTGCTGCGCATCGAGGGCATACGGAAGACCTTCCCGGGCGTGGTCGCCCTGGACGGCGTCGACTTCGATCTGCGCCGCGGCGAGGTGCACGTCCTCCTCGGTGAGAACGGCGCCGGCAAGAGCACCCTCATCAAGATGCTCTCCGGCGCCTACACGCCCGACGCCGGGCGGATCCTGGTGGGCGGCGAGGAGACGCGCATCCACGGTGCGCAGGACTCCGAGCGCCTCGGGATCGCCACCATCTACCAGGAGTTCAACCTCGTTCCCGATCTGACGGTCGCCGAGAACATCTTCCTGGGGCGCCAGCCCCGCCGCTTCGGGATGATCGACCGGAAGAAGATGGAGGCCGACGCCGAGGTGCTCCTCGCGCGCGTGGGCGTGAACGTGTCGCCACGCGCGCGCGTGCGTGAACTCGGCATCGCGCGCCTGCAGATGGTCGAGATCGCGAAGGCGCTCAGCCTGAAAGCGCGCGTGCTGATCATGGACGAGCCGACCGCCGTGCTCACCTCGGAAGAGGTGGACAAGCTCTTCTCCATCGTGCGCAAGCTGCGCGAGGACGGCGTCGGGATCGTCTTCATCACGCACCACCTGGAGGAGATCGCCGCGCTGGGAGACCGGGTGACGGTCATCCGGGACGGCAGGAGCGTCGGGCAGGTCCCCGCCGCCACGCCCGAGGACGAGCTCGTACGGCTCATGGTGGGGCGCTCCATCGAGCAGCAGTACCCGCGTGAACGGGCCGACCGCGGTGCCGCGTTGCTGTCCGTCGAGGGGCTGACCCGCGACGGCGTCTTCCACGACGTCAGCTTCGAGGTGCACGCCGGCGAGGTGGTCGGCATCGCGGGGCTGGTCGGCGCCGGCCGTACCGAGGTCGTGCGGGCCGTGTTCGGGGCGGATCCGTACGACAAGGGGGCCGTGAAGGTCGGCGGTTCCTCCCTTCCCAAGTACGACGTCAACGCGGCGATGACCGCGGGCATCGGGCTCATCCCCGAGGACCGCAAGGGCCAGGGCCTGGTCCTGGACGCGTCCGTGGAGGAGAACCTCGGCCTGGTGACGCTGCGGTCGGCCACGCGCGCGGGGCTCGTCGACCTCAAGGGCCAGCGCGAGGCGGCGGCGCGCATCGCGGGGCAGCTCGGCGTGCGGATGGCGGGCCTCGGTCAGCATGTGCGCACGCTCTCCGGCGGCAACCAGCAGAAGGTCGTCATCGGCAAGTGGCTGCTCGCCGACACCAAGGTGCTCATCCTCGACGAGCCGACACGCGGTATCGACGTCGGCGCCAAGGTCGAGATCTACCAGCTCATCAACGAACTCACGGCCGCGGGCGCCGCCGTCCTGATGATCTCCAGCGATCTGCCCGAGGTCCTCGGCATGAGCGACCGGGTGCTGGTGATGGCCCAGGGCCGGATCGCGGGCGAACTCTCCGCCGACGAGGCCACGCAGGACTCCGTGATGGCACTCGCCGTCAGCAACCCCACCAGCGATCTCACCACCGACAAGACCGGAACGGAGGCCCCCCGTGGCCACTGACACGCTCAAGAGCTCGGCGGGCGCGAGTGGCGCCCCGGGCGGCCTGCGCCGCCTCCTCCTCGACAACGGCGCGCTGACCGCGCTGATCGCCCTCGTCATCGCGATGTCGGCGCTGTCCGGCGACTTCCTGACGGCGGACAACCTGCTCAACGTCGGCGTGCAGGCGGCCGTGACCGCCATCCTCGCGTTCGGCGTGACCTTCGTGATCGTCTCGGCGGGCATCGACCTGTCGGTCGGCTCGGTGGCGGCGCTGTCGGCCACCGTTCTGGCCTGGAGCGCGACCTCGCAGGGCATACCGGTCGTCCTGGCGGTCGTCCTCGCCGTCGCGACCGGCATTGCGTGCGGCCTGGTCAACGGCATCCTGACCTCGTACGGGAAGCTGCCGCCGTTCATCGCGACGCTGGCCATGCTGTCGGTGGCCCGCGGTCTGTCCCTGGTCATCTCGCAGGGTTCGCCCATCGCCTTCCCCGACTCGGTCTCGCACCTCGGCGACACCCTCGGCGGCTGGCTGCCGGTGCCGGTGCTCGTGATGGTCGCGATGGGTCTGATCACGGCGTTCGTGCTGGGGCGGACCTACATCGGCCGCTCGATGTACGCGATCGGCGGCAACGAGGAAGCGGCCCGGCTCTCGGGTCTGCGGGTGAAGAAGCAGAAGCTCGCGATCTACGCCTTCTCCGGCCTGTTCGCCGCCGCCGCGGGCATCGTCCTCGCCGCCCGGCTCTCCTCCGCGCAGCCGCAGGCCGCGCAGGGCTACGAGCTCGACGCCATCGCGGCGGTCGTGATCGGCGGCGCCTCGCTGGCCGGTGGCACGGGCAAGGCGTCCGGCACGCTGATCGGCGCGCTGATCCTGGCGGTGCTGCGCAACGGCCTCAACCTCCTTTCGGTGTCGGCCTTCTGGCAGCAGGTCGTCATCGGTGTCGTCATCGCGCTCGCCGTCCTGCTGGACACGGTGCGGCGCAAGGCGGGGGCCACTCCGGCGGCGGCCGGTACCGGCTCGCCCGGCAGCCGCGGCAAGCAAGCGGCGACCTACGTGCTCGCGGCTGTCGTCGCGGCGGCGATCGTGGGTGCCACGTCCCTGCTGCACGGCGGTTCGTCGGCGACGTCGACGCAGAAGGTCGGTCTGTCGCTGTCGACGCTCAACAACCCGTTCTTCGTGCAGATCCGGGCCGGTGCCGAGGCGGAGGCGAAGAAGCTGGGCGTCGACCTGACGGTCACCGACGCGCAGAACGACGCCTCGCAGCAGGCCAACCAGCTCCAGAACTTCACGTCCGAGGGCGTCGACTCGATCGTCGTCAACCCGGTCGACTCGGACGCGGCGGGCCCCTCCGTGCGGGCCGCGAACAAGGCCGGCATCCCCGTCGTGGGCGTCGACCGGGGCGTGAACAAGGCCGACACGGCGGCGCTGGTCGCCTCCGACAACGTCGAGGGCGGCGCGCTGGGCGCCAAGGCACTCGCCGAGAAGCTGGGCGGCAGGGGCACCATCGTGATCCTCCAGGGCCAGGCCGGTACGTCCGCCAGCCGTGAGCGCGGCGCGGGCTTCGCCGAGGGACTCAAGGCCTACCCGGGCATCAAGGTCGTCGCCAAGCAGCCGGCCGACTTCGACCGCACCAAGGGCCTGGACGTCATGACCAACCTCCTGCAGGCCCACCCGGACATCGACGGCGTCTTCGCCGAGAACGACGAGATGGCACTGGGCGCGATCAAGGCGCTCGGCGACCGGGCCGGGAAGGACGTCCAGGTCGTCGGATTCGACGGCACTCCGGACGGCCTGAAGGCTGTCGAGGCGGGCACGCTGTACGCCTCCGTCGCCCAGCAGCCCAAGCAGCTCGGGAAGATCGCCGTGGACAACGCGGTGCGGGCGGCCGAGGGCAAGAAGGTCGCGGAGACGGTCAAGGTGCCGGTGAAGGTGGTCACCAAGGAGAACGTCGCCGGCTTCGGCGGCTGACACAAGGGGAACGGCGAGCGGGTGGGCGGCCGTTGCACCAGCACGGGGCCGCCCGCCTCGACTCATCACGGGGACCTATCAGGGGAGCAACCTCATGTACGACTACGACCTCCTGGTCGTAGGGTCGGCCAACGCCGACCTGGTGATCGGCGTCGAGCGTCGGCCGGGGGCCGGCGAGACCGTGCTCGGCTCCGATCTGGCCGTCCACCCGGGCGGCAAGGGCGCCAACCAGGCGGTCGCGGCCGCCCGGCTCGGGGCCCGTACGGCCCTGCTGGCCCGGGTCGGCGACGACGCGCACGGAAGGCTGCTGCTCGACTCGCAGCGGGCGGCCGGCGTCGACACGGTCGGTGTCCTGGTCGGCGGCGCGCCGACCGGCGTCGCGCTGATCACGGTGGATCCGTCCGGGGACAACAGCATCGTGGTGTCGCCGGGTGCGAACGGCAGGCTGACTCCGCAGGACGTACGGGCCGCCGCGAGCCTGTTCCAGGCGTCGAGGGTGGTGTCGGTCCAGCTGGAGATCCCGCTGGAGACGGTCGTCGAGGTGGTGCGGGCTCTCGCGGACGGCAGCCGTTTCGTCCTGAACCCCTCCCCGCCGCGCCCGCTGCCGCCCGAGGTGCTGGCGGCCTGCGACCCGCTGATCGTGAACGAGCACGAGGCGAAGGTGATCCTCGGCGACTCGGCGGTGGGCGAGACGCCGGAGGACTGGGCGCGGATCCTGCTCGCCAAGGGCCCGCGCTCGGTGGTCGTGACGCTGGGCGCGGAGGGTGCGCTGGTGGCCTGCGCGCAAGGCGTGACGCGGGTCGCGTCCGTGAAGGTGGACGCGGTGGACACGACGGGCGCGGGCGACGCGTTCACGGCCGCGCTGGCCTGGAAGCTCGGGACCGGATCGGCCCTGGGCGAGGCGGCGGCGTACGCGGCGCGGGTCGGGGCGGTGGCCGTGACCCGGGAGGGCGCCCAGGTGTCGTTCCCCACTGCGGCGGAGGTCGAGGCGCTGTGAAGAAGGCCGGGATCCTGAACCGTCATCTCTCCGGCGCCCTCGCCGAGCTGGGCCACGGCGACGGGGTGCTGGTGTGCGACGCGGGCATGCCGATACCCGACGGTCCCCGGGTCGTGGACCTGGCCTTCCGGGCCGGGGTGCCGTCCTTCGCCGAGGTCCTGGACGGTCTGCTGGCCGAGCTGGTGGTGGAGGGCGCGACGGCGGCCCGGGAGATCCACGAGGCGAACCCTTCGGCGGCCGCGCTGCTGGCCGGGGAGTTTCCCGGGCTGGAGCTGGTCACGCACGAGCGGCTGAAGGAGCTGTCGGCCGGGGCGCGGCTGGTGGTGCGGACCGGGGAGGCACGGCCGTACGCGAATGTGCTGCTGCGGTGCGGCGTCTTCTTCTGACCCGCCGACCGTGAAAACGGTGGGAACGTTTCGAGGGGCCCGGTCCGTCGACCGAGCCCCTCGGGGTTTCCCCTCCCCGTCAGAACCCCCGCGATCCCCCCAGATCCCCCTCCAAGAGTCCTGACCCCAAGTACGACCCGCCAGGTACGGGAAGGGTTGTACGGTCTCCGCGGATTTTTTTCGGCGAATCTTCGGCGCCCCCGGCGCCCCTTCGGCGTGCCCTGCAATCCGGACAGACGTAGCGTTTCAGACATGCAGGAGCTAGACGAAAACCCCCTGACGTCCCTCCAGGACGACGTGCTCGACGAGCTCGGCGACGACCGGATCGCGGACATCGCGGTGCTGCTGGACACGGACGAGGCAGGGGCCCGACAGATGGTCGGTACGACGGTGGCGGCGCTGTCCGGCGAGGCGGAGACCGTGGCGACGCCGCACGAGGCCCCGCTGACCGGCGTGGCCACGCTGGGCGGCTTCGCGACCGGCGGGCTGATGGCCGGGCTGCTGGCCGAGGAGGCCAGGCCGGTCGCGGACGCGGTGGCCCGCAGGACGGGGCTGGCGCGGGGTGCCGTGTCCCGGGTGGTGGAGACGGTGGTTCCGGTGGTGCTGGCGGTGCTCACGAAACGGGCGGCCGGGAAGTAGGCGCCCGGCGGAAAGCGGTGGTCGCGGGGTCACTGGTCGCGGGATGAGCCGAGTGGCGTGGGCTCTGTGTGAGTCCGAAGATTGAGGGGTACACCGAGAGGGTGATTGATCACGAGTGATCGTGAGCCGCGCAAGGCTCGTTCCTCAGCACGGCAGGAGTCCGCCGGAGAGCGGGTGTCCGCCGCCGATGCGATGCGGTCCGCGATCGAACAACTCAGTGAGCTCTTGGGGAGGGCTCCCGAGTCGGTTTCCTCGCTGAGGCCGACGGACCAGGGCTGGGAAGCCGATGTAGAGGTCGTGGAACTGGAACGCATTCCCGAGACGACCAGTGTGATGGCCAGTTACCAGGTGGTTCTGGACCCGGAGGGGAAACTGCTGGCGTACGAGCGTGGGCGTCGCTACACCCGCGCTCAGGTGGACAGGAAGGACGGCCGCTAGGGGAAGACGCCCCGTAGGTCGCTCGCCCTTTCGCCGGGAAGTCGGGCCGGAAGGGAAGTCACCGTGACGGTGGTGCCACAGGGCAACAGTGGTGGTGTGCCCGCCGCAGCAGGAGGCGGCGGTTCGGGAAATCTGTACGACGTGCTGGAACTCGTCCTGGACCGGGGCCTGGTCATCGACGCGTTCGTCCGGGTCTCGCTGGTGGGCATCGAGCTGGTGAAGATCGACGCGCGGGTGGTCGTCGCCAGCGTCGACACGTATCTGCGCTTCGCCGAGGCGGCCAACCGGCTGGATCTGGAGTCGGGCAGGAAGGCGCCGTCCCAGCTGACCGACATCGTCGAGGGCTCGGTCGAGAGCGGGGCACACGGCAAGAGCAAAGGCGCGCTGTCGGGCGCGGTCGAGGCGATCACCGACTCGCTCAAGGGCGGCGATGACGAGGCCGAGGAAGAACACGCCGAGCGCGAGCGCAAGCCGGCGCGCGAGAAGCGGCAGGAGCGCGGCGAACGCCGCTCTGAACGCCGTTCCGCACGGGACCGGGAGGAGTGAGCGAGCCCATGTCCGTGTATGTGTACGCGATCACCAAGGACTCGCACCCGCTGGACCTGGGCGACACCAAGGGCGTGGGCGATCCGCCGGGTGAGCTGCGCACGGTGCGCGGCGCCTCCCTGTGCGCGGTCGTCAGCGAATGCCCCGACGATCTCTCGGTGGCCCGCCGGGACCTCCAGGCGCACCAGAACGTCCAGGAGCGGCTCTGGTCCGAAGGGCCGACCCTGCCGCTCAGCTTCGGGTTCGTCGCCGCCGACGAGGAGGCCGTGCGCGGCGTCCTGGAGGAGCGGGCCCAGCTGTACGCCCAGCGTCTCGACGAGCTCGCCGGGCGGTCGGAGTTCAACGTCAAGGGCGTCCTGGACGAGGACACGGTCGTACGGGCCGTCCTGGAGGACAACACCCAGGCCCGTGAGCTGAACCGACGGACCCTGGAGGGCGGCGGGACGTACGACGACCGGCTGGCGCTCGGCCAGTTGGTGGCCCAGGAGGTGCAGGGCCGCCAGGACGCGCTCGCCGAGGAGGTCCTCGCCGGGCTGCGGCCGCTCGCCGAGGCCGAGAAGGTCGCGCCGCCGTCGCAGCAGTACTTCGTGAGCGCGTCCTTCCTCGTGGAGGACGACAGGGCCGAGGAGTTCGGGCGGGCCGGACAGGAGCTGGCCGAACGCTACGGCGAGGGCGTGGAGCTGCGGCTGCGGGGGCCCCTGCCGCCGTACAGCTTCGTCTGAGCCGCGACTCGCGAGTGGAGGTGCCGTGGGACTGGTCACCGGGATCCTGACGCTGCCGTTCGCTCCCGTGCGGGGCATCGGCTGGGTACTCGACAAGGTGGTCAAGACCGCCGAGGACGAGTACTACGACCCGGCTCCCGTGCAGGAGGCGCTCGTGAACCTGGAGCGGGCGCGGGACGAGGGCGGTGTCGACGACGAGGAGTTCGCACGGCAGGAGCAGGCGCTGCTGCACCGCCTGGAGGAGATCAGGGCCTACCAGCTGCGACAGGGCGGCCAGGGCACAGGGCCCGGGCTGTGACGGCCCGGAAGGAAGACAGGTCATGAACAACGCCAAGATCGGCACCGCCCTGCTGGGCGGCTATGTGCTGGGGCGGACCAAGAAGGCGAAGCTCGCCATCGGCCTCGGCGCACTGCTCGCCGGATCGCGGATCAAGCCCGGGCAGGTCGGCAAGGCCCTCCAGGACTCCCCCTTCCTGCACACCCTCACCGACCAGGTGCGCTCCGAACTGACCGACGCGGGGAAGGCGGCGGCGACCACCGTCCTCAGCGCCAAGGCCGACAACCTGGCCGACGCCCTGCACCAGCGCACCGCGGGCCTGCGGGAGCGGGGCCAGGAACAGGAAGCGGACGACGAGGCCGAGACCGACGCCGATGACAGGGACGCGGCCGAGAACGAGGCCGAGGACGAGACGGAGCCCGAGGAAGAGCCCGAGGAGAAGCCTCGGCAGAAGCCCCGGAAGGCGGCGTCCCGCCGTACGAAGAAGACCTCCACCTCGCAGAGCCGCTCACGCGGCGGCGGCTCCGCGCGGTCGAGCAGGCAGGGGCAGGACGATGGCTGAGCGCAAGGGAACGGGACGCGGCTCGGGCGGCGGCACGGGAACCCTGTCGAAGGCCGGCGAGCGCGTGCCGGGGACGGACCGGCTGAAGGACGAGCTGGAGAACTACGTCCAGGCCCGGCTCCAGGTCGCGCTGGAGGGCATGGGCCACCGGCTCGGCGAGGGCGCGCGAAAGCTGAGCGAGGCGCACGTCGGCCCGCGCGGGCTGATGGGCGCGGTGGCCAAGGGCGGCAAGAAACTGGGCGATCACCTGCCGTCGGGAGTGGGGGCGCTGACCTCGACGGCCTCCCACGCGAAGGACACGGCCGCGCACGCCAAGGACGCGGTGGTGGACAAGGCCAAGGACGCCGCCGGGCAGTTGCCCGGGCAGAGCCGCGACAAGGACCCCGGCGACGACCCGGACAGCATGGGCAAGGGGATCACCATCATCGAGGACATCGATGTGGGCGTGCCGGTGCGCGAGGCGTACGACCAGTGGACGCAGTTCCAGGAGTTCGACCGGTTCGCCAAGGGTGTCGTCGGCATCGAGCAACAGGACGACACCACGGCCAGATGGCATGTGAAGGTCGCCAAGTCCAATCGCCGGTTCCGGAGCACCATCACGGAACAGGTGCCCGACGAGCGCATCGCCTGGACGAGTTCCGGGGACAAGGGCACGACCCAGGGCGTCGTCACCTTCCACCCCCTCACCGACAACCTCACCAAGGTGCTGCTGGTCCTGCGGTACTTCCCCAAGGGGCCGGTCGAGCGGGTCGGCAGCTGGATGCGGGCCCAGGGGCGTCGCGCCCGGCTCGACCTGAAGCTCTTCCGCACCTTCGTGATGATGCGCGGGGAGGCCACCGGAGGCTGGCGCGGGGAGATCCGCGAGGGCGAGGTGGTGCGGGAGCCGGAGGAGGTCGAGGAAGCCGAGCGGGAGGAGGACGGCGAGGACGAGGAGGGCCGGGCCGAGCAGGAGGAGTACGACGACGACCAGGAGGACCAGGAGGACGACGACCGCGTGTCCGCCGAGGACGACGACGAGGAGTACGACGAAGAGGACGAAGAGGACGAGGACGCCGAGGACGACTGGGAGGAGGACGAGGACCGGGACCGGGACCAGGACGAGGACGAGGACGAGGACGACGACCTGGTCGAGGAGAAGGACCGAGAACCTGACGACCGCTACGACGACGGCACAGACGACGCCGAAGACACCGACCGGGAAACGAGGTCGAGTACCCCGTGACCGAGCCCGTCCCCACCCGCTCCACGCCGTCAAGGGCGATGTCCCCGTACGGCGAGTCATCCGGCGCGAACCTCGCCGACATCCTTGAACGCGTGCTCGACAAGGGCATCGTCATCGTCGGCGACATCAAGATCAACCTGCTGGACATCGAGCTGCTCACCATCAAGCTCCGCCTCCTGGTGGCCTCGGTCGACAAGGCGAAGGAGATCGGCATCGACTGGTGGGAGCACGACCCCGCGCTCTCCTCCCGCGCCGACCAACGGCACGACCTGAAGGAGCAGAACGAACGGCTGCGCGCCGAGGTCGAGGAGCTGCGCCGCAAGGTCGAGAAGTCCGAGCGGGCCGAGTCCGCGGGCGAACTGCCCGAGCGCGACTCTGGATCGGCCGGTCGACGCCGACCCCGTGAGACGGACCGGGAATCCGGCTCCGAACCGCGACGTCCCCGGCGCAAGAAGGACGACGCGCAGGACCGAGACCGGAACCGAGACCGAGAGCCGTGAACGGGCAGCGCCTCAGCTACGCCTACGCCGTGGTCAGGTCGTCCGCCCCCACGGCACAGCGGGCGCGGGCGGCCCTGGCCGGCCTCCGGGGTGTGGCGGACACGCCCGTCACCCTGGTCGGCTCGGGCACGGTGGCCGCAGCGGTGAGCGCGGTGCCCGCAGCGGAGTTCTCGGAGGCGGCCCTGAAGTCACGGCTGGAGGATCTCGACTGGCTGGAGTCGACGGCCCGCTCCCACCACCTGGTCATCGAGACACTGGCCGCCCGCACGACGGTTCTCCCCCTGCGGCTGGCCACGGTCTACCTCGACGACAGCCGGGTCGAACGGATGCTGGGCGAACGGCAGGAGGCCTTCAGCGCGCTGCTCGACCGGTTCGACGACCATGTGGAGTGGGGCGTGAAGGTGTACGCCGAGATCCCCGCGGCCTCCGACCCCGCCGAACCGGGTCCGTCGGCCCCACCGGACACGGGACGCGCGTATCTGCGCCGCCGCAGGCAGCACCGTCAGGCACGCGAGGAGACCTGGCGGGCCGCCGAGGAGGCCGTACGGCGCACGGAGCAGCGGGCGCGCGGTCTCGCGGTGGAACGTGCCCGGCACCGTCCGCAGCAGGGCACCCTGGCCCGGCTCCCCGGCGAGAACGTCGCCAACGACGCCTACCTCGTCCCGCGCCTGGCGGCCGAGGAGTTCCGCGACCGCATGCTGCACGCCGCCGACGACCTGCCCGGCGTGCGCGTGGAGGTCACCGGCCCCTGGGCGCCGTACTCCTTCACCGCCCCTCTCGAAGAGGTGCGGCAACCGTGACCGAGCGCGGCGCGTACGACGACGAGCATCCGCTCGCCGGAACCCAGGTCGCGCTGATCGACCTGCTCGACCGGCTGCTGAGCGGCGGGGTCGTGATCACCGGGGACGTCGTCCTGTCGATCGCGGACATCGACCTGGTGCGGGTCTCGCTGCGCGCGGTCGTGATCGCCATTCGCGAGCAGGTGGAGGAGCAGTGGGCACCCGTCCTGCCGGACCGGTCGCCCACGCGGTACGACTACGGCGGCCACGGTGCCGACCCCGGCTGACCGCCCGCCCCCCGACCGGCTGCGGGAGGTCGCGGACGCCGCGCACCGCGCCTTCTCCCTGCTGCCCGCCCAGCCGGACGACGTGGCCCCGCCGACCGCGGGCCGCTCGGCGGCACGCCGGCTGCGTGCCGATCCCGACACCGTGGAACGCGACCTGGTCAGGCTGGTCCTCACCATCGTCGAACTGCTCCGCCAGCTGATGGAGCGCCAGGCCCTGCACCGCGTCGACGAGGGCGACCTGACCGAGGAACAGGAGGAACGCCTCGGCCTGACCCTGATGCTCCTCAACGACCGGATGACCGAACTGTGCGACCGCTACGGCCTCACCTTGGAGGACCTCAACCTCGACCTGGGCCCCCTGGGCACCCTGCTCCCACCCCCGTGAGGCGCCGGAGAACCGCCGCCCCTCATCCTGCGGGCCGCCGACGGCCCGCATGCCGTCGGCGTCCCGTGGCCCCCGTCGCCGCGCTAGCCCGCGTGCTCCACGAACCGCGCCGCCGTCTCCGCCAGCAGCTCACGGCCGTCGCGGGCCCACAGCTGGTCGTTGAAAAGCTCCACCTCGATCGCGCCGGTGTACCCGGCGGCCTCGACGTAGCCCTTCCACTCCCGCATGTCGATCGAGCCGTCGCCGATCTGGCCCCGGCCGTTGAGGACGCCCTCCGGCAACGGGGTGATCCAGTCGGCGAGTTGGAAGGTGTGGATACGGCCGCCCGCGCCCGCCCGGGCGATCTGCGCGGGCGCGTTGTCGTCCCACCAGATGTGGTACGTGTCGACCGTGACGCCGACCTGCCGGGCGGGGAAGCGCTCGGCGAGGTCGAGGGCCTGGGCGAGGGTGGAGACCACGCAGCGGTCCGAGGCGAACATCGGGTGCAGCGGCTCGATCGCCAGCTTCACCCCGTGGTCCTCGGCGTACGGGCCGAGCACCGCCAGCGCGTCCGCGATCCGCTCCCGGGCGCCGTGCAGGTCCTTCGAGCCGGCCGGGAGGCCGCCGGAGACCAGCACCAGCGTGTCGGTGCCCAGCGTCGCCGCCTCGTCGACCGCGCGCCGGTTGTCGTCGAGGGCCCTGGCCCGCTCGTCCGGGTCGATCGCGGTGAGGAAGCCGCCGCGGCACAGGGTGGTGACGGTCAGACCGGCGTCGCGGACCAGCTTGGCCGTCGCCTCCAGGCCGTACGCCTGGACGGGCTCGCGCCACAGGCCGATGTTCGGCACGCCCAACTGCCCGCAGGACTCGACCAGTTCGGGCAGGCTCAGCTGCTTCACGGTCATCTGGTTGATGGAGAAGCGGGACAGGTCCTGCTCACCGCTCACCGGGACAGCGCTCACTGGGCCACTCCGTACAGGGACAGCAGGTTCTTCATCCGCTCCTCGGCCAGCTTCGGGTCCGGGAACAGGCCGAGGCCGTCGGCGAGTTCGTAGGCGCGGGCGAAGTGCGGGAGGGAGCGGGCCGACTGGAGGCCGCCGACCATGGTGAAGTGCGACTGGTGGCCGGCCAGCCAGGCCAGGAAGACCACGCCCGTCTTGTAGAAGCGGGTGGGCGTCCGGAACAGGTGGCGGGACAACTCGACGGTGGGGTCGAGGAGTTCACGGAAGCCGCCGACGTTCCCCGTGTCCAGGACCCGGACCGCCTGCGCCGCCAGCGGGCCCAGCGGGTCGAAGATGCCGAGCAGGGCGTGGCTGAAGCCCTGCTCGTCGCCCGCGATCAGCTCGGGGTAGTTGAAGTCGTCGCCGGTGTAGCAGCGCACGCCCTGCGGGAGCCGGCGGCGGATGTCGATCTCCCGCCGGGCGTCCAGCAGGGAGACCTTGATGCCGTCGACCTTGTCGGGGTGGGCGGCGATGACCTCCAGGAAGGTGTCGGTGGCCGCGTCCAGGTCGGACGAGCCCCAGTAGCCCTCCAGCGCCGGGTCGAACATCGGGCCGAGCCAGTGCAGGACCACCGGCTCGGTGGCCTGGCGGAGCAGATGGCCGTAGACCTCCAGGTAGTCCTCGGGACCGGAGGCGGCGGCCGCGAGGGCGCGGGAGGCCATCAGGATGGCCCGCGCGCCTGACTCCTCGACGAGGGCGAGCTGCTCCTCGTACGCCGCCCGGACCTCGGCCAGGGACGCCGGGCCGGTGAGCTGGTCGGTGCCGGCGCCGCAGGCGATCAGCCCGCCGACCGCCTTCGCCTCGGCGGCGCTGCGCCGGATCAGCTCGGCCGCGCCCGCCCAGTCCAGGCCCATGCCGCGCTGGGCGGTGTCCATGGCCTCGGCGACACCGAGCCCGTGGGACCACAGATGGCGGCGGAAGGCGAGGGTGGCGTCCCAGTCGACGGCGGCGGGCGAGTCGGGCGACACGTCGGCGTACGGGTCGGCGACCACGTGCGCGGCCGAGTAGACCGTACGGGAGGTGAAGGGCGCACCCGGGGTGAGGGCGAGGGGCTCGGTGCGCGGCTCGTAGGCCCGCATCCCGCCCTTGAAATCAGGCAGTCGGATCGTCACAGCTGGATCTCCGGAACGTCGATACGGCGGCCCTCGGCCGAGGACTTCAGGCCCAGCTCGGCGAGCTGGACGCCGCGGGCACCGGCGAGGAGGTCCCAGTGGTAGGGGGCGTCGGCGTAGACGTGCTTGAGGAACAGCTCCCACTGGGCCTTGAAGCCGTTGTCGAACTCGGCGTTGTCGGGGACCTCCTGCCACTGGTCGCGGAAGGAGTAGGTCGCCGGGATGTCCGGGTTCCAGACCGGCTTGGGGGTGAGGGAGCGGTGCTGCACGCGGCAGTTGCGCAGACCCGCGACCGCCGAACCCTCGGTCCCGTCGACCTGGAACTCGACCAGCTCGTCGCGGTTGACGCGGACGGCCCAGGAGGAGTTGATCTGGGCGATGGCGCCGCCGTCGAGCTCGAAGATGCCGTAGGCGGCGTCGTCGGCGGTGGCGTCGTAGGGCTTGTCGTTCTCGTCCCAGCGCTGCGGGATGTGGGTGGTGGCGATGGCCTGCACGGACTTGACCCGCCCGAAGAGCTCGTGCAGCACGTACTCCCAGTGCGGGAACATGTCGACAACGATGCCACCGCCGTCCTCGGCACGGTAGTTCCAGGACGGGCGCTGGGCCGTCTGCCAGTCGCCCTCGAAGACCCAGTAGCCGAACTCGCCGCGGATGGAGAGGATCCGGCCGAAGAAGCCGCCGTCGATGAGGCGCTTGAGCTTGAGGAGCCCCGGCAGGAAGAGCTTGTCCTGGACGACGCCGTGCTTGATGCCGGCGCCCGCGGCGAGCCGGGCGAGCTCCAGGGCTCCTTCGAGACCGGTCGCGGTCGGCTTCTCCGTGTAGATGTGCTTCCCCGCCGCGATCGCCTTCTTGATCGCCTCCTCGCGGGCGGAGGTGACCTGGGCGTCGAAGTAGATCTCGACGGTCGGGTCGGCGAGGACGGCGTCCACGTCGGTCGAGATGTTCTCCGGGTCCAGGCCGTGCTGCTCGGCGAGCGCCTTGAGGGCGTGCTCGCGGCGGCCGACCAGGATCGGCTCCGGCCACAGCACGGTGCCGTCGCCGAGGTCGAGACCGCCCTGCTCACGGAGGGCCAGGATGGAGCGGACCAGGTGCTGGCGGTAGCCCATGCGCCCCGTCACACCGTTCATGGCGATACGCACCGTCTTGCGTGTCACGTCATTCCCTTCGTAGGCGTCGTACGCAGCGTCGTACGCGGTTCTGCGTGCCGCGTACGCCCCTACCCTGTTGAGCGTCACAGCAAGCGCTTTCTATGCGATAAGAAGCTAGCCTCTGACCAGGGGTCCGGACAAGACCGTGACCGGGTTGAGTTGTTCGAGGGGACGAACAACGGGGGTTCTTGGCCGTAAGGTCTGCTCGACATACACGGAACCGTGGCCGCTGACGGGCTGTCTACGAGGAGGCAGGCCTGTCTGTGAGCGGTACGAGCGTGAGCAGTGAGCGTGAGCAGTACGAGCGTGAGCGGTACGAGGTGGTACGACGAGATGCGCGACCGGAGGACGACGAGATGACGGTGACCCTGGCGGACGTGGCGGCCCGCGCCCAGGTCTCCCCCGCGACGGTGTCGCGCGTGCTGAACGGGAACTATCCCGTAGCCGCCTCCACCCGGGAGCGGGTGCTGCGGGCGGTGGACGAGCTGGACTACGTGCTGAACGGGCCGGCGAGCGCGCTGGCGGCCGCCACCTCCGACCTGGTCGGCATCCTGGTGAACGACATCGCCGACCCCTTCTTCGGGATCATGGCGAGCGCGATCCAGTCGGAGATCGGCGGGCCGGGCGGCCGGGCGGGCGGTGAGCGCCTGGCGGTGGTCTGCAACACGGGGGGTTCGCCGGAGCGCGAGCTGACGTACCTGACCCTGTTGCAGCGGCAGCGGGCCGCCGCCGTCGTACTGACCGGTGGGGCGATGGAGAACGCGCCGCACGCGGCCGCGGTCGCGTCCAAGCTGCGCAAGCTGGCGGACGCCGGGACCCGGGTCGTGCTCTGCGGCCGCCCGCCCGCACCCGACACCGGCGCCATCGCGCTGACCTTCGACAACCGCGGCGGCGGCCGTGAACTGACCGAGCACCTGATCGGCCTGGGCCACCGGCGCCTCGGCTACATCGCGGGCCCGGAGGAGCGCACGACGACCCGGCACCGCCTGGAGGGCCACCGCGCCGCCCTGGAGGCGCACGGCATCGAGGAGGACCCCCGCTGGACGGTGTACGGCCGCTACGACCGTCAGTCCGGCTACGAGGCGACGCTGGAACTGCTGCGGCGGGACCCGTCCCTGACCGCCGTGGTGGCCGCCAACGACTCCGTCGCGCTGGGCGCGTGCGCCGCCCTGCGGGACTCCGGGTTGCGGATTCCGGAGGACGTGTCGGTGGCGGGGTTCGATGACCTCCCCTTCAGCATCGACGCGGTGCCTTCTCTCACGACGGTGAGGCTGCCGTTGTCGGAGGCGGGGGCGCGGGCCGGCCGGATCGCGATGGGGCGCGAGGAGCCGCCGCCCGGGGGGATCGCGACGATTCGGGGGGAGCTGATGGTTCGGGGGTCTTCTGGGGGGCCTCGGGCGTAGGAGTGGTCCGCTTGTGGGGGGGCGGCCGCCCCGCAGCCGGACGCCGCCCCCAGGCGCAGGGCCCCCTGGGGCCCGGGGGGAGGGCGCCGCTGAACGACCCACCACCCTCCCCCCCG
>CBFGZZ010000034.1:0-36653 GCA_965653385.1 uncultured Streptomyces sp. | reverse complement strand
AGGAGGATGCCCGGGGCTGCGCCGAGGCGAGTGTTCAGGCCGCCTTCGCCGGCTGGGGGGCCGCGGCGGCCCACTCCAGGACAAGGCGCTGGTATTCCTCGCGCTGCTCGCCGCTCAGTGTCCCGCCCGCCCGGCGCCACAGCGCCCGGATCTCCTCGTTGACCTCGTCAGCCGATCGCTCGGAGGCGAATTCAACAGTGGTGGACATGCTGTGAAGCATACGGCTCCGTAGGTGAAGGCGCTGTGAGTAAGGTCGCACAATACGGGCAAAACGGACCGTGTTGCTGATCACTTCCATCTGTCAACGGAGATCGCGGAGTTCAGGCGTCCGCCGCCCCGAGCACCAGGACCTGGATCGCGAGAACGGCCGCCCCACGGGCCCAGTCGTGAAAGTCGGACACCTTGGTCTCCAGGTCGATCGGAGCGGCCAGCGGGTGCCGCCGGGCGCGGATGGTCTCCGTCACGGTCTTCCCGGCGACGTCCATGAGGCCCACTCCTTCGCCGGCGAGAAGGATCTTCTGCGGCAGCACGAAGTTGCCGATCTGCGCGACCAGGGTGCCCAGCGCCCGGGCGGCCTCCTCGATGACGCGGGCCGGCATCGGCTCGCCGGCCGCGGCGAGCTCGAGGATCTCCTCGTACGTCCGGTCGCGGCCGGTGCCCGCATGGACCTGGTAGCGGATGTTGGGGATGGTCAGCAGGGAGACGGCGCTGCCGCGCGCCCCGTCCGGGGTGAGCGGACCGTTGGGGTCGACGATCCAGTGGCGGCCGAAGCCGCGGTCCTCCTCGGCGTAGGGCACCCGCTTGCCGCCCAGCACCAGCCCGTAGCCGATGCCGGCGCCGATGGTGAGGACGACGAAGCGCTCCAGGCCGCGGCCGGCGCCGAACCAGGTCTCCGCCTCGACGAGGGCGGCGACGTCGTTCTCCACGACGACCGGCATTCCCGTGCGCTCCTCGACCAGGTCGGCGAGCGGTACGTCACGCCAGTTCAGGAACGGTGACTCCGCGACCACGGACCGGTCCTCGACCAGGCCGCCCACGCCGATACCGATCCCGGCGAGCCGCGGGTGAGCGGCGGCGAGCGTGTCGGCCATCTCCCCCAGCACCTCCACCACCGCGGCCGGCTCACGGCTGGCGAGCGGACGGTCGTAGCGGGCGACGATCTCGCTCCTGAGGGTGGTGACGACGCCGTAGACCATGTCCTCGGTGACCTTGAAGCCGATGAAGGAGCGGGATTCCGCGACGACGTCCAGCGGCTGGGAGGGCCGGCCCTGACGCGTCTCCGCCTGGACCCCCGCTTCGGTGACCTCGACCAGGAGACCCGACTCGATCAGCGGTTTGGTCAGCCGGGTGAGGCTGCCCGCGGACAGGTCGAGGCGCCGGGCGAGTTCGGTGCGGGACAGGGGACCACCGAGGAGCACCTCGATCGCCACCGAGCGTTCACCGGGGCTGAGCGGAAGCCAGCTGGCGGCTACTGGGGTCATGGTCGTCAGACTCCCACATGATTTTTTTTCTTCATGAAACCAACACGGTCATTCTAGGGCCACAGGACCGGCTCGAAGAAGATGTTCGCCCACCTCTTGACGGCTGGATTCTTTCGCCACAAAAGTAAGTTCCCGAGGATGAGCCGCCGCAGACGAGGGAGTCTCCCGATGACCATCGCCTCCAGCAGCCCTCCGTCGCGTCTGCCGCTCGGCGGCGCGCAGGGGGCAGGGACCAAGTCGAGGACACGGCGGGCCCGCTCCCGCGAGAACCAGGGGGACGGGCGGCTCGCCGCGGTGTTCATCGCTCCGGCGCTGCTGGGCTTCCTGGTCTTCCTGCTCTGGCCGACGCTGCGGGGCATCTATCTGAGCTTCACCCGGTTCAACCTGCTCACACCGGCGGAGTGGGTGGGGTTCGACAACTACGTCCGCATGGTCAACGACCCGATCTTCTGGAACTCGTTGACGGTCACCGTCGAGTACGTCTTCATCAACATCGGCGTCCAGACGGTCGCGGCGCTCGCCATCGCCGTCCTGCTCCAGCGGCTGACCCAGTCGGCACTGCTGCGGGGCATCGTGCTCACCCCGTACCTGATGTCGAACGTCG
The DNA here is from genome assembly GCA_965653385.1 of uncultured Streptomyces sp. Classification (GTDB taxonomy): domain Bacteria; phylum Actinomycetota; class Actinomycetes; order Streptomycetales; family Streptomycetaceae; genus Streptomyces. The sequence continues at coordinate 34,568 of CBFGZZ010000034.1, read as the reverse complement.
TGGCCGGCCTGGTCTGGCTGTGGATCCTCGACACGCAGCTCGGCATCGGCAACGAGATCATCAGCGCCGTCGGTGTGGACCGCATACCGTTCCTCGCCGACGAGACCTGGGCGATCCCCACCATCGCCCTGATCAACGTCTGGCGGCACGTCGGCTACACCGCCCTGTTGCTCTTCGCCGGTCTTCAGGCGATCCCGAACGACATGTACGAGGCCGCGAAGGTGGACGGCGCGAGCGAGTGGCGCATGTTCTGGCGGATCACGATGCCGCTGCTGCGTCCGGTCCTCGCGGTCGTTCTGATCATGACGGTGATCGGTTCGTTCCAGGTGTTCGACACGGTCGCGGTGACGACCGCGGGCGGTCCGGCGAACGCGACGAACGTGCTCCAGTACTACATCTACGGTTCCGCCTTCGGCCGCTTCCAGTTCGGCTACGCCTCGGCGATGTCCGTCGCCCTGCTCATCGTGCTCAGCGCGATCACCGTCCTGCAGTACCGGCTCACCAGGGCCGGCCAGACCGACCTCGGCTGACGGAAGGGAGACACCGACATGGCTGCCGTGACAACGACCACGACCACGACCACGACCACGAAGACCGTACGGCCGGTCAGGCGCAGGTTCTCCCCGGGGCGGGCCGCCGCCTGGACCTTGATGGGTCTCATCGTCCTCATCACCCTGCTGCCGTTCTACTGGATCCTGCGCACCGCGCTCTCCACCAACGCCGGTCTGAGCGCCGACCCCACCGACCCGCTGCCCGTCGATGTCACCGGCACCGGCTTCCAGCGGGCCCTCGGCCTGCAGTCGGCCGAGGAGGCGGTCGCGCAGGGCGGTGCGGGCGGCGGGCTCGACTTCTGGCGCTATCTGCTCAACTCGGTGATCGTCTCGACCCTGATCACGGGCTGCCAGCTCTTCTTCTCCGCGATGGCCGCGTACGCCTTCTCCCGACTGCGCTGGCGCGGGCGCGACAAGGTGTTCGGTCTGTTCCTGGCCGGGCTGATGGTGCCGACCATCTTCACGCTGCTGCCCAACTTCGTGCTCATCAAGCAACTCCACCTGGTGGACACCCTCTTGGGCATCGCGCTGCCGAGCCTGTTCATGACCCCGTTCGCGGTGTTCTTCCTGCGGCAGTTCTTCATGAACATCCCCGGCGAGGTCGAGGAGGCCGCTCTGCTCGACGGCGCCGGGAAGGTGAGGATCTTCTTCCGGGTCGTCCTCCCGATGGCGTCCACGCCGATCATCACGCTGGGCGTCCTGACGTACATCACCTCCTGGAACGACTACTTCTGGCCGCTGATGGTCTCCTACAGCGACAGCTCGCGCGTGCTGACCGTGGCACTGGCGGTCTTCCGGGCACAGACGCCGGCGACCGGCGTCGACTGGTCGGGGCTCATGGCGGCGACGCTCATCGCCGCGCTGCCGATGCTGGTGCTGTTCGCCTGCTTCGCCCGCCGCATCGTCAGCTCCATCGGCTTCACCGGGATCAAGTGAGGGAACGAGCATGCGACTTCGTACGCTGACCGCGCTCGCCGGAGCGCTGGCACTGTCCCTGGTGACCGGCTGCGCGAACGGCGGCTCGGCCGGATCGTCCGCGAACACGGTGACGTACTGGCTGTGGGACGCCAACCAGCTGCCCGCCTACCAGGCCTGCGCCAAGGGGTTCGAGAAGGAGAACCCCGGACTCAAGGTGAAGATCACCCAGTTGGGCTGGAGCGACTACTGGACCAAGCTGACCGCCGGCTTCATCGCGGGCACCCAGCCGGACGTGTTCACCGACCACATCCAGAACTTCGGCCAGTTCACCGATCTCAAGGTCCTCGAACCGCTCGACGACCTCGGCATCGAGGACTCCGACTACCAGCCGGGGCTCGCCGCCAACTGGATCGGCCAGGACGGCCACCGGTACGGCGCTCCCAAGGACTGGGACACCGTCGCGCTCTTCTACAACGAGAAGATGGCCAACGACGCCGGGCTGACCGCCGAGCAGCTGAACAACCTGGCCTGGAACCCGAAGGACGGCGGCACCTTCGAGGAGGCCGTCGCCCGTCTGACGATCGACAAGAACGGCAGGCGCGGCGACGAGCCCGGCTTCGACAAGAACAACGTCGAGGTGTACGGCCTGGCCAGCAACGGCGGCGGCTTCGGCGACGGCCAGACCCAGTGGAGCAACTTCGCTGCCTCCGCCGGCTGGAGCTATCTGGACAAGCCGCGCTGGGGCACCAAGTACCAGTACGGCAGCAAGACCTTCCAGTCGGTCATCCAGTGGTACTTCGGGCTGGCGAAGAAGGGCTACATGCCCCCGCTGTCCGACTACAACATCCAGTCCAACCAGGCCAACACCCAGGTCGCCGCGGGGAAGGCCGCCGCCGCGTTCGACGGTGCCTGGATGATCTCCACCTACGCGGGCTTCAAGGGCATGAACATGAAGACCGCGCTCACACCGGTCGGCCCGACCGGCAAACGGGCCACCATGATGAACGGTCTCGCCGACTCGATCACCAAGGCCGCCAAGAACAAGGCGGGCGCCCGCAAGTGGGTGGCGTATCTGGCCTCCGACGAGTGCCAGACCGTCGTCGGCAGGTACGGCGTCGTCTTCCCCGCCACTCCGGCCGGGACGAGGGCCGCCGTCGCCGCCTACGACAAGAAGGGCATCGACGTGTCGGCCTTCACCGAACCCGTGGCCGACAAGAAGCGCTTCCGGACCTTCTCCTATCCGATCGCCAGCTACTCGGCGGACATGACGGCGCTCATGACGCCCGCGATGGAGGACATCTACGGCAACGGAAAACCCGTGAGCAGCCTCGAGAAGACCAACGACCAGATCAACCTGATCCTCGGCCAGTGAAAGGCACACCCTCCATGACGTTCTCCCTCGGCATCGTCGGCGCCGGCCAGTTCTCCGGCCAGTTCGCCACGCTGTTCCAGGCCCACCCCGGTGTCGGCGACGTGTACGTCACCGATCTGCTGCCCGAGCGGGCCGAGCAGCTCGCCGACGCACAGGGACTGGCCGGCACCTTCCCCTCGTACGAGGCGATGCTGGAGTCGAAGGCCGTGGACGCGGTCGCGATCTTCACTCAGCGCTGGACCCACGGCCCGCTGGTCCTCCAGGGCCTGAACGCCGGCAAGCACGTCTACTCCGCGGTCCCCATGGCGATCACCACCGAGGAGATCGCGGCGATCATCGACGCCGTCAAGGCGACCGGACTGACCTACATGATGGGTGAGACCAGCGAGTACAACCCGGCGACGGTGCACGCCCGCAACCAGATCGCCGAGGGCGCCTTCGGGCGGCTGTTCTACGCCGAGGGCGACTACGTCCACGACATGGACCTGGGGTTCTACGAGGCGTACCAGTACAGCGGCGGCGAGAACTGGAAGGCGACCGCCAGCTATCCCCCGCTGCTCTACCCGACCCACGCGGTGGGCGGGGTGCTGGGGGCGTGGCGGACGCACGCGGTGAGCGTGTCGGCGATCGGGGTCGTGGACGACCGCGGCGACGGCGTCTTCGACAAGTCCGTCAGCCAGTTCGGCAACGACGTGTCCAACGCGACGGCGTTGTTCGAGGTCGCGGGCGGCGGCTCGTTCCGTACGAACGAGTTCCGGCGGGTGGGTTACCCGTCGCACATACGGGAGTCCCGTTTCCGCTTCTTCGGCACCGAGGGGAGCATGGAGCAGTTGGCCACCGTGGCCCTGTGGCAGGACAAGAAGGGCGTCAAGGACATCAGCGAGCTGCTGGAGCCCAAGCCCACCATGGCTCCTGACGACCCGTCGCTCCAGCACATCGCGCCGGAGCTGCGGGCCGCCTTCACCTCGGGTTCGGCGCCGGTGCACGACCGCTCCCGGCTGCCCCGGGAGTTCGACAACCTGCACAACGGTCACGAGGGCAGCCACCACTTCCTGGTGGACGACTTCGTGACCGCGGTCAACAGCCGCACCCTGCCGTCCGTGAACGCGTGGGTGGCGGCCCGCTACACCCTGCCGGGCATCGTCGCGCACGAGTCGGCGCGGCAGGGCGGGGTCAGGCTGGAGATCCCGGACTTCGGGGACGCGCCCGAGGCGTGACGTTTCCCCGACCTCGACCCGCGAGCCGGGTGCCTGTCCTGACTCAGGTGCCCGGCTTGCGGCCGTACACGTAGACGTCGTCGCCGTTCTTCAGCAGCGACCAGTACTTCTTCGCGTCGGTCTTGGTCATGTTGACGCAGCCGTGCGAGCCCGGCGGGTTCCACATGCTGACGCCGACCGAGTGGAAGGCCTGGCCGCCGTCGAAGAACTGGGAGTACGGCATCGGCACGTGGTAGATGCTCGACACGTGGTCGATGTTGCGCCAGTAGATCTTCTTCAGGCCGGTGCGCGTCTCGTAGCCGTTACGGCCGGTGCGGACCGGGACCGGGCCGTACACCAGCTTCTTGCCGTCCTGGATCCAGCTCAGCTGGAGCGTGAGGTTCACACAGGCGATGCGGCCCTTGTTGACAGGGCACTTGCCGTCCTTGTTGGGGTTCTTGCCGACGGCCTTCTGCTTCAGCATCAGGTCCATCACGCCCCAGGTCACCGGGCCCGCGTAGCCGACGTTCGGGGTGATGCCGTGCTTTGTCTGGAAGGCCCGGACGGCCTTGCAGTCGGCGCTGGACTGCTTGCCGTCGACCGGCCGGCCGAGGAACTTCTCGACCTTCTTCTGATACGGCCCGGTCTGGGTCGTGCAGCTCGGCGCGGCCTGCGCCGGTGCGGCGCCGAGCGTCAGCGCGAGCGGTGCGACGAGTCCTGACGTGATGCCGAGTGCGACGGCGCGCCGTCTGCGTATGTCCCCCATGGCCGGGCCTCTCCCTTGCGTTCGTGTGGTCTCTGCTGGCTAGACCGGTGCGCCGGGAGCTCGGTTGTGCGAGCCGGCAGGTCTGTGACCGAACGGTGAAGTTGTGCCTACGCTGCTGCTCATGCACTCCACACTCGCCGACGATCTCTCCCGCCTCCCCGAGATCCTGCGGTCCGCCCGCGACCTCGCCGCGCGGGAGCTGGCCGGCCTGGCCGAGCGGCCGGTCGTACGCCTGGACAGCGCTCCGGATCGCGAGGACCTCCCGGCCGAGGGTGTCGGGGCCGGGGGTGCCCTCACGCGGTTCGCCGAACGGTGGGCGCCCGGCTTCTCCGGCTCGGCCGGTCCGCGCTACCTCGGCTTCGTCACCGGCGGTGCCACACCGGCCGCGCTCGCCGGGGACTGGCTGACGAGCACGTACGACCAGAACGTGATCAACGCTGCCGACTCCTGGGCGACGGCACTGGAACGGGAGACGGTGAGCTGGCTGCGGGAGCTGTTCGGGCTGAGCGATGCGCACAGCGGGGCGTTCGTGACCGGTGCGACCGCGTCCAACACCGTGGGGCTCGCCATCGCCCGGGAGTGGCTGGGCGAGCGCGGCGGCGTCTGCGTCGCCCGGGACGGGCTCGCGGCCCTCGGCCCGGTCGACGTGCTGTCCGGCAGCGCCCACTCCACCGTCCTCAAGGCGCTGGCCGTGCTCGGCATCGGCCGGGACCGGCTCCGGCGCGTGCCGGTGCTGGCCGGCAACCGCGAGGCCGTGAACGTCGACCGGCTTGCCGACGCCCTCGACGCGCTTCAGGGCCGCCCGGCGATCGTCGTGGCCAACGCCGGGACCGTGAACACCGTGGACTTCGACGACCTGCGGGCCGTGGCCGCGCTCAAGGACCGCTACGACTTCTGGCTCCACGTCGACGCCGCCTTCGGCGGTTTCGCCGCCCTCTCCCCTCTGTACGCGCACCTCGTCGACGGCCTCGACGCGGCCGACTCGATCTGCGTCGACCTGCACAAATGGCTCAACGTGCCCTACGACGCGGCGCTCCAGTTCACCCGCCGACAGGACCTCCAGGTGAACGTCTTCCACAACGCGTCGCCGTACATCGGGCTGCCCACGAAGGACCCCGACTTCCTCCACCTCACGCCGGAGAGCTCACGCCGGCTGCGGGCGCTGCCCGCCTGGTTCTCACTGATGGCATACGGCCGTGCGGGGCACCGCGAGATCATCGAGCGCACCGTCGCTCTCGCCCGGCGCCTCGGCGAGCGCATCGCCGGCCTCCCCGGGCTCACTCTGCTCGCGCCGGTCCGGCTCAACGTCGTCTGCTTCACGCTCGCCGAGGAGCCGACCCGGGAGCGGGTCGACGCGCTGGCCCAGGCCGTCGCCGCGTCCGGCGAGACGTTCCTCACTCCGACCGTGTACGACGGCACTCCCGCGCTGCGGGCGGCGTTCAGCAACTGGCGTACGTCCGAAACCGACACGGACCGCGTGCTCGCCGCGATCGCTTCCGGGCTCGACAGCGTGCGGGGCGTCGAGAGGCCCTGACAGGCGGACAGCCCGCGACGATGCCTGGACGCTGCTTGCGGGCCGACCGCCGTGCCCCAGTACGATCCCCGTTCATGGATCCGGCCGCAGCGTCTCCGCCCCCAGTCGGCATCAGCCTGCGCCACCTGCTGATGGCCCTGGGCGACACCCTGGTAGAGGTGCAGGCCGCTCCCGCCGGGCTCGACGTCGAGATCCGGGGCGTCGCCCTGCTCGACCCCGAGGACCCTCCGACGGCCCAGCCCGGCGAGCTGGTCCTCGTCATCGGCGCCCGGGGCCGCGCCGCCCTTCCCGCGCTGCGCGCGGCCGCCCGCGACGGAGCCGCCGCCGCCGTGATCAAACTGGACGGTCCCGGTCAGGCCGCGGCCCTCGGCGAGACCGCCGCCGAGGCCGGGGTGGCCCTGCTCTCGCTGCGCAGCGAAGCGCGCTGGGAGCAGGTGAACGCGTTGGCCCGCGCCGCCCTAGACGACGCTTCTCCGGGCCACCCCGGCGAAGGGGCCGAGGAAGGCGACCTCTTCTCGCTCGCCCAGACCACCGCCGTCCTCACCCATGGCATCGTCAGCATCGAGGACGCGGCCAACCGGGTGCTGGCCTACTCCCGTTCCACCGACTCCGACGAGATCGACGACCTGCGGCGGCGTTCCATCCTCGGCTGGCAGGGGCCGGAGGCGTATCTGGCGAAGCTGCGCGCGTGGGGGGTGTTCCAGCACCTGCACTCCAGTGACCAGGTCATCGGTATTGACAGCCACCCGGAGCTGGGGATCCGCCGCCGGCTCGCGGTGGCGATACGGTCCGGGGACCGGCAGCTGGGCACCATCTGGGTGCAAGAGGGCTCGACGCCCCTGTCCGGCCACTCGGAGCAGGCACTTCTGGGTGCCGCCCGGGTCGCCGCGCACCACCTGGTACGCCGCCGCCGGGAACTCTCCGAGGGCCTGACGCTCACCCGGACCCTGCTGGCCGGACTTCTGGAGGGGAGCACCGGGCCGCAGCCGCTCGCCACCCACCTGGGATACGACGCCGGCCTCCCGGCCGCCGTCCTGGGGTTCTCGTACGGGACCGGTGAGGTCGTCGCCGCGCCGGAGACGAGCCATGTCGGCGCCGCGCCGGAGCTCACCCACACCGAGGTCACCAACCTGATCTCGGTGCACATCGCCGCTCGGCACCGCAGCGCGCTGGTCACCCAGCTGGACCCCCGCATCTACGTGCTCCTGCCCCAGCTGCCGCGCAGCATCGACACGGACACGCTGCGCGGCTGGTGCCAGGAGATCACCGACGCGGCGCGCCGCCACCTGGGCCTGCCGCTGCGCGGCTCGGTCGGCTGCCTGGTGTCCGGGCTCGGCGACGTCCCCGAGTCCCGCCGCGAGGCCGACCGCATCCTCGACGCCATGCTGGGCGCCGGCCTTCCCACCGCGGTCGCCGCCCTGCCCGACATCCAGGCGGAAGTGCTGGTCAGCGAGTTGCTGACGCTGCTCGCCGCCCACCCCGACATCCGGGATCCACGGCTGACCGCCCTGGTGGCACACGACGGCCGGCACCAGGGCCGCATGGCCGAGTCCCTGCTGGCCTACCTGAATGCCTTCGGTGACGTCCGGGAGGCCGCCGCCCAACTGCACGTGCACCCCAACACGCTGCGCTACCGCCTTCGCCGGGCCGAGGAGCTGACCGGTCTCGACCTGAGCCGTCCCGATCAGCGTCTGCTGGCCATGCTGCAGCTGCGGCTGCCACGCACCGGCTGACCCCGACTCCGCATTGGCCGACCGGACAGGCATCGTGGGCGAATCTGTCCGTGGGAACAAACACCTCGCCCCGTGGCCCCCCGTACGCTGACGCAAATCCTTATCCGCAAGTGATGCGGCTCACCTCCCACAAGGAGACAGGGCGGCCCGCGGACGTCCCGGCATGCTCGCCCCCCATGGTCCTCCCCACATCTGGTTCCTCCCCACCACACAACGGATGTCGACATGACTACACGTCCCCCTGATTCCCTGGCCCCTGACACCGCTCCGCCCACCGGTGGTCGGCCCCCGGAGCAGGCAGGTCTGCGGGCCGGTCTCAAGAACCGCCATCTGTCGATGATCGCCATCGGCGGGGTGATCGGCGCCGGTCTCTTCGTGGGCTCCGCCTCCGGTATCGCCGCCGCCGGACCCGGCATCCTGGTGTCGTACGTGCTGGTCGGCGCCCTGGTCGTCTTCGTGATGCGGATGCTCGGCGAGATGGCCGCGGCCAATCCGTCCTCGGGCTCCTTCTCCGCCTACGCGGACCGGGCGCTCGGTCGCTGGGCCGGGTTCTCCATCGGCTGGCTGTACTGGTTCTTCTGGGTCGTCGTGCTCGCCGTGGAGGCGACCGCGGGTGCCGTGATCCTGGAGGGGTGGGTGCCGGCCGTACCGCAGTGGGCGTGGGCGCTGATCGTGATGGTGGTGCTCACCGCCACGAACCTGGCCTCGGTCGGCTCCTTCGGCGAGTTCGAGTTCTGGTTCGCCGGCATCAAGGTCGTCGCCATCGCGGGCTTCATCGTCCTCGGCGGCCTGGCGATCTTCGGGGTGCTGCCCGGCTCCGACCACGCCGCGACCGGCTTCGGCAATCTCACCGAGCACGGCGGCTTCCTGCCCAACGGGCCCGGCGCGATCCTCACCGGCATCCTGCTGGTCGTCTTCTCCTTCATGGGCAGCGAGATCGTCACCCTCGCCGCCGGTGAGTCCCCGGACGCGCGCCGGGCGGTCGCCAAGGCCACCAGGAGCGTCATCTGGCGGGTCGGCGTGTTCTACGTCGGCTCGATCCTCGTCGTGGTCTCGCTGCTGCCGTGGAACGACCCCTCGATCGCCAAGCACGGTTCGTACGTGGCTGCCCTGGACTCGATCGGCATCCCGCACGCCGGGCAGATCATGAACGTCGTCGTGCTGACGGCGGTGCTGTCCTGTCTCAACTCCGGCCTCTACACCGCCTCCCGCATGGCCTTCTCCCTCGGCCAGCGTGGCGACGCGCCGCAGGCCTTCGTCCGCACGAACTCCCGCGGTGTCCCGCACGCGGCGATCCTGGCCTCGGTGGCCTTCGGCTTCGTCGCGGTCGTCTTCAACTACCTGTGGAAGGACACCGTCTTCCAGTTCCTGCTGAACTCCTCGGGCGCGATCGCGCTCTTCGTGTGGCTGGTCATCTGCTTCTCGCAACTGCGGATGCGGGGGATCATCCTGCGCGAGAGCCCGGAGAAGCTCGTGGTCCGGATGTGGCTGTTCCCCTATCTGACGTGGGCGACGATCGGGATGATCTCGTTCGTGCTCGTCTACATGCTCACTGACGACAGCGAGGGCGGTGGACGGAGTCAGGTCCTGCTCTCCGTGCTCGTCGCCGCCCTGGTGATCGCGATCTCAGTGGTACGGGAGCGGATCCGGCGTAGCGGCACCAAGGAAGAGGTCACGCCCCGGTAGTCACCGCGACTGCCCTACGGCTTTCCAGGCTCCCCGCCACCTGGGCGGGGAGCCGTCCTGTGTCGTGTGGCGTTCATGCGCTTCCCCGCACCCGTGTCCCCCTGTGGAACCCCGTGTTGACCGCCGTCAGGCCGCCGTCGACGGTGAGGGTGGCGCCGGTGATCCAGGCCGCGTCGCGGGAGGCCAGGAAGGCGACCGCGGCGGCGATGTCCTCGGGTTCGCCGACCCGGCCCAGGGGGTACAGCGGGCGGATCGCGTCGAGTTCCGCGTCCCGTCCCTCCCAGGCCGAGGTTCGCACCGTGCCCGGCGTCACCAGGTTCACCCGGACCCCGCGGGCGGCGGCGTGCCCGGCGAGGGTGCGGGTGAGGGAGCCGAGGCCGGCCTTGGCGGCGCTGTAGGCGTGGTTGCCGAAGTCCTGGAGGGCGTTGACGGAGCCGATGTTCACGATGGCGCCGTGGCCGGTGGCGGCGAGGTGCGGCAGGGCGGCGCGGCAGCAGCGGTAGCTGCCGGTCAGGGTGATGTCGAGGTCGCGGGCCCAGGCCTCGTCGGGGCCGTCCTCGAAGAACGGGGTGTCCGGCGTGCAGGAGGCGGCGCTGTTGACCAGTACGTCGAGGGAACCGAAGGTGTCGACGGCGTGGGCGACGGCCGCCTCGACGGACTCGCGGTCGGCGACGTCGCAGGCCAGCGCCTCCGCCGCCAGCCCGTGCCCGCGGAGCCGGGCCGCCGTCCGCTCGGCCTCGGGGCCGTCCCGGTCGGTCACCAGGACGCTCGCTCCCTCCTCCGCGAACCGGCGTGCGGTGGCCGCGCCGATACCGCGGGCCGCGCCGGTGATCAGGACTCCGTGACCTGCGAAGCGCGTTGTGTCCGTCATGGGCCGAACGGTAGTGCCGGGACGATCATCCGGGCAGATAGCGTGCGTCCATGTCCGCGTTCATACAGCAACTCCCCGCGCTCATCGGCGTCGTGATCGGCGCGCTCGGTTCGTATGTGGTGGTCGTGCGGGGCGATCAGGCGAGGTTCCGGCGGGAGCAGGCGGCGCGTTGGGAGGAGCGACGGCTGGCGGTGTACGCCGACTACGCGCAGTCGGTGAAAAAGACGGTCACGGTGACATATCGCGTCGCGGCCACGGCCGGTGTCGATCCGCACCCGGACCCCTTGACGCTCGAACAGGCCCAGCCGCTGCTGGCGGAAGCGACCACCCGCCGGGACCCCTCGGGTGAAGCGCTGATCATGCTGGGCAGCCCCGCGGTGGTGGAGAAGGCGCGGGCCTGGGTCGTGACGGCGATGGAGATGGAACGGTTCGTGCGGGAGCGCCGGGACGACCGCGAGACCTGGCAGGCGCTGTTGGAGCGGCAGCGCGCCGGGCGTGAGGGCTACTACGCGGCGGTGCGTCAGGACCTCGGGCTCCCGCCGGGCCACTCCGCGCGCTGGCCACTCCCCGCAGTCGATCCGATGCCGCCTCAGCGGTAACCCGTCGTGTCCGCCGGCTTCCCCGCGTCCTGGACCTCGACGAGGTAGCGCCAGGCGTCGGGCCGGCTGCCGTCGAGGTCCGTGAAGCCGTAGACCTGGGCGAGCTGCCCGCTGGAGAGGGACTCGCCGTTCCAGCGGGACACGTCGGGGTCGGCGGCCAGGGCGGCGACGGCGCGGCCCACGTAGCGCGGGGTCTCGGAGATGGCGAAGTGCGGGACGCGTTCGAGGGCGTCGCGCCAGTTGTCCTCGCGCACCTCGAAGCCGTCGAGCATCATCTCCGAGCGCAGCCAGCCGGGCGTCAGGGCGACGGCGGTGGCGCCGCGCGGTCCGAGTTCATGGCCGAGGGAGAAGGCCATGCGCAGGACGGAGGCCTTGGCGAGGTCGTAGAAGAAGGAGGCGCGGTAGTTGACGCGGTTGTAGTCCGCCGTGCCGTCGGTCATCTCGACGACCAGTCCGCCCGGGTGGCGCAGAAGCAGGGGCAGGGCGTGGTGGCTGGTGATGGCGTGGGTCTCGACGGCGAGCCGGAGCAGCCGCAGGCCCTTGTCGAGGTCGTGCTCCCAGACGGGGCTGTCCCAGGCGAAGAGCTTCTCGCCGCCCCAGACGTCGTTGACGAGGACGTCCAGGCGGCCCTGTTCGTCCGCGATGCGGTCGACGAGAGTGCGGACCTGGGCCGGTTCGAGGTGGTCGGTGGGTACGGCGATGCCGTTGCCGCCCGCCTCGGTGACCAGGTCGGCGGTGCCCTCGATCGTCTCGGGCCGGTCGTACTCCGAGCGTCGGGCACGCGTGCTGCGTCCCGTCACGTAGACCGTGGCCCCGGCCGCCCCGAGCTCCACGGCGATGCCGCGTCCGGCTCCTCGTGTCGCCCCGGCGACCAGTGCGACCTTGTCCTTGAGCGGTTGTGACATGTCCGGCCTCCCGACCCTCTGCGAGCACTGTCGCTCTTGAGGGTGCCGGGTAAGCCGGACATCTTCTGTCGCCTTTTACTGATCCTGCCGGTCCGTCACCCGGCCGGCTTCAGTGGCCGCGGTCGATCCACTCCTGGAGGTGGGGCGCCTCGGCGCCGATGGTCGTCGGGTCGCCGTGGCCGGTGAGGACCTTGGTGTCGGACGGGAGGGCGAGGAGGCGGGTGCGGATGGAGTCGATGATCGTCGGGAAGTGGGAGTAGGAGCGGCCGGTGGCGCCGGGGCCGCCCTGGAAGAGGGTGTCTCCGGTGAAGACGACGCCGAGGCCGGGGTCGTGCAGGCACACCGCGCCCGGAGCGTGTCCCGGGGTGTGCAGGACCGTGAGGTCGGCGCCCGCGGCCTCGATGATCTGGCCGTCCACGAGGTGGGCGTCGGGGTCGCGGTCCGGATGGGTCTGCTTCCACAGCGGCAGGTCGTCGGGGTGGAGCCAGATCGTGGCGCCGGTGCGGTCGGCCAGGGCGGGCGCGGCGTCGATGTGGTCGTTGTGGGCGTGGGTGCACACGATCGCGGTGAGGCGGCGGTCGCCGACGGCCTCGGCGATGGCGTCGGCGTCATGGGCGGCGTCGATGACGACGACCTCGTGGTCGTCGCCGACGAGCCACACGTTGTTGTCGACCTCCCAGGTGCCGCCGTCGAGCGTGAACTGCCCGGAGGTGACGAGGCGTTCGATGCGGGTGGCCATCAGAGCAGCACCACCGAGCGCAGGACGTCGCCGTGGTGCATGCGCTCGAACGCCTTCTCCACCTCGTCGAGCTGGATGGTCTCGGTCACGAACGCCTCCAGGTCCAGGCGGCCCTGCAGATGCAGGTCGATGAGCATCGGGAAGTCGCGGCTCGGCAGGCAGTCGCCGTACCAGGACGACTTCAGCGCGCCGCCGCGGCCGAAGACGTCGAGCAGCGGCAGCTCCAGCTTCATCTCCGGGGTGGGGACGCCGACCAGGACGACCGTGCCGGCCAGGTCGCGGGCGTAGAAGGCCTGCTTGTACGTCTCCGGGCGGCCCACCGCCTCGATCACCACGTCCGCGCCGAACCCGCCGGTCAGCTCGCGGATCGCCGCGACGGGGTCGGTCTCGCGGGAGTTGACGGTGTGGGTGGCGCCCATGGTGCGGGCCTTGTCCAGCTTGCGGTCGTCGATGTCCACGGCGATGATCTTCGCCGCCCCGGCCAGGTTCGACCCGGCGATCGCCGCGTCGCCGACGCCGCCGCAGCCGATCACCGCGACCGTGTCGCCCCGGCCGACGTTGCCGGTGTTGATCGCGGCGCCGATTCCGGCCATCACGCCGCAGCCCAGCAGACCGGCCACCTGCGGGGCGACCGACGCGTCGACCTTGGTGCACTGTCCGGCCGCGACCAGCGTCTTCTCCGCGAAGGCGCCGATGCCGAGCGCCGGGGAGAGTTCCTGACCGGTCGAGGCCAAGGTCATCTTCTGCTTCGCGTTGTGGGTGTCGAAGCAGTACCAGGGCCGGCCGCGCAGACAGGCCCGGCAGTTCCCGCACACCGCACGCCAGTTGAGGATCACGAAGTCGCCGGGAGCGACCTCCGTGACCCCTTCACCGACCGACTCCACCACCCCGGCCGCCTCGTGCCCCAGCAGGAAGGGAAAGTCGTCGCTGATGCCGCCCTGCTTGTAGTGCAGGTCGGTGTGACACACCCCGCAGGCCTGGATCTGTACGACGGCCTCGCCCGGCCCCGGGTCCGGCACGACGATCCTCTCCACGCGCACGGCCTCGTCCTTGCCCGGTGCGATCACGCCCCGTACTTCCTGCGCCATGGTGCTGAACCCTCTCCTCGGCGGCTCCGTCCACTTCCGACCCTAGACGTGACTGATCGGTAAAGGCACGGAGCGACGGCCTTCACATCGGCTTCCGGTCACTTCCAAAAATACCCCCGGGGGTACCTGATAGTGTGGTTCGCATACCCCCGGGGGTAATTTCCTCCCGTGGGTACCCACAGGCTTCACCAGGAGAGGAGTGCCGCCGTGTACTTCGTCGACACCATCGACGTGCCGGGGCTGGGCAACCGCGGCTATCTGGCGGGCGGTGCGCACAGCGCCGTGGTGGTCGATCCGCCCAGGGACATCGACCGGGTGATCACGGCCGCGGCGCTGCGAGGCGTGCGGATCACCCAGGTCGTCGAGACCCATGTGCACAACGACTACGTGACCGGCGGCCTGGAACTCGCCCGGCTCACCGGGGCCGCCTATCTGGTGCCGGCCGCGGCGCGGGTCGGCTACGAGCGGGTGCCGGTCGCCGACGGGGACCGTACGGAGATCGACGACGGCCTGGTGCTGCGCGCCCTGGCCACTCCCGGGCACACCCCGCACCACACGTCGTACGTCCTGGAGGAGGCGGGACGGGCCATGGCCGTGTTCACCGGCGGTTCGCTGCTGATCGGCACGGTGGGGCGGCCAGACCTGGTGGAGCCCCGGCTGACGGATCACCTGGCGCGGGCGCAGTACGACTCCGCGCGCCGGCTGGCCGCGGAGCTGCCGGACGAGACGGCGGTCCTGCCGACGCACGGCTTCGGCAGCTTCTGCTCCGCCACCCAGGCCGCGGGCGGGGACACGACGACGATCGGGCGTGAGCGCGTCGTCAACGAGGCCCTGGTGAAGGACGTCGACGCGTTCGTCGCCGACCTGCTGGCCGGCCTCGACGACATCCCGGCGTACTACACCCACATGGGCCCGGTGAACGCCGAGGGCCCGGCCCCCGTGGACCTGACGCCGCCCCGACCGGCCGACGCCGAGGAGATCGCGGCGCGGCTGGCCGCCGGGGAGTGGGTGGTGGATCTGCGCAACCGGGTCGCGTTCGCCGAAGGGCATGTCGCCGGGTCGTTCAACTTCGAGGCGGAGGGGCAGCTCGCCGCCTATCTGGCCTGGCTGCTGCCGTGGGGCAAGCCGGTCACGCTGCTCGCCGAGACACCCGCCCAACTGGCCGCCGCCCAGCGGGAACTCGTCCGCGTCGGCATCGACCGGCCGGCCGCAGCGGCGACCGGCTCCCCCGCCGACTGGATCCGCCCGGGTGAGCGGTCCCGCTCCTTCCCGCGTGGCACCTTCGCCGAACTGGCCGCGCAGGACGGCGTGGTGATCCTGGACGTGCGGCGGGACTCCGAGCGTGGCATCGGACACATCAGGGGTTCGGTGCACATACCGGTGCACCAACTGCGCGACCGTCTCGCGGAGATACCGGACGGCACCGTGTGGGTGCACTGTGCCGGCGGGATGCGGGCGGCCATCGCCGCCTCTCTGCTCGACGCGGTGGGACGTGACGTCGTCGCGGTCGACGACGGGTTCGCGGCGGCGCGCGACGCCGGTCTCCCGATGGCCCGTGTCACCCCGGCCGAGGCCCGGGCGCGGGCGGACGCCGACGCCGTCCTCGTGGACGTCCGCGAGCCCGACGAATGGGCCGCGGGGCACGCCCCGGGCGCGGTCCTCGCGCCGCTCTCCGCGCTGACGTCCGGTCAGACGCTTCCCAAGACCGCGCAGGGCCGCCCGGTCGTCGCGATCTGCCGCTCCGGCAGGCGCTCCCGCGAGGCCGCGGCGCTGCTCACGGCACGCGGAGCGGATGCGGTGGACGTCATCGGCGGCATGCGGGCCTGGGCCCAGGCGGGGCTTCCGGTGGTGGCCGAGTCCTGTACCACCCCCAGTGACCCCACGTGAGCGCCCTCGTCCTGGGCCTGTTCGCCGGTGGCGTCACGGGGCTCTCGCTCGGTGCGCTGGGCGGCGGCGGCAGTGTGCTGGCCGTACCGGCGCTGATGTACCTGCTCGGTTTCACGCCCGCGGCGGCTGCCACGGCGAGTCTGGTCGTCGTCGCCGTCACCTCGGTCACCGCGCTCGGCGCGCACGCCCGTGCGGGCACGGTGCGCTGGCGTGCCGGGGCGCTGTTCGCGGCGGCGGGTCTGCTGCCGGCGGCGGCCGGTGGCGCGCTGTCCGGGCGGCTGCCCGCGGGGGTGCTCACCGGGGCGTTCGCGGTGACCGCGGCTGTCGCCGCGCTGCGCATGCTCCGTCCTTCGGCCACCGTACGGCGCGCGGACGTGCCGGTGCGTCCGGGGCGGGTCGTCCGGGTCGGGGCCGGGCTCGGTGCCGTGACCGGGGTGCTGGGCGTGGGTGGCGGATTCCTGGCCGTACCGGCGCTGGTGAGCGTCGTGGGGCTGCGGATGCGGGTCGCCGTGGGCACCAGCCTGCTGGTGATCACCGTCAACTCGCTGGTGGCACTGGCGGCCCGGGCCGGTTCGGCCGCGAGCGTCGACTGGGCCGCCGTCGGACCGTTCGCCGCGGCCGCCGTGCTCGGCGCGTGGGACGGCAAGCGGCTCGCCGGGAAGATCTCCGGCGGAACGCTGCAGCGGACCTTCGCATACGTCCTGCTGGCGGTGGCCGTCTTCATGCTGGCCGACGCCGTCGTATGACGGCCGGACGCCCCCGGGACGCCCGGTCCGGGCCCGCTACGCCAGCGACAGGAACAGCTTCTCCAGTCGTGCCTTCATCTGGCCCACCGTCTCGCCGTCGCGCCGGCCCTGCTCGACGTCGGTGAGGCACTGCTGCAACCCGGTCGCGATGATCGCGAAGCCGGCCCGGTCCAGGGCGCGGGAGGCGGCGGCGAGCTGAGTGACGACGTCCTCGCAGTCGCGGCCCTCCTCGATCATCTTGATCACTCCGGAGATCTGCCCCTGCGCCCGGCGCAACCGGTTCAGCACCGACTTGAGGTCGTCGCCCTCGAACTGCAACTCCACGATCACTCCCTGCCTACCCCGCTACACCACTGCATACCCTTGGGGGTATTTTACCTCCACTCCGGAAAGGATCTCATTCCCCATGACACCGCCCCACAGCTCCCTGGCGCTCGACGTCGAGGAGGCCCACGCCCGGGTGACCGATTCGATCGAGTCGGCTGGATCGACCGAGTCGGCCCAGCTGACCGTCGTCGACGTCCGCACGCCGGGCGAGTACGCCGCCGGTCATCTGCCCGGCGCACTGAACGTCCCGCTGGACCGTCTCGACAGCGCCCTGCCGGCGCTCCGCAGGATGCCCGACGGGCAGCTCCTGGTGGTGTGCGCCTCCGGGGCCCGCTCGGAGAACGCCTGCCGTGTCCTCGCCGAGCACGGGATCCAGGCCATGACCCTCACGGGCGGCACCCAGGGCTGGGCGCAGCGCGGGCACGAGTTGCACCGGCCGGCGTCGAGCCCGCGCGCGACCTGGTCCATGGAGCGCCAGGTCCGTTTCACCGCGGGCTCGATCGTCCTGGTGGGTCTCGGACTCGGACTCCTGCACCCGGTCGGGCAGTTGCTGTCCGCCGGCGTCGCGGGCGGCCTCGTCTTCTCGGCGCTCAGCAACACCTGCGGCATGGCCGCCCTGCTGTCGAAGCTGCCGCACAACCGCCCGCGCGCCGCCGACCTCGACGCGACCCTGGACGCCCTGGCACGGCGCGGTCAGGCGCCGGTCACCTGAGGAAGTCCCGGACGGCCCGGGCGACGACGTCCTCGTCCAGGCCGTCCGCGCCGCCCAACGGCAGCAGCCGGTGCGGTACGTGGACCAGGGTCTCGGCGACGTGCCGGGCCGACAGGCCGGGCAGCCCGGGTTCGACGAGCACGACGTCGGCGTGGGCGGCGGCCAGGACGGCGGTGCGCAGGCCGACCTCGTCGAAGGGCCGGACGGTGGCGGCGTAGAGCACGGTCGGGTCGAGGCCTGCCGTGGCGCGCAGCACCGGGTCGAGGGTGGCGCCGACGGCGAGGACAATGCCGTCGAGGCCTTCCCGGACGAGTTCGAAGCCCTCGGACAGGCCGTGCGGTTCGGCGTTGCGGTCGCCGGACAGATGCACGAAGGCCCGCTCGCCGCGCCCCACCGCGGACCGGATCGCGCGCCGCACCTCGTCCGGATGACCGGGGACATGGACGGTCCAGCGTGGGTCGGTGGCGAAGCGGGCCAGTTCCTCCACGGCGCCGTAGCCGACGAGGACGGTGCCGCTGCCGTGCCCGGCGGGGGCGTCGGGGCGGGCGGCGGGCAGGGACTCGGTGGCGGCCCGGAGCATGTCGGGTGCATGGAAAATCCTCCTCGGGCGCGACGGTGTGACGGTCTGTGTGGAGCTCGGCCCGGGTGACGTCCTGACCCGCATGCTGGACGAGTGTCTGCCCGAGGGGGCCGAACGGCCCCTGACGCTCGCCGTGGCACGGAACTGGCGGGCTCCGCGGGAGGAGGCCGACGTAGCCTGAAGGCTCCTTACCACCTCGGAGGAGCCCCGTGAGCATCGCAGCGACCGAACCGGCCCCGCCCACCTGGCGGCTGCTCCTGGGCTACGTGCGCCCGCATCGGTGGACCCTGCTGGCGGGTGCCGTGCTCTCCCTGGTCACGGGCGCGACCGGACTGCTGCTGCCGCTGGTGGCCCGGGAGTTGATCGACGACCTGTCCCACGACCGGGCCATCACCGGGGCGCTGCTGATCATGTCCGGGCTGGTCGTGGCGAACGCGGCGCTCGGTGCGCTGGGTTCGTACGTGCTGCGGCGCACCGCCGAGTCGGTGGTGCTCGGCGCGCGGCGCGCCCTGTCGTCGTATCTGCTGCGGCTGCGCATCACCGCCGTGGACCGCAGCGAGCCGGGCGACCTGATGGCCCGCATCACCTCGGACACGACGCTGCTGCGCGAGGTCACCACCGACTCGCTCGTGGGGCTCGGCACCGGAGGGCTCACGCTCGTGGCGACGGTGGCGATGATGGGCCTGGTGGATCCGGTGCTGCTGCTGGTCACACTCGGTGTGATCCTGGCGGCCGGCACCATCCTCGGCGTGATCGTGCCGCGCATCAACCGGGCCAGCCGGCAGGCGCAGGACGCGGTCGGCGTGATGGGCGCCTCGCTGGAGCGGATCCTCGGCGCGCTGCGCACGGTGAAGGCGTCGGGCGCCGAGCACCGGGAGGAACGGACGCTGCACGAGGCGGCCGAGGAGTCGTGGCGGCAGAGCGTGCGGGCCGCCAAGTGGTCGGCCGCCGCGGGCAACACGGCCGGGCTCGCCATGCAGATCGCGTTCATCACGGTGCTCGCGGTGGGCGGGGCGCGGGTGGCGACCGGGGCGATCGACGTCGGCACGCTGGTCGCCTTCCTGCTGTACGTCTTCTATCTGATGTCGCCGATCCAGCAGGTGGTCGGCGCGATCACGCAGTACCAGACGGGTTCGGCGGCGCTCGCCCGGATCCAGGAGGCGCTGCGGCTGCCCGCCGAACCGGCCGCCGCGCCCGCGCCGTTGCCCGCCACCGGGGCGGAGCCGGCCGCGCTGGCCTTCGAGGACGTCCGCTTCCGGTACGCCGACGATCTGCCGTACGTCCACCACGGGGTGACGTTCGCCGTGCCCGCACAGGGCATGACCGCGTTCGTCGGGCCGTCGGGCGCGGGCAAGACCACCGTCTTCTCCCTCATCGAGCGGTTCTACGACCCCGAGGCCGGCACCATCACCCTCGACGGGCGGGACCTCGCGGACTGGGAGCTGCCGCAGCTGCGGTCCGCGATCGGCTATGTGGAGCAGGACGCCCCGGTCCTGTCGGGTTCGCTGCGGGACAACCTGCTGCTCGGCAACCCCGAGGCGGACGACGAAGCCCTCACGCGCGTGCTGAAGACGACCCGCCTCGACGGCCTGGTCGCGCGGCTGCCCGACGGTCTGGACACACTCGTCGGACATCGCGGCACCAAGCTGTCCGGCGGCGAGCGTCAGCGTGTCGCCATCGCCCGCGCCCTGCTGCGCCGCCCCCGGCTGCTGCTCCTCGACGAGGCCACCTCGCAGCTGGACGCGGTGAACGAGGCGGCGCTGCGCGACACCGTCGCCGACGTCGCCCGTACGACCACGGTTCTGGTCGTCGCGCACCGGCTGTCGACGGTGACGATGGCCGACCGGATCGTGGTGATGGACGCGGGCCGGGTGCGCGCCGTGGGCACGCATCGCGAACTCGTGGCAGCCGACCCGCTCTACGCGGAGCTGGCGGCGACTCAGTTCCTGGCGACGGCCGACTGAGCGCTCCGCTGGTAGTGCCGCGATGTGTCGTCTTTCGTCCGCGGCGCCTTCGTGGCTGGTCGCGCCCACGCGGCGGAGCCGCATATCGATACAGCCCCGCGCCCCCTGGGGCGGCGCTGCCGATCGGCCGGTTCAGCCCTGGAGCCTGCGCAGCCGTTCCGTGTCGCAGGTGCGGGGGCAGGTGGAGCATGCCTCGGCCGGGCGGATCGTGTAGTACATGCAGCAGCCGGCACGGGTGCGGGTGGGGTGCCGGTGGCCGTCGGCCGTCGTCAGGTGGCGGAAGTCGGCGCCGCCCGGGTAGGGGGCGACACTCTTCGGCAGCAGTTCGGTGGCCGCCCGTACGGCGTCGTCCTCGCGGCCCAGCGTCCGGCCGAGGTACCAGATGCCGGAGACCAGGTCGTCGGCGACCATGCCCCACAGGGCGCGTGAGCGGCGTCGCGCGACCGGGCCGATCGCGTCCAGGAGCGGACCCATGTGATCGGCGACGGCGGTACGCAACTCCGCGCGCAGGGCCTCCTCGTGAGGCACCGTCAGCACACCGGGGAGCGTGGCGGCCGGGTCGTCGGCCAGACAGGCGAGGTCGCTGCCAGGCGTCAGGCTGAACTCGGCCGTGGCGAGGTCGAGACGCAGGTCCTCGGGCCGGATCCGGGGTACACGGCGCGCCAGGTACCAGGGTCCGCTCATGAGGAGCGCGACGGACCAGGCGTAGTCGTGCAGCGCACGGGAGGCGGCGACGTCGCGACGCGGAACGGTCCCGTGGCGATCGTGAATCCGGGCCGCCTCCGCCGACACGAACGCGTCGAGCACGGCCGCGTCCTTCACCAGTTCCGCCGCCGACACGCCCGCACCGGTCTCCTCGGCACCTGGCGCGGTGACCCGCACGGCCAGTACGTCGCAGAGGTCGGTCAGCCGTGTGAAGTCGTGACGGAGCGTACGCGCGACGGCGCCGGGCGGCGGGGTCGTGAGGGCCACGGGCATCGGCACTCCTGGGCGGGGTTGCAGCGAAAGGCCAGACAGGTAAGGCTTACCTTACACTCGCGATCAAGCGAAAATGCCAGGTGGGCTCGGCACCAGTGATCCACTATCGCGCTCATCACAGTGATCTCACAGCAGTTGAAACATAAAGCAAGCCTAACCTAAGCTCACGGCTTGTGACTGCGACCCAACGGGGCGCACCCATCGGTGTGCCCTTCCGTGCCCTCCGGCACATACCGCTCTTCCTCACCGGCCTCGCCGCCCTGGCCCTGTGCACCGCGCTGAGCCTCGCCCTCGGCGCCCGCTCCGTACCGCTGGGCACGGTGGTGGACGCGCTCCTCGGCAATGTTCACGGGCGCGAGGCCCTGGTGGTGACCGGGCTGCGTCTGCCGCGCACCGTCATCGGCCTCGCGGTCGGCGCCGCGCTCGGGGTCGCCGGTGCCGTCGCCCAGGGCATCACCCGCAACCCCCTCGCCTCGCCGACCACGCTCGGCATCAACGCGGGCGCCGGTTTCGCGGTCGTCGTCGCCATCTTCGCGCTGAAGCTCAACAGCCCCGTCCAGTACGTGTGGTTCGCGTTCGCCGGCGCGGCCGCAGCAGCCCTGTTCGCGCAGGCGCTGGCCCGCCGCGCCGGGGACATCGACCCGGTACGGCTGGCGCTCGGCGGCACCGTGCTCCAACTCGTGCTGCTGTCCTGGACATCGGCCGTGATGCTGATGAACCAGCGCACCCTGGACGAGGCCCGCTTCTGGCTGGCCGGGTCCCTGTCCGGGCGCACCCTCGACGTCCTGTGGCCGGTCCTGCCGACCCTGCTGCTCGGTCTGGTCGTCGCACTGGCCGTCTCCCCCGCACTCAACGCCCTTGCCCTGGGCGACGATTCGGCCCAGGCGCTCGGTGTGCCGGTCGCCCGGATCCGGCTGGCGGGCGGCATCGCGGTCGTCCTGCTCGCCGGATCGGCGGTGGCGGTGGCCGGCCCGGTCGCCTTCATCGGACTGGCCGCCCCCCATCTCGTACGGCCGCTGCTCGGCGGCGACCACCGGTTGCTGGTCCCCGGCTGCCTGATCGCCGGTCCCCTGCTGCTGCTCTCCGCCGATGTGCTCGGCCGGATGGTGATCCGGCCCTCGGAACTGGAGGTCGGCATCGTGACCGCGTTCCTGGGCGCGCCCCTGCTGGCGCTGCTGGCCCGGAGGGCGGCCCGATGAGCGCCGCGGTCGTCTCCATGCGTACGAAGTCCACGTCCCGTGCCCGGGTCCGGCGCCGCGTCCTGCTGTTCGCCGGGACCGGTCTGGCCCTGCTGTTCGTACTGCTCACCGTGTCCCTGACGACGGGTGAGATGCCGATGCCGGCGGGCACGGCGCTGCGCGCGCTGGTCGGGCTCGGGGATCCCGGTGACGTGCTGGTGGTGCAGCAGTTCCGGGCGCCGCGGTCGGTGGCGGCGATCGTCGCCGGCGCCGGGCTCGGCGCTGCGGGGTGCGTGCTGCAACGCCTGTTCCGCAACCCCCTGGCCTCCCCCGACGTCATGGGCGTGACCGGCGGGGCCTCGCTGGGCGCGGTCGCGCTGATCGCGGCCGGTGCGACGCAGGCGCTGATCCCCGTCGGGGCGCTGGGCGGTGGGCTGCTCTCGGCCCTGCTGCTCGGCGTGTTCGCCTGGCGCTCGGGGCTCGCGGTGACCCGGCTGGTGCTCACCGGACTCGCCGTGCAGGCGGGTCTGGCGGCGGCGGTGAACCTGATGATCGTGCGGTTTCCCGCGGAGCTCGCCGGGTCGGCGTTGCAGTGGACCACGGGTTCCGTGTACGGGCGGACGTGGACCGAGGTGTGGGGCGCCGGCGGAGCCATGGTGCTCGCGTTCGCCGCCGCGCTCCTCATGCACCGGCGGCTGGCCGTGCTCGACCTCGGGGACGACTCGGCGGGGGCGCTGGGGCTGCGCACGTCCTCCGCACGGCTCCAACTGCTCTTTGTCGCCGTCACGTTGGCCTCGCTGGCGGCGGCGCTTGCCGGGCCGGTGACGTTCGTGGCGCTTGCCGTGCCGCATGTCGTGCGGTTCGTCACTGGGCCGCCGACCGCCGCGTCGCTTGCGTTGGCCGGGCTCACCGGGGCCGTGCTGTTGCTGGCTTCTGACTTGGTGGTACAGCACCTGCTGCCGGTCGAGGGACTGCCCGTCGGGGCTGTTACGGCCACGTTGGGCGCGCCCTGGCTGCTGGTGTTGATGCTGCGGCAGAGCTCGCCTGTTCAGAGGGGCGGTGGATGACGATGCGCTCCGCTGGTAGTGCCGCGTCGTGTTGTCGGGAGTCCGTCGCGCCGTCGTGGCTGGCCGCGCCCGCGCGGCGGAAGCCGCATGTGCAATACGGCCCCGCGCCCCTGGGCGGCGCTGCCGCACCGGCGCCCACTTCATCCAGCCCGCTCAGCACCCCGTACGAACACTCCCCGGCCTTCAGGAACCGCACATGACCGCGACCACCAACCAGCTCTCCACTCAAGGCCTCGATCTGCGCTACGGCGACCGTCTCGTGGTCGGCGGGCTCGATCTGACGCTCCCCGGCGGAGCCGTGACCGCGATCGTCGGGCCCAACGCCTGTGGGAAGTCGACCCTGTTGCGCGGGCTGAGCCGGCTGCTCGCTCCGGCCGCCGGCAGCGTGACCCTCGACGGTGCGGACATCCACCGTATGTCCGCGCGGTCGCTGGCGCTGCGGATGGGTCTGCTGCCGCAGCAGCCGGTGACGCCGGAGGCGATCACCGTCGAGGCGCTGGTCCGGCTGGGCCGGTATCCGCACCAGCGGCTGCTGAGCCCCTGGTCGGCCGCCGACCAGAAGGCCGTCGACGAGGCCCTGGACCGCACCGGCACCGCTGCCCTGCGCGACCACCCCGTCGACCAGCTCTCCGGCGGTCAGCGGCAACGCGCCTGGATCGCGCTGGCGCTGGCGCAGGACACCGAGCTGCTGCTGCTCGACGAGCCCACCACCTTCCTCGACCTGCGGCACCAGCTCGACGTACTCGACCTGGTCGCCGCCCTGCACGCCGAGGCGGGCCGCACCGTGGTGATGGTGCTGCACGACCTCGGACAGGCCGCCCGCTACGCGGACCACATGGTGGTCCTCAAGGACGGCCGCCTCGCCGCCGCCGGCGCCCCGGCCGACGTCCTGGACGCGGAGCTGGTGAAGTCCGTGTTCGACGTGGACTGCCGGGTGATTCCCGACCCGGAGACCGGCACCCCGCTGGTCGTCCCCAAGAGCAGCGCGGCACGGCGACCATCCGCCGCGACCGCCTGATCAGTCCCCTCCAACAGAAAGACCCCTCATGTTCAACCGATCTCCCCTGCGCGGAATCGGCCGGCTGATCGCCGTGCTGCTCGCCGTCGTGCTCGGTACGGCCGTCCTGGCCGCCTGCGGCAGCGAGGACTCCTCCTCCGCCGAGAGCGACACGGCCAAGGCCGCGGGCGACAGCTCCGCCTTCCCTCGCACGCTCAAGACCGTCATGGGCGAGGTGAAGATCCCGTCCCAGCCCAAGCGGGTCGTCGTGCTCGACACCGGTGAGCTGGACGACGTCACCCTGCTCGGCATCGACCCCGTCGGCGCGGTCGCCCCGCACTTCAAGACGTCGGGCGGCTTCCCGACGTACCTGGACGGCGAGTTGAAGGACACCGTCGACGTCGGCCCGCTGCTGGAGCCGAACCTGGAGAAGATCGCCTCCCTCAAGCCCGACCTGATCCTGTCGTCCAAGGTCCGGCACGAGAAGGTCTACGACAAGCTCAGCGCCATCGCCCCGACCGTGTTCACCGAGACCACGGGCGGTGTGTGGAAGGAGAACCTGAAGGTTCACGCCGAGGCGCTGGGCCTGGAGAAGGAGGCCGCGGCCAAGCTCAAGGCGTACGAGACGCAGGCCAAGGCGCTCGGTGAGGCCGTCAGGAAGAAGGACGGCAACGCCATGCCGACCGTGTCCGTGGTCCGCTTCATCGCCGGCCCGACCCGCCTGTACCAGACCAACTCCTACAGCGGCGTCGTCCTGGACGACATCGGCTTCCAGCGGCCCAAGTCGCAGATCTCGAACGACCCCGAGGTCACGATGAAGGACGTCAGCCCCGAGGAGATCGACCAGGCCGACGCCGACCTGATCTTCGTCACCGCCGCCGACGCCGAGGACAAGACCCAGAAGAAGCAGGTCGTCTCCAACCCGGTGTGGAAGGACCTCCCGGCCGTGAAGGACGGCAAGGTCTTCGAGGTCCCGGACGAGACGTGGATGTCCGGCATCGGCGTCCAGGCCGCCGAGGAGATGCTCAAGGACGTGGCGAAGGCCACCGGCGTGGAGCTCCCGGCGAAGTAGCGGCCGCTGACCCTTCAGAGGGCGGGCCGTGCCCGACCGGGCCGGCCCGCCCCTCAACCCCCCACCCGCTAGCGGAAGTTGCTCATCCGGCATGCGCCTGTACCTGCTCGCCCTCAACCCGACCGACGCCGTCACCGAGGGCTTCCTGCCCGCCGCGGCCCGGCTCGGCCTGGACGTCACCGTCCTCACCGACCAGCCCGACGCCCACCGCGGCCGCTACCCGGACGTCGAGATCATTCAGTGCGACGTCCGTGACTTCCGGGCCGTGATCACCCGCGTCTCGACCCACCACCGGCCCGACGCCGTCTTCACCAACAGCGACCACCTCCAGACCCAGGCCGCCCTGGCCGCCGCCTACTTCGGCCTCCCAGGCAAGGACTGGCGGGCCACCCTGCGCTGCAAGGACAAGGCCGAGATGCGCCGCCGGCTCGCCGCGGCCGGCGTGGACACCGTGTGGTCGGCCGAGCTGACCGAACCGGTCGCGCCCGGCGACGCGCCGTACCCGTGTGTCGTCAAACCGCGCGAGGGCGTGGCCAGCGAGGACGTCGTCCTCGTCCACGGCCCCGAAGAGCTGGTCGCGCACGCCAAGGACATCCTGGACCGGCGCCCGGGAGCGGTCCTCGTCGTCGAGGAGTACCTGCCCGGCGACCTCTTCACCCTGGAGACCCTCGGCGACGGACAGGCCCGCCATGTCCTCGGCGGCTTCCACACCGAGCTGTCGCCGCCGCCGTACTTCATCGAGGAACGCCTCACCTTCGTCCCCGCCCACCCCGAGCCGGTCGTCGCGCAGGTCCTGGAGCAGCTGGACGCGCTGGGCGTCGGGTTCGGGGCGTGTCACACCGAGTTCGTGGTGCACGAGGGGCGGGCACGGATCATCGAGGTCAACTACCGTGCCATCGGCGACCAGTGCGACCTGCTGCTCGCCCGGCTGCTTCGGATCCCGCTCTTCGAGCACATCCTGCGCACGCACCTCGGCGAGCCGCTCCCGGCCGACCTGGGCGCCCGCGTGGACGGCGCGGCCCGTCTGGAGTACCCGTGCGCCGAACGCGCCGGCACGCTCGTGGGCGCGCCCGAGGCCACGGACCTCGTCATCGACGGTGTGCGTCTGACGTACCGTCCGCTGCGCTCGGTGGGCGAGCGGCACGAGCTGTACCGCACCAACCGGGACTACCTCGGCGTCCTGCGGGCCACCGGCGACGACCAGCCGACCGTGGACCGCGTGGTGGCCGACTTCCTGGCCGAGCGGCGCTGGGAGATCCAGCCGTGACCGCGCCGGACATCTCCGAGGCGGAACTCCTCACCCGTGTGCTGAGCGCTCTCCTGCGCGAGGACGTGGTCGGCCTGCGCACCCGGAGCACACCGGTCCACGAAGCGGACGGTCCCTGGCTGCGGCTCTCCACGGGACGGGACGCCCTGCTGCTGCCGGTCACCGAGGACGGCTTCCAGTGCGTGTACGCCGCCCGGTGGCCCGTCCTCGTGCGCGAGTCGGACGGCGCGGAGCTGACCTCGTACGAGAGCGTGCTGGGCGCCCTGCGTGAGCTCGCCGATCCCGAGGACCGGGGCGGCTTCGACGCGTTCGCCGAGGAGTGCCGGCAGACGCTGGCGACCGTGCGGTTGCACGCGGCGACACGGGCGGAGGTCCTGACCCGGCTCACGGACGAGCCCGGTCTCGGCGGCGGCCTGGTGTACGACACGCTCGCCGCCCGCCACGACCATCCCGTCTACCCGACGGCGCGCGGCCGCTCGGGGCTGACGGAGAATCAACTGCGTGCGTACGCACCGGAGTTCCGCCCGCGCTTCGCGCTGCGCTGGCTCGCCGTGCCCCGGGACGAGGTCGTCCTCGCGGGCAAGCTGCCGGAGTTCTGGCCGACGCCCGACACGCTGGGCCTGTCCGGTCTGCGGGACACGCATGTCACGCTGCCCGTGCATCCGCTCACCGTCGACGCCCTGCCCGCCGGCACCGTAGTGGCCGACCGCGCCTGTCTGGACGTCGTACCGACGCTGTCCATGCGGACCGTGGCCACGGTCGCCGACCCTTCCGTGCACCTCAAGCTCCCGCTGGCCACCGCGACGTTGGGGCTGCGCAACAAGCGGACCGTCAAGCCGGGCACGCTGGTCGACGGAGCGGTGGGCCAGCGACTGCTGGAGGCGGTGATCGCCCGCGAGCCCCGCTTCCGGGAGACGGTCCTGCACGCCGACGAGACGACGTACGCCCACGCCGGGCACGAGCTGCTGGCCGTGCTGTGTCGCCGCTACCCGGCCGGGCTCGACGACAGCACGGTGGTGCCGCTGGCGGCGCTGCTGGCCGAGGCGCCGGACGGACGCCCGGTGATCGACGGGCTCGCCGACCGCTTCTACGGCGGTGACCCGCTCGCCCTGCTGGACGCGGCCCTCACCCTGCTCTTCGACTGGCAGACCACACTGTTCGGCTACGGCATCGCCCTGGAGTCGCACCAGCAGAACGTCTCGCTGGTGCTGCGGCCCGGCAGTCTGCGGTTGCTGTTCAAGGACAACGACGGGCCGCGCGTCAACACCGCACGGCTGGACGCCCGGCTGCCGGGCCCCTGGGCCTTCGACGACGCGCGGATCCTCGGTACGGACGACGGTCCGGTCACCGACGTGTTCACCACCATCACCGTGCATCTGTGCGCGGGCGCCTACGCGTTCGGGCTCCCCCGGTACCGGCGGGCGCTGCTGGATCTCGTCCGGGCCCGGCTGACGGAGGCCGTCGACCGGCTCGGCGGTGACGCGGCGGACGTGCTGCGGGCCCGCGTGCTGGAGGCGGCGGAGCTGCCGGTGAAGGCGATGGTGTCGGCCGGGACGCTGCTGTCCAAGGAGCGGTCGGGCGCCGCCGACATCAACAAGCACTACACGAGCGGCCCCAACTACCTTCTGGCTACTGGGAGTTCGGCATGAGCGCGCAGGCACTGCGGATACCGAGGTCGGAGTTCGGGCGCGGGCATGTGCACGCGGTGGCGGGCTGCTACTTCGTGGCGTCGTTCGCCGCGCTGGGGCTGCCGCCGTATCTCACCGAGATCCTGCCGGAGCTCGGCGACCGGGACGCCCGCTGGGCCGGTGTGCTCTATGTCGTGCCGACGGTGTTCGGTGCGCTCGGGGCGCCGCTGTGGGGGCGGCTCGCGGACCGCTTCGGCCGAAAACGGCTGCTGCTGCGCGCCCAGTTGGGGCTCGCGGTGTCGTTCCTGCTGGCGGGCTGGGCGGACTCGCTGGCCACCTTCACGGTGGCGCTGGTCCTCCAGGGCATCCTGGGCGGCACGTTCGCCGCCTCCAACGGCTATCTGGGCGCGGCCCTGGAGGGCCCGGCCCTGTCGAAGGCGCTCACCCTGATGCAGGGCAGCGCACGGGCGGCGCTGGTGGCCGCACCGATCGTGGTGGGCTCGCTGTCGGGCTGGCTGTCCCCGCACCGGCAGTACGCGCTGCTCGCCGTACTGCCGTTGACGGCGGCCCTGCTGCTGGCCGCGCTGCCGGAACCGGCCCCGGCCCGGCAGCCGCGCCGCGAGCCCGAGACCGCGGTGAGCGAGGCGCCCGCGCGGGTGTCGCTCAGGGGTCTGTTCGCGCTGGAGTTCGCTTTCGTGTTCTCCACGGTCATCTCCTTCCCCTATCTCATCGAGCTCGTCGACGACCGTCTGCCCGGCACCTCGCCGACCGTGACCGGCGTCCTCTTCGCCCTGCCCCACCTGTGCTACCTGGTGTCCGCGCTCACGGTGCACTCCGGCTTCCGGGACCGTCCGCGGGCCGGGCTCGCGCTCGGCTTCGCCTGTATCGCGCTCGGACTCGCCGGGCACGGGATCGCCGACTCGCTGCCCACGCTGATCGCCGTACGGCTGCTGCTGGGTGCGGGGCTCACCCTCGGCCTGGTCTGTCTGTCGGTGCTGGCCGCCGACTGTGCCAAGGGCCGCTCCCCCGGCCGGATGTTCGGGTCGCTGGAGCTCTTCTCCAAGGCCGGCGCGGTCGCCGCCGGCGTGACCGCGGCGGCGGGCACTGCCCGCTACGGTCCGGCCGCTCCCGTGCTGATCGGCGGTGCGGCCGCCGCCGTCACCGCCGCCCTCCTCCCCACACTGCACTTGCGCACCCGCTGGAGCCACTGATGCCCTCCCTGACCGACTCGCTCCATGAGCAGGGCCGTACCCCCGCCACCCGCGCCGGCCTGCCCACCGCCGACGAGGCGGTGGCCCACACCCTCCTCAACTGTCTGCTGCGCGAGGTGTCGGCGCCCGAGCACCAGTCCGTCGTAGCGGACGGCCGGCTGCTGCTGCGGCTGCCCCGCCGCGGGGTACTGCTGCGGGTCGCCCTGCGCCGTACGTCGCTGCTCGGCGCGCACCGGTTCACCGGTCCGGTGGAGGAACAGCGCGGCGGCGCGTGGGCCGAGGTGGACTGGCGGCGCCTCGCCGAGTACACCCATGACGAGCTGGCGCTGCGCACGGGGGTGCGCAACGAGGAGTTCCTGGAGCAGATCGCCTCCAGCCACGAGGCCGTCGACACGGCCCTCGCCGCCCCGCGCCCGACGGGACCCACCGACGACCGTCTCTCCACCTACATGAGGTCGGAGCAGTCCCTCCTCTTCGGCCACCGCTTCCACCCCACGCCGAAGGCCCGCACGGGCGACCCGCGCGCCTGGTCCGCGTACGCCCCCGAGGCCGCCGCCTCCTTCCCGCTGCGGCATCTCGCCGTCCGCGCCGACCTGATCGCCGAGGAGTACGCCGACCCGTCGGCCCTCGCCCCGCTGGACCGGCAGCGCACGGACGTGCCGGACGGCTACCGCCTGCTGCCCGCCCACCCCTGGCAGTACGAGACGCTCCGCGAGCACCCGCTGCTGCGCGCCGCGCTGGAGCGCGGTGACGTCCTTGACCTCGGCCCGGGCGGACAGCCGTTCGCCGCCACCGCCTCGGTGCGCACGCTGTACGACGGGGAGACGTTCCTGAAGTTCAGCCTGAATGTGCGGATCACCAACTGCCTGCGCAAGAACAGCAGTTACGAGCTGTCCGGCGCCGTCGCCCTGACCCGCGTCCTGGCCCCGGCACTGGCCGACCTGGCCGAGCGCTTCCCCGGCAACGACATGCTGCGCGAGCCCGCCTACCGCACGCTCGCCCTCCCCGGCCCCGACGGCACCCCTGACCGCGCGCTGTTCGAGGGCTTCGGCGTCATCGTCCGCGAGGGCCTGCCCCGGCGGCTGGCACCGGGCACCACTGCCCTGCTGGCGGCGGCCGTCGCCGACGAGTACCCGACCGGTCCCGCGCACCTCTCGCGTCTCCTCGCCGGGGCGGACGAACAGACGGCCCTCGACTGGTGGGCGGCCTATCTCGACCTGCTGCTCCCACCCGTCCTGGCCGCCTACTTCGACCACGGACTGGTCCTGGAACCCCACCTCCAGAACGTCCTGATCTGCGTCGACGGCTCGGGCCGGCCCGTCCAGGTGCTCTTCCGCGACCTGGAGGGCACCAAGCTGGTCCCCGACCACCACGAGGACACCCTCGGCGCGCTGCCGCCCGAGGTCGCGGGCCCCATGACGTACGACGCGCAGCGCGGCTGGGACCGCGTCGTGTACTGCCTGCTGGTCAACCATGTCGCCGAGATGCTGGCCGCCCTCGCCGACCTGCACCCCCGGGCGGAGGCCGCGCTGTGGGGCCGGGTGCGTGACACGCTGCGGGCGTACTCCGAGCGGTTCGGCTGCCCGCCGCGGCTGGCCGCCCTGCTCGCCGGGGTGCCGCTGCCGGCCAAGGCCAACCTCCTCACCCGCTGGGAACGCAAGGCCGACCGGGAGGCGGGCTACGTCCGGCTGCCGTCGCCGCTCGCCGAGGACATCCAGCGTGACACGACCGGAGGCACCCGATGACCCGGCCGACACCCGCGGTCCGCGACCGGGTCCTGTCCCTGTCCTCGACCGGACTGCCCGCGTACGTCTACGACTTGGCGGCGCTGCGCGACCACGCCTGTGCCGTCCGGGACGCCCTGCCCGAGCGGGTGGAGCTGTACTACGCCGCCAAGGCCAACCCGGAACCGGAGATCCTCGCCGCGCTGGGCCCGTACGTCGACGGCTACGAGGTCTCCTCGGGCGGCGAACTCGCCCATGTCGCGCAGGCGGTGCCGGGGCGCCCGCTCGCCTTCGGCGGTCCTGGCAAGACTCCGGAGGAGGTGACGGCCGCGCTGGCTGCGGGCACCGAGCGTTTCCACGTGGAGAGCGAGTACGAGCTGCGGATGCTGGCCGAGCTGGCGCGGCGGGTGGCGCCGGAGCGGCGGGTGGCGGTGCTGCCGCGCGTCAACCTGCCGGTGGCCGACGGGTCGTTGGCGGGCAGCTCGCTCGCGATGGGGGGCCGGCCGACCCCGTTCGGCATGGATCCGGGGCGGGTCGGGCCGGTGTTCGCGGCGCTCACGGACGGCACGTATCCGCAGCTCGAACTGCGCGGTGTGCACGCCCACTTGGCCAGCGGCCTGGAAGCCCCGGCGCAGGTGGCGGTCGCCGAGTCCGTCGTCGCCTGGGCGACGGGCCTCGGGGTCCGGCTCGAGGAGGTGAACGTCGGCGGCGGCATGCACGTCGACTACGCCGACCCGGAGCGCCGTTTCGACTGGGCGGCCTACGGCGAGGGGCTCGCCCGGCTCACCGAGCGGCACCCGGAGCTGACCCTGCGCATCGAGCCGGGCCGGGCGCTCACGGCGTACTGCGGCTGGTACGCCACCGAGGTGCTGGATGTGAAGCACAGCCACGGCGAGGAGTTCGCCGTCGTCCGGGGCGGCACGCACCATCTGCGGACACCGGCGACCAAGGGGCACGACCAGCCGTGCTCCGTCCTGCCGGTGGACACCTGGCCGCACCCCTGGGCGCGGCCGGTCGCCGAAAGTGAGCAGGTCACGCTGGCCGGACAGCTGTGCACCCCGAAGGACCTCCTGGCCCGCCGGGTCCCGGCACCCGGGCTGAGGGCCGGGGACCGGGTGGCGTTCGCGCTGGCGGGGGCGTACGCGTGGAACATCTCGCACCACGACTTCCTGATGCACCCCCGGCCCGGCTTCCACTTCCTGGACACCACCGGGTAGACGGCACGTCACTCTCGGTACACGCGCAAGGGCCGCCGGATCGATCCGGCGGCCCTTGGAGCAACACTCGCGGGAGCGAGGGAAGCGGCCTAGCCGAGCCGGCTCAGGCTCTTGACCTGGTCGAGGTGGTCCAGGTGCTGGGAGACGGGCGGAACCCGGTGCTTGTGCCGCTCGGGGATGCCGCTCGCGGCGAGCGAGTCGAGCGTGCCGACCGGATCGATCCGGCCGGCGATCGGGGCGTCCACTTCGGCGGCCCGCGCCACGGGTGCGGTGAGGCCGGTGAGACCGGCGGCGAGACCAACGGCCGCGACGATACGTCGTGTTGAGATCATGTCCTCAGCAACGCGGGCGTCCGCCGCCGGACACGGCTGTGCGGCGGCGCTCACCCACCAGGCCCAGCGCTCCCGCTGCGCTTGCCTGCTCCGGCGCGGCGGAGGACTCTCGAAGGTGAGGCCCTCGCGGCCGCCCCTCTTCCTGCCGCGGGCCTCGAAGGAGGTCACCATGGGCACTGCCGCACGCCCCTCGTTCGGCACCGACATACTGCGCCGGGCCGTGGAAGGACGCACCCCGGAGACACTTCTGTCGCTGTACACGGACGACGCGGAGATCCGCGTCGTGAACCGCAACGCCCAGCCCAGCCATCCGAAGGTGCTGCACGGCCGCGACGAGATCGCCGACATGCTCACCGATGTCTACAGCCGCGACATGACGCACAAGCTGGAGGGATGCGTGGTCCAGGGTGACCGCGCGGCCTACAGCGAGTCCTGTGAGTACGCGGACGGGGTGCGCGTACTGTCCGAGTCCATGATCACGCTGCGCGACGGCAAGATCTCCCAGCAGATCATCATCGAGGCATGGGACGAGTAGCGGAGCAGGAGAGCACGAGCAGGAAGGGACCAGGAGGGGAGGAAGCAGCCGAAGGTCCAGGCCGGCGGTGGCGGGCCTGGACCTTCCCGGTGTCAGGGCGTGCGGAGCGTCATGACCAGGTCGCGGGGCAGTCCGTGGGTGTCATGGAGGTACCGGTAGTCCTCGTCGCTCAACGGGCCGTCGAACCGCGACCTGCCCAGCACACGGCGCCCTCGCTCCAGGAGCTTGCCGAACCGCCGCTCCTCGTCCAGCAGCACCTGGTGCACCAGCTCTGTCCCGCCGGGTTGCCGGAAGCGGTCCAGGGTGTGCCCGAGGAGTTCGGTCGGCAGGTCGGACAGGGTGCGTGAGGGGTCGTCGCGCCAGAGCGTGGTGAGGACGCGGCGGGTCAGCCGGCGCAGGACGTAACCGCGGCCGGTGTGGGACGGTCGTACGCCGTCGCCGATCACGGCGATGCCGGAGCGCAGGTGGTCGCAGACCAGGCGCAGCGACGGCTCGTCGAGCTTCCACAGCGGTGGCACCAGCCGCATCCACGGTTCGAAGAGGTCGCTGTCGTAGACGCAGTCGTGGCCCTGGAGGACCATGGCGAGGCGTTCGAGTCCCATGCCCGTGTCGACGTTGGGCCGGCGGAGGGGGCGGAGGCCGCCGTCCTCCAGGCGCAGGTAGCGCATGCTCACGTGGTTCCACACCTCCACCCACCGTGGATCGGTGGTCGGGCTGCCCTGGGGCGGGGTGCCCGGGTCGCCGGTCCATACGAAGATCTCCGAGTCGGGGCCGCACAGGCCGACCGGAGCGTGCGACCACCAGTTCTCGTCGCCGGTCGTCGGCTCCACGGGCACGCCCAGCTCGCGCCAGGTGTCCGACGACTCGTCGTCGGGGCCCACTTGGTCGTCTCCGCCGAAGACGGTGGCGTACATCCGCTCCGGCGGGATGCCGAATCCGTCGCGCAGCAGCTCGTGGCCCAGGCGCAGGCTGCGGGTATGGCCGTAGTCGCCCAGGGACCAGGAGCCGAGCATCTCGAACACGGTCAGATGGGTGCGGTCGCCGACCTCGTCGAGATCGGTCGTGCGCAGACAGCGCTGGACACCGGCCAGGCGTCGTCCCTGTGGATGCGGGCGGCCTTCCAGATGGGGCGTGAGCGGGTGCATGCCCGAGGTGGTGAAGAGCACGGGGTCGGCGGGTGGGGGCAGG
>CBFGZZ010000033.1:0-37303 GCA_965653385.1 uncultured Streptomyces sp. | reverse complement strand
ACCGCCGACGACGCCCATGTCTTCACCGTACGCAACCGGAGTGAGCTGGTCCGCGCGCTCGACGGGGGCAGTGCCACGCCGAAGATCATCAAGATCGCCGGCAGCATCGACGCCAACACCGACGACGACGGTGACCACCTGGACTGCGCCGACTACGCCACCGACGGCTACAGCACCAAGAAGTACCTGGCCGCCTACGACCCCCGCACCTGGGGTTCCGCCAAGCCGAGCGGCCCGCTGGAGGAGGCCCGGCAGGCGTCGGCGGCCAGGCAGGCCGAGCGGATCGAGCTGGCCGTCGGCTCCAACACCACCATCGTGGGCCTTGGCGACAAGGCCGTACTGAAGGGCGCGAGTCTCCAGCTCAGGGGCGCGGACAACGTCATCGTCCGCAACCTCGAACTCCGCGACGCCTACGACTGCTTCCCCGTCTGGCAGCCCAACACCGGCGGCCTCGGCGACTGGAAGACGGCCTACGACAACATCTGGCTGCGCGGCGCCACCCACGTCTGGATCGACCATGTGACCCTCAGCGACAAGGGCCACCCGGACGAGAAGGAGCCCACCTACTTCGGCCGCAACTACCTCCGTCACGACGGCCTGCTCGACATCACCAACGCCTCCGACCTGGTCACCGTCTCCTGGAGCCGGTTCGCCGACCACGACAAGGCGATCCTCATCGGCAACGGCGACACCGCGACCGGGGACCGGGGCAGGCTGCGGGTCACCCTGCACCACAACGAGTTCGACTCCGTCGTCCAGCGTGCCCCGCGCGTCCGCTTCGGGCAGGTGCACCTCTACAACAACCGGTACGTCGTCCCGGCCGACGCCCACGACTACCGCTACTCCCTCGGCGTGTCGACCGAATCCGCGATCTACGCCGAGAACAACGCCTTCACCACCCCCGGCCACATCGAGGTCGCCGACCTGGTCAAGAGCTGGAACGGCACCGCCCTCCACCAGTCCGGCACGCTCTTCAACGGCTATCCGGTGGACCTGCTGGCCATCCACAACGCCTACAACTCCGGCAGCGAGCGCGATCTCACGGCCGACGTCGGCTGGACACCTACCCTGCACACAAAGATCGACAGCGCCGCCACGGCCGACCGCGAGGTGGCACGCGGCGCGGGCGCAGGGAGGATCCCATGAGCACTGCCGTACCCATCGTCCTCGCGGGCGCGCGCGGCCACGGCCGCTGGCACCTCGACAACATCCGCCGGCTCCAGGACAAGGGGATCGTCCGGCTGGCCGGGATCTGCGAGCTCACCCCGCTGACGGAGGAGGAACTGCCGGAGGGCCTGGGCTCGCCCGAGCAGTCCGCCGACTTCGGCGCGCTCCTCGACTCAACCGGCGCGAGCGTCGCCGTGATCTGCACGCCGATCCCGACCCACACCGACCTGGCCCTGACGGCCGCCCGCAGGGGCGTGCACGTCCTGCTGGAGAAGCCGCCCGCCCCGTCGTACGCCGAGTTCCGGCGCATGGCCGACGGGGTCGCCGAGGCCGGGGTCGTCTGTCAGATCGGCTTCCAGTCGCTGGGCTCGCGCGCCGTGCCCGCGATCCGGGAGCTGATGGCCGAGGGCGCGATCGGCGAGATCGTCGGGGTCGGCGGTGCCGGTGCCTGGGCGCGGGCCGAGGCGTACTACCGGCGGGCGCCCTGGGCGGGCAAGCGGCGCCTGAACGGCGTCGACGTCATCGACGGCGTGCTGACCAACCCGCTCGCGCATGCCGTCGCCACCGCCCTCGCGCTGGGCGGCACGGTGCACGCCGAGGACGTCACCGCCATCGAGACCGAGCTGCTGCGCGCCAACGACATCGAGTCCGACGACACCTCCTGCGTCCGCGTCACCACCGCGCACGGCCCCCGGGTCGTCGTCGCCGCGACCCTGTGCGCCGAGGACCCCGACGAGCCGTACGTCGTCGTCCACGGCGACCGCGGCCGGATCACCTTCTGGTACAAGCAGGACCGCGTCCTGCTCCAGCGCGCGGGCCACGGCCCCGAGGAGTTCGAGTACGACCGCACGGACCTGCTGGAGAACCTCGTCGAGCACCTGACCGACGGCACCCCTGTGTTGGTCACACCCGACTCGACCGGCGCCTTCATGAAGGTCGTCGAGGCGATCCGGCTGGCCCCCGACCCGACCCCGCTGCCCGACGGCACCTGGCACCTGCTCCCCGACGAGCAGCGCCGGGTCGTGCCCGGCATCGACGGCCTGGTCGCGGCCGCCGCCGACACCCTCGCCCTCTACTCCGAGCTGGGCGCCGCCTGGGCGCTGCCGGCGAGAACGAAAGAGGTGAGCACCTGATGACCCCCCACGACACCGCGGTGCTGCGCGTCGCGGGCCGCCCCGTCGGCCGGTACGTCACCCGGCCCGAACTGCCGCCCCGGCTCGCCCCACGCCCCTACCTGCACCCCGTCACCACCCTGGCCGGCACGGCGGTCACCGAGCTCAGCCCCGCCGACCACATACACCACCTCGGCGTCGGTGTCGCGGTTCCCGACGTCGAGGGGTCCAACTTCTGGGGCGGACGCACCTACGTCCGCGACCAGGGCCCGACCGAACTGGACAACCACGGCGCCCAGCGGCACTCCTCCTTCCAGTTGCGCGACCCCGACGGCTTCGTCGAGGAACTGCGCTGGGTGGCCGCCGGAGCCGAGCTGCTGCGCGAGCGCCGTACGGTCGCGGCCACCGAACTCACCGAATTCGCCTGGGCGCTGGATTTCACCTTCTCCCTGACCAACGTCACCTCCGGCCCGCTGTCCATCGGCAGCCCCGCCACCAACGGCCGTCCCGGCGCGGCTTACGGCGGCTTCTTCTGGCGGGCCCGCAAGGAGGACTCGGCGCCGGACGTGTTCACCGTCGACCGCGAGGGCGAGCAGCAGATCCACGGCACCCGCGCCCCCTGGGTGGCCCTCACCGGCTCCACCTGGACCCTGATCTTCGCCGGGGCCACCGAACGGACCCGCCAGGACCCGTGGTTCGTGCGCGCCGAGGAGTACCCCGGCGTCGGCTCCTCCCTCGCCTCCGGGGAACGGCTGCCGCTCCCGGCCGGCGAGACCGCCGTACGCCGGATCGTCACCGTCGTCGCCGACGGCCGGATCAGCCGGCTCGAAGCGGCCTCCCTGGTCCGCAAGGCGGTGAGCCCGTGACCGCCGCGACGTACACGAACCCCGTCCTGAACGCCGACTGGTCCGACCCGGACGTCGTCCGCGTCGGCGACGACTTCTACCTCACCGCCTCCAGCTTCGGCCGGTCCCCGGGCCTGCCCCTGCTGCACTCCCGCGACCTGGTCAGCTGGACCCTGGTCGGCCACGCCGTCGACCACCTGGAACCGGCCGAGGAGTTCGCGGTCCCGCGCCACGACTGCGGAGTCTGGGCTCCTTCCCTGCGCCACCACGACGACCGCTTCTGGATCTTCTGGGGCGACCCCGACCAGGGCATCTTCCAGGTCAACGCCCCCGAGATCCGCGGCCCGTGGACCCGCCCGCACCTGGTCAAGGCCGGCAAGGGCCTCATCGACCCCTGTCCCCTCTGGGACGACGAGACCGGCGAGGCCTACCTCGTGCACGCCTGGGCCAAGTCCAGGTCCGGGGTGAAGAACCGGCTCACCGGCCACCGTATGCACCCCGACGGCACCGAACTCCTCGACGAGGGCAAGCTGATCGTCGACGGCGACCGGATCCCCGGCTGGTTCACCCTCGAAGGCCCGAAGCTCTACAAGCACGACGGCTGGTTCTGGATCCTCGCGCCCGCCGGGGGAGTGGAGACCGGCTGGCAGGGTGCCTTCCGATCACGCGAGTTCTTCGGGCCGTACGAGGAGAGAATCGTCCTCGAACAGAAGGACACCGACGTCAACGGCCCCCACCAGGGCGGCTGGGTGCGCACCCACTCCGGCGAGGACTGGTTCCTGCACTTCCAGCAGCGGGGCGCGTACGGCCGTGTCGTCCACCTCCAGCCGATGCGGTGGGGCGCCGACGGCTGGCCGGTGCTCGGCGACGACGGTGCCCCCGTCGCCGTACACCGCAGGCCCGACCTGCCGCCGCAGCCGCCCGCCGCGCCCGCCACCGACGACGACTTCCCCGGCGGACGCTTCGGACGCCAGTGGTCCTGGACCGCCACCCCGCAGGACGGCTGGGCCACCCAGCACTCCGGCGACGGCCTCAAACTGGCCTGCGTCCGCTCTGCCGACGCCCACGACCTGCGCAGACTGCCGAACATCCTCACCCAGCGACTGCCGGGCACGCCCTGCGCGGTTGAGGTGGAACTGCGGCTGGACAGCGAGGAGCCGGGCGCACGGGCGGGGCTCGCGGTGCTCGGGGACGCGTTCGGCTGGATCGGGCTGCAACGGGCGAGCGACGGGACGGTCCACCTGGTGCACCGGTTCGCGGAGGGGGTCGCCGACCGGGAGCGGGACGCCGCTCACGCGCGGATCGCGCCCGAGGGGCGGGCGCGGCTACGGATCGAGATCGGCGCCGGGGCCCGCTGCCGCTTCCTCTTCGACACCGGAGAGGGCTTGCGACCTTCCGGTCAGGTCTTCGCCGCCACCCCCTGGCGCTGGGTCGGCGCACTGCTCGGCCTGTTCGCGCTCGCGCCCGTCGGCCCGGGGCCGGCCGGCGCGGCGACCTTCACCCACTTCAGGATCAGCGCCGCGTAACTCACCCACGTACCCACCCCCCACACTCACCCCCACTTTTGAAGCCTGTTGGGAGCCGCAATGACGCACCTCCATAGCAAGCGCTTGCCAAAGTCCGGCAGAACCCTGGCCACCGTCGTTGGCCTGGTCGCCGCCCTGGCGCTCGGGTCGGTCGGACAGGCGAACGCCGTCGCCGGGGACCCGACGGCCGCCGCCTCCGCATCGTCGGCGTCGGCAGACCGTTGGACCGACCAGCCGCACGGCTTCGCCTCCCTTGCCGGTGGTACCACCGGCGGAGCGGGCGGCAAGGTCGTCACTGTCACGGACCAGGCCTCGCTGGCCAAGTACTCGGCGGCCGAGGAGCCGTACATCATCCGGGTGTCGGGTTCGGTCGCCGTCGAGCCCTTCGGCTCGAACATCGTCGTGAACTCGAACAAGACCATCATCGGCGTCGGCGACACCGGTGAGATCGTGCACGGCGAACTGCACCTCAACCCCGGTACGCACAACGTCATCATCCGCAACCTGACGATCCGTGACTCGTACGTCGAGGGCGACTGGGACGGCAAGACGCAGGACTTCGACGCCATCCAGATGGACAGCGTCGACCACGTCTGGATCGACCACAACCGCTTCACGCACATGGGCGACGGGCTGCTCGACATCCGCAAGGACAGCCAGTACATCACCGTCTCCAACAACCAGTTCGCCGACCACAACAAGGCGCTGGGGATCGGCTGGACGGACAACGTCAAGACGCAGATCACCATGGACCACAACTGGTTCAAGGGAACGAAGCAGCGCAACCCGTCCGCGGACAACTGCGCCTACGCCCACCTCTACAACAACTACCTGTCGGCGCAGGTGGCCGACGGCGACGCGGTGTGGACGTACGGGAACTGGGCGCGCGGCAAGACCAGGATGGTCATCGAGAACAGCTACTACGACGGGGTGCAGCATCCGTACCAGGCGGACGCGACCGCGGAGTTGGTGCAGCGCGGGTCGATCCTGAAGAACGTCAGCGGGCGGCAGGACGCGTGGGGTGCGGCCTTCGATCCGCGGGAGTTCTACCGGTACCGGCTGGATCCGGCGGCCGCCGTCCCGGCGCTGGTGAAGCGGTTCTCCGGGCCGCAGAAGCAGATCGGTGACGCGGTGACGCTGCATGTCCCGGGCGAGTACCCGACCGTGCAGGCCGCCGTGGACGCGGTGCCCGACGGCAACGCCCTGCCCGTGACGATCGCCGTCGCTCCGGGGACGTACCGCGCCAAGGTCCTCATCCCCGCGAGCAAGCCGAACATCGTGCTGCAGGGGACTGGACGGGACCGCTCCGACACTGTCATCGTCTTCGACACGCCCGCTGAGTACGGGGGTTCGACGGGGAGTGCCACCGTCCGGATCGCCGCGAACGACGTCACCGCGCGCAACCTCACCTTCAGCAACGACTTCGACGAGGCCGCGGTCGAGCTCAAGGGCGAGCAGGCGCTGGCGATGAAGACGACCGGTGACCGGATCGTCTTCGAGAACACCGCCTTCCTGGGCAACCAGGACACCCTGATGACCGAGAGCCCCAAGCTGACCACCGTCAGCCGGGTCTACATCCGCGACTCGTACATCGAGGGCGACGTCGACTTCATCTACGGCCGGGCGACCACCGTCATCGAGAAGTCCGTCATCCGCGCCCTCAACCGCGGCTCCACCACCAACAACGGCTGGATCACCGCCGCCTCGACCTGGAAGGACAACCCCTACGGGTTCCTGATCACCGACTCGGAGATCGTGAGCGACGCGCCGGCCGGGTCCTTCCACCTGGGGCGGCCGTGGCACCCCGGCGGCCAACCCGACGCGATCGCCCAGGTGCTGATCCGCAACACCAAGCTGCCCGCCGCGATCAAGGGCACGCCCTGGACCGACATGAGCGAGTTCTCCTGGCGCGACGCCCGGTTCACCGAGTACCAGAACTACGGGCCGGGTGCGGCCGTCACCGCGGACCGGCCGCAGATGAGCGACGAGGACGCGCGGACCCACACGATCGCCCACTACCTCCGGGGAACCGACGGCTGGAAGCCGTACGACTGCCGCTGAGCCCGAGCGCTCCCATCAGCCCCCCACAACTTCATATCTCCGTCTGACCCAGAAGAAGAGAGCCGACCAATGAAGATCAGCAATCTCGGAAGCAGCAGAGGCGGGCGCCGCACGTCGGCCGCCGTCGCCCTGGGGGCCGTGCTCGCACTGACCGCCACCGCATGCGGTGACGACGGCAGCGGCGGGAGCGGCGACGAGGGCAGCGGCAAGGGCGAAATCGTCTTCTGGGACAACAACGGCGGTGTCCGCACCGACATCTGGAAGAAGATCATCGCCGACTTCGAGAAGGCGAACCCGGACATCCAGGTCGAGTACGTGGGGATTCCCTCCACCGATGTCCAGTCGAAGTACGACACCGCCATCCAGGGCGGCGGTCTGCCGGACGTCGGCGGAGTGGGCGCGGCGATGCTCGCCGGGATCGCCGCCCAGGACGCACTGGAGCCCCTGGAGGACCGCCTCGCCAAGTCCTCGCTGAACGGCAAGCTGAACGACGGCATGGTCGAGTCCGTGAAGGTCGCCGGTGGCTCGGACGAGCACATGTACACGGTCCCGACCTCCGCGAACAACGGCACGCTCTACTACCGCACCGACCTGTTCAAGAAGGCGGGCCTGGACGAGCCGTCGACCTGGGAGAAGTTCTACGAGGCCGCGGACGAACTCACCGACGCCAAGAAGAACGAGTTCGGTTACACCATCCGCGGCGGTGCCGGCTCCATAGCCCAGGCCCTGGACGCGATGTACGGGCAGTCCGGCATCACGTCCTTCTGGGACTCCAGCGGTGAGAAGACCACGCTCAACGACCCGAAGAACGTCGACGCGTTGGAAAAGTACGCCGCCCTGTACAAGAAGGACACGCCGGCGGCCGACCTGAACAACGACTTCACCAAGATGGTCTCCCAGTGGGATTCCGGCACGATCGGAATGCTGAACCACAACCTGGGGTCGTACCAGGACCACGTGAAGGCGCTGGGCGCCGACAAGTTCCGGGGTATCCCACAGCCCACCGGCCCGGGCGGCAAGCGGGTCCAGGTCTCCAACCCGGTCGACGGCCTGGGGCTGTTCAAGAGCTCCAAGAACAAGGACGCCGCCTGGAAGTTCATCGAGTTCGCCGTCTCCCACGAGGCGAACTCCCAGTGGAACGAGTCGGCCGGCGCCATCCCGTCCAACAAGGAAGCCGCGCAGGACGCGTGGATCTCCAAGGCCGAGCCGACGAAACTGGCCGCCGCGGCGCTGAACGACGGTTCCACCACGATCGTCCAGCTGCCGTACTACCTGCCCGACTGGAACACCATCTCCAAGGCCGACAACGAGCCGAACTTCCAGAAGGTGCTGCTCGGGGACATGAGTGCCAAGGAATTCCTGGACACCATGGCCGACCAGCTGAACGAGGCTCAGGCCGAGTGGAACGAGCAGAAGGGCTGAGAGCCCGGTCCTCTCTGTGATCGGCCGGCCGCGGGTTGTCCGCGGCTGGTCGGGCCCACGCGGCGGTAGCCGCATATCGCGCAGAATCCCGCGCCCCTGAACTGTTTCCACACCGAATAGCAGGGGCGCGGGTGCACCCCCCACATGAAAGGCACCACCCGAAAGACCACTCATGTAATGCTGTGGAGAAAGGCAGTCCCCGTGTCACTCACCCGCAGACAAGTCAGCCTGGCGGCTCTCGCCGCCGCACCGCTCAGCTTCACCGCCACCGGTGTCGCGGAAGCCGCCCCGGGCCGCCGCCGTGCCCGCACCCTCTACATCGCCGGTGACTCCACCGCCGCCCAGAAGTACGCCGACGCCGCCCCGGAGACCGGGTGGGGCATGGCGCTCCCGTTCTTCCTGAAGAACTGGGTCGTCGCCAACCACGCCCAGAACGGTCGGAGTTCGAAGAGCTTCATCGACGAAGGCCGGCTCAAGGCCATCCTCTCCGTGATCCAGCCCGGCGACCTCCTCGTCATCCAGTTCGGGCACAACGACGAGAAGTCCGAGGACCCCACCCGGTACACCGAGCCGTGGTCGACGTACCAGGACTACCTGCGCATGTATATCAGCGGGGCTCGAACGCGCGGTGCGCGGCCCGTCCTCGCCACGTCCGTCGAGCGCCGCAAGTTCGACTCGAGCGGCACGGCCCGGCCGACGCACGGCGACTACCCGGCGGCGATGAAGGCGCTCGCCCAGCAGGAGCGCGTGCCGCTGCTCGACATCCAGGCGCTGTCGATCGCGCTGTGGCAGCGGCTCGGTGTCGAGGAGACGAAGAAGTACTTCAACTGGACCCCGACCGAGCAGGACAACACGCACTTCAACCCGCCCGGTGCCATCGCCGTGGCGCGGCTCGTCGCACGGGAGCTGCTGCGTACGCGGGTGCTCGCGTCGAGCGACCTGCACCGGCTGGACGATTCGATTCCCGAGTCCTGGATCACCTGGCCTCGGTCCGCCGCGTAACCGCCGCCGCTCGCCAAGAGGCGTAACAACTCCTGTCCGCAAGGACGGGCGACAACCCTGTCTGCAGAGAAGAGAGCCGCACAATGAACGCACAGGTATGGCATGGGCATGCCATAGTGGCCCGCAGAGTGGCTTCCCTGATCGGCTGCACCGCCCTCGTCCTCGGCGTCACCAGTACCAGCGCCCAGGCGGCGCCCCGGGACCTCGGACGTCAGGTGCTCGCCGCCAACGACGGGTGGGGGTCGGAGGGGACCGGCACGACCGGAGGCTCGGCCGCCGACGCCGCGCACGTCTACACCGTGACGACGTGGGCGCAGTTCAAGGCCGCCCTCAAGGACGGCGGCAGCGCACCCAGGATCATCAAGGTCAAGGGCGTGATCGACGCCGTCTCGGAAGGGTGCGACGCCTTCGCCGCCCCC
The DNA here is from genome assembly GCA_965653385.1 of uncultured Streptomyces sp. Taxonomy (GTDB): domain Bacteria; phylum Actinomycetota; class Actinomycetes; order Streptomycetales; family Streptomycetaceae; genus Streptomyces. The sequence goes on along the minus strand of CBFGZZ010000033.1, from coordinate 27,749 downwards.
GGCTACGACTTCGACGCCTACCTGAAGAAGTACGCCCCCGAGACCTGGGGCATGGACAAGGACCTGAGCGACGAACCCGCTGACAGCCCCGAGGGACTGCGGCGCCTTTCCTCCGACAACCAGGACGAGGTCATCAAGGCCAAGGTGCCCGCCAACACCACCATCATCGGGGTCGGCAGGAACGCGGGCTTCAAGGGAGCCAGCCTCCAGATCCAGGGCGTCGACAACGTCATCATCCGCAACCTCACCTTCGAGAGCCCCCTGGACTGCTTCCCGCAGTGGGATCCGACGGACACCGACACAGGCGCCTGGAATTCCGAGTACGACACCGCCGTCGTCAACGGCTCCACCCATGTCTGGCTGGACCACAACACCTTCACTGACGGCAGCCACCCCGACAGCGAGGCACCGACGTACTTCGGCACCGTGTTCCAGCAGCACGACGGTCAGCTGGACATCATCAAGGGATCCAACTACGTCACCGCCTCCTGGAACGTCTTCGCCGACCACGACAAGACGCTCATGATCGGCAACAGCGACAGCGAGTCGACGGCCGTCATCGACCGGGGCAAGCTCAAGGTGACGCTCCACCACAACCAGTTCCGCAACGTCCTCGAGCGCGCGCCGCGCGTCCGCTTCGGGCAGGTCGACTCGTACAACAACCACTTCGTGGTCGGCCAGAACTACGTCTACAGCTACGGCATCGGCAAGGAGTCCCAGCTCGTCGCCGAGCACAACGCCTTCACGCTGCCGGCCGGGACCAGCCCGGCACTGATCCTCAAGAGGTGGATCGACTCGCCGCTCACCGCCACCGACAACTACGTCAACGGCAAGCGCGTCGACCTGATCGCCGTCCACAACGCGGAGATCCCCGAGGAGACCCTCCAGTCGGGCGCCGGCTGGACGCCGACCCTGCGCACCAAGGTCGACCCGCCCAAGGCGGTCCCCGGGATCGTCGACCACCGCGCGGGCGCCGGACGCATCTGCTGACGCCCTCCGAGAACGGGCCGGGCCTGCGCGCACACCACGAGGTGCGCCCCGGCCCGGCCCCCAGAACCCTCCCTGACCTGGGCACCCCTCACCTCGCACCTGCCGCACCTGCCGCACCGCGAAGGAGCCGCCGCATGCTCTCGCAATCCCACCGTCCCCTCTCCCGCAGGGCCTTCCTCGTCGCGGGCGCCGCAGCGGGCGCCGCGCTCACCCTCGCCTCCGGCCCCGCACAGGCCGCCGCCCGGCCACGCCGCCCCTTCGGCCGCTACGGTTCCCCGGCCGCCCGCCTGACCCCGCGGGCCCTCTACGTCGACGCCGCCGGCCGGGGCGACCACACCTCCGTCCAGGCCGCCGTGACCGCCGCCACCGGCAGCGGCTGGACGCTGGTCATCGCCCCGGGGACGTACCGGGAGACGGTCGCCGTCGACCGCACCCGTACGGAGATGACCTGGCTCGGCGCCGGCGACGACCCACGCGACGTCGTCATCGTCTACGACAACGCCAACGGCACCCCCAAACCCGACGGCTCCGGCACCCACGGCACCACCGGCTCGGCCACCACCACCGTCCGCGGCGACGGCTTCACCGCCCAGCGGATCACCTTCGCCAACGACTTCCTGCGCGAGGAGCATCCCGAGATCAGCGGCACTCAGGCCGTCGCCATCAAGGTGCAGGGCGACCGCTCCGCCTTCCACCACTGCCGCTTCCTCGGCCACCAGGACACCCTGTACGCCGACTCCAACTCCGCCGACCTCTTCGCCCGCCAGTACTTCTCCCACTGCTACGTCGAAGGCGACGTCGACTTCGTCTTCGGCCGGGCCACGGCCGTCTACGAGCACTGCCACTTCCGCACGCTCAACCGCACGGACGCGTCCTCGGCCCCGTTCGGCTTCGTCTTCGCCCCCTCGACGGAACGGGCCAACCCGCACGGCTACCTGGTCCTGCGCGGCCGGGTGACCAGCGAGGCTCCCGACGCCTACTACAAGGTGGCCCGCCCCTGGGTGCCCAGCTCCAGCACCACCGCCCGCCCGATGCTCACCGTCCGGGAGACCTGGCTGGGCCCCGGCATCGACGCGGTCGCGCCCTACGCCAACATGCGCGACACCGACCCCTGGCAGAACCAGCGCTTCGCCGAGTACCGCAACAGCGGGCCCGGAGCCGCGATCACCGTCCCCGAGAACCGGCCCCAACTCACCCGCGAGCAGGCCGAGTCGGCGACCCGGGAGGCCTACCTCGGTGACTGGCGGCCATGGCGGGAGGTGTGCTGACATGCTGCGCAGACGCACCCTCCTCGCCGGCGTCACGGCAGGGCTGGTCGCCGTGGGCAGCCGTCCCGCCTTCGCCGGGACACCGCACATCGGCCGCCGTGTCCTGCACGTCCGCCCCGGCGACTCCGTCCAGGCTGCCCTGGACGCGGTGGACGGGCCCGGCTGGACGATCGTCGTGCACCCGGGGACGTATCGCGAGGTCGTCCAAGTTCCCGTCTGTGCCGGTGAGTTGACGCTGCGCGGCGCCTCCCGCGACCCGCGTGACGCCGTCATCGTCTTTGACAACGCCAACGGCACCCCCAAGCCCGACGGCTCAGGCACCCACGGCACCGCGGGCTCCGCCACCTTCAGCTCGGGAGCCCCCGGACTCACCGTCCGCGACCTCACTCTGGCCAACGACTGGCTGCGTGCCGACCACCCGGACATCACCGGGACCCAGGCCGTCGCCGCGTACGTCACCGGCGACCGGACCCACTTCGAGAACGTCCGCCTCCTCGCCCACCAGGACACCCTCTTCGTCGACACGACCGCGCTCGACGCCTTCGACCGGCAGTACTTCCACCACTGCTACATCGAGGGCGACGTCGACTTCGTCTTCGGCCGGGCCACCGCCGTCTTCGAGGACTGCCACTTCCACACCCTCCAGCGGGACGTCGACTTCACCCCCAAGGGCATGGTCTTCGCCCCGTCCACCGCCCGCGCCAACCCGTACGGCATCCTCGCCGTCCGCTCCCGCATCACCTCCGGTGCCGAGGACGGGGCGTACAAGCTGGCGCGGCCGTGGGTGCCGTCGTACGAGACGACCGCGTGGCCGTCGCTCGTCGTGCGGGACACCCGGATCGGACCCGGCATCGACGCGGTCGTGCCTTACACCAACATGCGGGAGGCGTATCCCTGGCAGACCATGCGCTTGAGGGAGTACCGCAACACGGGCCCGGGAGCGGTGATCACGGTTCCGGAGAACCGGCCTCAGCTGACGCCTGCCGAGGCGGAGGTGCATACCAAGGGGACCTATCTGCGTGGCTGGCGGCCCCATGCGTAGAGCCGCCGCCCTCCTCGCGTGCGCCTGCCTGACCTTGGCCGCAGCGCCGGCCTCCGCCGCCGAGCGCGGCCCTGTCGGCTGGGGCGCCGGCACCACCGGCGGCGCGGGCGGCACGACCCGGACGGTGCACACCCGCGCCGAACTCAAGGAGGCCCTCGCGGGCGACGGCGACCCGACCGCGCCCAAGGTGATCCGCGTCGTCGGCGACATCAACGGGCACGAGAGCGATGACGGTTCGCTGCTCGGAGAGCAGGACTACGCGCCCGGGTACGACCTGGCGAAGTACATGTCCTGCTTCGGCCAGGACGGTGCCGAGTGGTCCGACACCCGCTACGACTACTGCCAGCAGCAGCGCCGGCTCCGGCAGACCGGGTCGAACAAGGAGAAGGCGCAGATCCAGCTGACCGTGCCGAGCAACACCACCCTGGTGGGCATGGGTGACGACGCCCGGCTCCTGGGGGTCTTCCTGACCGTCAACACCGGCACGAACATCGTGGTCAGGAACCTGCAACTGGAAGCACCCGTCGATCACTTCACGAGCTGGAGTCCCGGTGATGGCTGGAACGCCCGCTTCGACGCCCTGACCGTGATCACCGGCAGGAACCTCTGGATCGACCACTGCACCTTCACCGACGGCCGCTACCCGGACCGCACCGCCCCCCTCGGCTTCCACGGCGGACGCGTCCAGCGCCACGACGGGCTGCTGGACATCGAGGACGGCTCCGACTTCGTCACCGTCTCCGACAGCCGTTTCGAGGACCACGACAAGGCGATCCTCGTCGGCTCCGGTGACGGGCGCGGCGACCGGGACCGGGGGCATCTGAAGGTGACGTTCGTCCGGAACCTGTTCGACGGCATCGTCCAGCGCGGGCCCCGCGTCCGCTTCGGGCAGGTGCACGTCGTCAACAACGTGTACGCGTCCCGGGGCCGAACCCCCCTCTACGCCCTCGGCGTCGGCGTCGAGTCGGCGCTCTACTCCGAGCGCAACGTCTTCCGGTACGACGCGATCCTCGCCGCCTACGGAGGTGAGCACTTCCACGACACCGGTTCCTGGATCGACGGCCGACCGGCCCGACTCAACACGGTGGCCACCGGTCTCGGCCTGACCGACGACGTGGGCTGGGACCCGGCCGACGTCTACGACTACCGGCCGCTCACCTCCGCCGCGGCGGTCGAGCACCACGTCCTGACGCACGCAGGCACCGGGAGGCGGCATGGTCGCCCATGACGCCCTCGGGCGAAGGGCGTTCGTGCTGGGCGCCGGAGCGGCCGTACTGGCCGGGGGAGCGGTGAGCCCCGCGGAGGCCGGGGTGGTGGACGGCCCGCTGCCCGACTTCCATCAGGCGCTCAAGGACCGGCTGAACTTCCCGCTCGCCTGGGGGACTTCACCGGTCCGCGACTTTGGGACCTGGCGGCGCGCGGCCCGCGCCAAGGTCGAGGAGCACCTCCTCGTCGACCGCGAGGACGGGACGGCGTACGCGCCCGAGTTCACCGATGCGGTCCAAGGAGGCGGCTGCACAAGGGAGTTGGTCACCCTCTCCCTCACCCGCCACGAACGCGTCCGAGCCGCCCTGCTCACCCCGGACGGACCCGGACCGTTCCCCGCCGTGCTGTTGCTGCACGACCACGGGGCCAAGTTCGACATCGGCAAGGAGAAGCAGGTCCGGCCCTGGTACGACGACACCCGGCTCGCCTCCGCGCAGACCTGGGCGGACAAGTACTTCAGCGGCCGCTTCGTCGGCGACGAGCTCGCCCGGCGCGGCTACGTCGTCCTGTGCGCGGACGCGCTCGGCTGGGGCGACCGGGGTCCGCTCACCTACGACCAACAGCAGGCCCTCGCCTCCAACTTCTACAACCTCGGCTCCTCACTCGCCGGACTCATGGCCCGCGAGGACGCCCGAGCCGCCGACTTCCTGGCGGGCCTGGACCGCGTGGACGCACACCGCGTCGCGGTCCTCGGGTTCTCCATGGGCGCCTACCGCGCCTGGCAGACCGCCGCGCTCACCGACGCCATCGCGGCCACGGCCGCCGTCTGCTGGATGACCGGCCTGAAGGAGATGATGGTGCCCGGCAACAACACGCTGCGCGGGCAGTCGTCGTACTACATGCTCCACCCGGGGCTCCCCCGGTTCCTCGACTTCCCCGACGTGGCGAGCATCGCCGCACCCAGGCCGATGCTGTTCTTCGACGGCGGGCTCGACCCGCTGTTCCCCGCCGACGGCGTCCGCGTGGCCCACGACAAGCTGCGCGCCGTCTGGCGCTCGCGCCACGCCGAGGAGCGGTTGCACCTGAAGACCTGGCCCGACCTCGGCCATGTCTTCGTCGACCGCATGCAGGAAGAGGTCCTCACCTGGCTCGACACCGTCCTGTGAACCCCCTCCTGTGCACCGTCCCCCACCCCGCACGAGGAAGGACCCGCTCTCCATGTCTCGTCGCACCGCTCTCGCCACCCTGGCGGCCCTCACCCTGGGCGCCGGCCTGGCCGTCCTCCCGACCCAGGCGCAGGCCGCCACCGTGGTGGTCAGCAACTCCACCGACCTTGCGAACGCCATCAAGAACGCCACCGCCGGCACGGTCATCCAGGTCCGCGGCGGCACCTACTACCCGACGGCGACCCTCCAGTCCACGGCGAACGGCACCTCGTCGTCGCCGGTCACGCTCACCGCGTACGGCTCGGAGACCGTCAAGATCGACGGGTCGTCGCTGCCCTCCGGCTCCTGGATCCTCAAGCTCACCGCCGACTACTGGAAGGTCTCCAACATCACCTTCCAGAACTCCCCGGACAGCGCGGTCGTCTGCCAGTCCTGCACCGGCACCAACTGGAACAACATCAAGACCATCAACGGCGGCGACTCGGGCTTCACGCTCACCGGCGACGGGACGGTCAACAACATCGTCCGGAACATCGACTCCTACGGCCACTACGACGCCGCCAACCACGGTGAGAACGCCGACGGCATCGCCGTGAAGTTCGGCTCCGGCTCCGGCAACCTGATCACCGGGGCCCGCCTGTACAACAACTCGGACGACGGTCTGGACTTCTGGTCCTTCTCCTCGCCGGTCACCGTCGAGCACACCTGGGCCATGGGCAACGGCAGGAACCGCTGGTCCGACTCGGCCTTCGCGGGGGACGGCAACGGCTACAAGCTGGGCGGCGACGGCGAGACCGTGGCCCACGTCGTCAACAACTCGGCCGCCTGGGACAACGCCGGCAACGGCTTCACCGAGAACAGCAACAAGGGCGCGATCGTCATCAACCGCACCACCGCCTACGCCAACGCCAAGTGGGGCTACTACTTCGCCACCGGCGCCGCCCGCCTCGGCAAGAACCTGGCCGTCGGCAACGGCGGCGGGCAGGTGAACAAGGGCTCCTCGGTGGTCTCGGCCGGCAACAACTGGGACTCCGGGATATCGACTCCGGCGTTCAGGTCCACGGACGCGTCGAGCACCTACAACGCCCGCAGTTCCAGCGGCACGCTGCCCGTGACCACGTTCCTGACCACGGGCAGCACCACCATCGGCGCGACGATGGACTGAGCTAGCGCCTTACGGGCCTGACACCCTCCAGCGTCGGCACCACCGGCTCGATCGTGCCGTCGGCCGCGAACCTCAGGCGGTCGACGGTCGTCTCCCGGTGCATGCCGTCACCGCCGGGCTTCCCGGGGCCGTTCAGGGCGAACCGGTGGTAGACGGCGTACCAGTCGTCGGTGCCGGGGGTGTTCACCACGGAGTGGTGGCCCGTGCCGAGGATGCCGTACTCGGGACGCTTGGACAGGATCGTCCCCTTCTTGGTCCACGGGCCGAGCGGGGACGGTCCCGTCGCGTAGGCGACGTGGTAGTTCTCGCTACGGGTGTCGTCCTCCGACCACATGAAGTAGTAGACGCCCTTGCGCTTGATCACGAAGGAGCCCTCGCGGAAGTTGTCCGGGGTGATGTCCCGGACCTTCGAGGCGTCGTACGACACCATGTCGTCGTTCAGCGGGACCACGTACCCGTGCCCGTTGCCCCAGTACAGATACGACGTGCCGTCGTCGTCCGTGAAGACGGCCGGGTCGATCATCTGGCCCTTCAGCGCACCGCCCTTGGCGACCAGCGGCCTGCCCAGCGCGTCCTTGAACGGGCCGGCCGGGGAGTCGGCCACCGCCACGCCGATCTGCTGCTCGGCGCAGAAGTAGAAGTAGTACTTGCCGTCGCGCTCGGCTATCGCGGGCGCCCAGGCGTATTTGTCGGCCCAGCTCACGTCCGGACCGAGGTCCAGGATGACGCCGTGGTCCTTCCAGTGGACCAGGTCCTTGGAGGAGTACGCCTTGAACCGGGTCCCGCTCCAGCCCTGGAAGCCGTCGGTCGTCGGGTAGATCCAGTACTCGCCGTTCAGATAGTGCACATCGGGGTCGGCGTTGAGGCCCGGCAGCGTGGGGCTGTCGGTGCGGACCGCCTCCACCGTCCAGGTGCGCTTCGTGCCGTCCGCTGCGGTCACCGTGTACTTCTGCGGCTTGCGGAAGTCGCGCCGGGTGCCGGAGCGGGGGCTGACCGAGGCGCCCTCGCCGAGCCACAGCTTCGGGGCGAGCCGGGACAGGTCCGCGTCCGGCCGCATCGGGAGCACGACCTTCGCGGCGCTGTCCGTGACGATCGCGTACCCCTTCTGGTCCTTCGCCGTCGCGTCCACGACCGCGGCGGGGCTCGCCGGGTACGCGGCCAGCAGCCGGTCGTACTCGGCCTGTGTCACCGGGATCACCGTGCCGTGCCGGGGGCTCGCGGGCAGCTGGTAGTTCCGCGAGGGGGTCCACTTGCCCGAGTCGAGGTCGGTGGTCTCGAACGGGACGTAGCCGCGGCCGCCGTACTCGTCGACGAACAGGTACCACTTCTCCTCGGTGTTCGACTTGAACACCGTCGGACCCTCGCCGCGCTCCATCGCGCCGCTGCCGATGCAGTCGGCCACGAAGTCGTACTTCGTCGAGGTCAGCGTCGTCGACTTCTCGGCGGTGATGAACTTCGAGCAGGGCGAGCTGGAGGACGGGTCGCGCTCGTCCTTGGTGTAGCGGTAGTACGTGCCGTCGTGCTTGACCACGGTGGAGTCGATGACCGAGTAGCCGGGGTCGTCCCAGACCTTCGGCGCGCTGAAGGTGCGGAAGTCCTTCGTGGTCGCGTACAGCATCTTGTTGTACGTCGATCCGGTGTGGTCGGGGTCGTCGTCGGCGTACAGCTTCGACGCCCAGAAGACGACGAACTCACCGAGGCTGTCGTCCCAGTAGGCCTCCGGCGCCCAGGTGTTGCCCGCGTTGTCGGGGGAGACCTTGACCAGGCGCTGGTCGGTCCAGTGGACCAGGTCGGTGGACTCCCAGACCATGATCGACTTGCTGCCGTGCCGCTGGACCTGGTCCCAGCTGCCGCTGCTGTTCTGGTACATCCGCAGATCGGTGGCGATCATGTAGAATTTGTCGCCCTCGGGGGAGCGGATCACGAACGGGTCGCGCAGGCCCTTCTCACCGATGGTGGAGGTCAGGACCGGCTTCCCGGCGTTCAGCTCGCGCCAGTGCAGCGCGTCGTTGCCGCGACTGAGGGCGTAGCGGATCTGCTCGCCGTCGGCGGTGCCCTCGCCGGTGAAGTAGGCGAAGAGGTAACCGGCGTACTTGGATTTCTTCACGGGTGGTGCTCCGGAATTCGCGGTACCGGCGGTACTGGAGGGGGCGGTGAGGAGGGCGACAAGCAGCGAGAGACAGGCGACTAGGAGGATTCGTGGGCGCATGTCACTCCTGTGTGGGTGTGGGGGTTCCTGTTGGGTCGTGTGCGCCTTCGGAGTCTCACCAGTGGGAAACAGCACGTCAATCGGTGAGTGGGCGATGAGAGCCGACGAAAGTTTCGCTTGCTTTCGGTGAGGTGCGGCAACCTTCCCCGGCGCGGCGGCGACCGGAGGGCAGAAGCGGGCCGGGGCGGCCCCTCCGGCCCGCTTCGTCCCCGTTGCCCCAGGAAAGGAACCACCCGTGCGCCCGAGCACCGGCCGTCACCGCAGGACCCGTACGCTCTCCATCGCCGCGGCGATCGCCGTCGCCTCCGGAGCGGGCGGCGTCTACCTCGGCCTCTCCGACGGCGGCGCCCAGGCCGCCTCCGCGACGGTCACCGTGTCCGACACCGCGGGGCTGGAGTCGGCCGTCAAGAACGCGGTCGCCGGTACGACCATCCAGGTCCGCGGCGGCACGTACGCCCCGTCGGCGACCCTCAAGTCCACGGCGAACGGCACGAGTTCGGCCCGGATCACGCTGCGGGCGTACGGCGCCGAGAAGGTGCGGATCGACGGGTCCAAGCTGCCCGCGGGGTCCTGGCTGGCCGGCATCCACGGCGACTACTGGACCGTCCAGAACCTCACCTTCGTCAACTCCCCGGCCCAGGGCTTCGTCGCCACGTCGTCCGTGGGCGGTGTGTTCAAGAACCTCGTCACCGCGAACAACGGCGACTCCGGCTTCACGCTGCGCGGTGACGGCACCTCGAACAACCTCGTACAGAACCTCGACAGCCACGGCAACTACGATCCGGCCGGGCACGGGCAGAACGCCGACGGGATCGCCGTGAAGTTCGGCTCCGGCACGGGCAACCGGATCACCGGGGCGCGCCTGTACAACAACTCGGACGACGGCCTCGACCTGTGGCAGTTCTCCTCCCCGGTCACCATCGAACACACCTGGGCCTTCGGCAACGGCAGGAACCGCTGGGGCGACTCGGCCTTCGAGGGCAACGGCAACGGGTTCAAGCTCGGTGGCGGGGGCGCCTCGGTGGGCCACGTCGTCAACAACAACGCGGCCTGGGACAACACGCTGCACGGCTTCACCGAGAACTCCAACACCGGCGCGATCGTCCTGAACCGCAACACCGCCTACGCCAACGCCGAGACCGGGTTCTACTTCGCCACCGGCAAGGCCCGGCTGGCCCGGAACCTCGCGGTGGGCAACAAGAAGGGGCTTTCCAAGGTCGGGGCGTCCACGGTGTGCGCGGCGAACAACTGGGACGGTGGTGTCCCGACCCCGGCCCTCAGGTCGACGGACGCGGGAACCGCGTATGCCTCCCGGCAGGCGAGCGGGGCCTTGCCGACGACGACATTCCTGACGACAGGGTCGTCGGCGATCGGCTCGACGATGAAGTGACCGCCCCTGAAGGCCGGTTGTGGGCCGCAGGCTCGTCGTGGCTGGTCGCGCCCGCGCGGCGGAGCCGCAAATCGAAACAGCCCCGCGCCCCTTCAGGGCGCGAACGCCCCCGCCGGTCGTCACCGGCGGGGGCGTTCCACTGCTGACCGAGGGGGGCTCAGATCAGCAGGTCCCTGGGGATTCGATCACTGGTACGTGATGTCAGATGCCGAGAACCTGCAAGCGGTTCCATCCGGACCGGTGCCGAGTTCCTTCGGCTCCTTGCCGCTGCTGTTGCCCTCGAAGCGGGTGCAGGTCTTGATCTTCTTGCCGTTGTCGCCGTGGACGCGGATCTTGCGCAGCGCGGCCGTGTCGCCGTAGTTGGAGTTGACGCCGACGATCGAGTTGCCGGGCGCGGTGACGTCCACGTCGTTGATGATGATCGACCGCTTGTACTGCGTGGAGCAGTTGCCGCAACTGCGCACCAGCTTGCCGAAGTTCTGCACCTGGAACTTGGTCACGACCAGCTTCCCGGCGCCGTTGAACTGGAGCACCTTGTCGTCGGCGTTCCGCGCGCCGCCGCCGTACACCGTGTACACGGCCGAGGACGACTTGCCCTTGAAGGTCGCGGCGTCCTCGCCGACGTCCTGCCACCACACGTTCTGGAGGGTGCACGAGCCCTTGCAGTGGACACCGTCCGCGGCCGGGGTGCCGATGACGACGTTCTTGAGGACCGCGCCGTCGGCCAGCTCGAAGATCGGGTCCTGGCCCTCCTCCTGGCCGCTGCCGCCCAGGTCGCCGGTGCCGTAGAACTTCGCCATCTTTCCGTCGTAGGTGCCCGACACCGGGATCGTCTTCGGCACCGGCTTGCTGTCGGTGGGCGTCGGCCAGGCCGCGGCCGCGTCGGCCGACGACAGTAACGACGTGGTGGTGAAGACGGCCGCGCCGGTGATGCCGAGGGCGGAGACTCCGGCGATCAGCGCCCGCCGCTTCGTGGCCTTGCGGCGGTGCCGGACGCGCTGTTCGGTCTGTGCTGTCATGAACCGGTTCCTTGCGTGGAGGGGGATCCTTGCGTCTCCTGGTCGCCACGCGTACGGAAAGGGTTGCCGGTCCGGCGGGCACTTCTCTACGAATCCCCGTCGGCCGCCGAATCGTTGTCGTCGTGCGCCGCGAAGCCGCCCGCCACGGACAGCTGGTCGCCGCCCGCCGTGGCCGTCATCGCATAGCGGTCGTCCTGCGCGTCCCGGCCGCCGCGCTCATGGTCGTACTGTCCGGCGAACACCCACTCGCCCTCGCGGACCGTACGGCCCTCCTTGAGCACCCAGGTGTAGACGAGGAAGCCGTCCTTCTCCTCGACCGTCAGCGTGAAGTCGTCCTCGGGCAGTGAACGCCAGGCGCCCGCGTTGTTGACCCCGCCGGTCTGCGCCACCTGCAACCGCACGGTCAGCGCGGTGAGTTGCTCGCTGGTCTTCAGGGTCAGGTTGCTCTGCGCCCAGAAGTCGTTGCTGTGCGGGTCCACCGAGCCGTCCGACCACAGGGGGCCGTCCTCCTCGTCCTCAGCGGCGGGCGGCGCGGTGGTGGGGGCCGGCTGCCGGGTCGGCGCCTCGGTCGTCTCGCGGGACTCCGGTGTGTTCTCGGAAGTCGGGTCCGCCGGTGGGGCGGGCGGGGCCGGGGGGCGGCTCGTGGCGTCCGGGGACGGGGTGGGCGTCGGCGAGGTGGCCACCGTCTGCTGCGGGGTGTCCTCCTTCACGGCGGACGCCACCGCGTAACCGCCGACCGCGAGAACACCGGCGACCGCGGCGGTGGCGGTCACCACCCGGACCCAGCCGTACACGGGTGGACGGGTCGCGCGGTGGTCACGGCGGGACTGACCGGACGGGTCCGCCATCCCGCGCTCGATCCGGGCCAGGATCCGTTCGCGGTCGGGCTCGTGCCCCTCGGCCGCCTCGTGCAGCCGGGCGCGCAGTTCGTCGTGCACGTCCCGCCGCATCATCGGTTCCTTCCTCCGGCGTCCCCGGTGCGAGCCATCGCCGCCGCATGCACCTTGAGCGGAGCGCCCTGCGTCCCGAGCAGCCGCTGCAGTTCGGCCATCCCCTTCGAGGTCTGGCTCTTCACCGTACCGACCGATATGCCCAGGGCGAGCGCGGTGTCCTTCTCGGAGAGGTCGAACGCATGCCGCAGCACCACACAGGCGCGTTTGCGGAACGGAAGTCTACGCAACGCCTCCTGGACGTCGACGACCCCCGCCACGTCCGGGTTCTCGGTCTTCTCCTCGCGCTGAGACCAGAACAGCGCCACCCGCCGCCGCTCGCGGACCGCGCTGCGGATCTTCGTGCGGGCCATGTTGGCGACGACGCCGCGCGCGTAAGCCACCGGATGGTCGGCCGCGCGCACCCGGTCCCAGCGGTGCCACAGCGCGAGCAGCGCGTCCGCCGCCAGATCGTCGGCGGCGTCCGCCTCGCCCGTCAACAGATGGGCCAGGCGCGACAGTTCGGCATAGTGGCGCTCGAAGAAGGCATGGAACTCCACGGAGGCGGCGTCGTCGACGACCGTGCCCACGGGCGACCCCTCCTGCCTGCGAAGTGTCGTTCTGATGACGAATGTGGTCGTCCGGCGATCAATTCGCGATCATCCGGTCGAGGCCCGGAACTGTAGCAGCGATCGAGAGCTCGGTTCGTACGGGACTTCGAACACCGTGTGGTACGTCGTACGTGAACAGCGCTGATTCCGTAACACGGAGAAAACCTGAACCGCGTTCAACGCGGGAACAATCCAGCCAGCATCCGCACACCGATCAAGTCAGGCAGCAAGGAGCAACCGTCATGTCCGAATCCCAGAAGGTGGCCGACCGGTCAAGTGCCCCGCCGCCAGGCGTGAACAGCGTCGACCGGTACTTCAAGATCTCCGCTCGGGGCTCCACCTTCGCCCGTGAGATACGCGGCGGCTTCGCCACGTTCTTCACGATGGCCTACATCCTTGTCCTGAATCCCATCATCCTCGGCAGCGCGAAGGACAAGTTCGGCCACCAACTGGACGCCGTCCAACTCACCACCGCCACCGCCCTGGTGGCCGCGGTCATGACGATCATCATGGGCGTCGGGGGCAACCTCCCGCTCGCGCTCGCCGCGGGGCTGGGCCTGAACGCCGTCGTCGCCTTCCAGATCGCCCCGCTCATGGCGTGGGACGACGCGATGGGGCTGGTCGTCCTCGAAGGCCTGCTGATCTGCGTGCTCGTGCTCACCGGGCTGCGCGAGGCCGTCATGCACGCCATCCCGCAGCCGCTCAAGCAGGCGATCAGCGTCGGCATCGGCCTGTTCATCGCCTTCATCGGCTTCGTGGACGCCGGCTTCGTCACCCGCATCCCGGACGCCGCGAACACCACCGTGCCGGTTCAGCTGGGCGGCACCGGCCAGCTCACCGGTTGGCCGATCCTCGTGTTCTGCCTCGGAGTCCTGCTGACGATCGCCCTGCTCGCCCGCAAGGTGAAGGGCGCCATCCTCATCAGCATCGTGACGATGACGGTCGCGGCGATGATCATCAACTCGGTCGCCGACATCAAGGCCTGGGGCCTGACCACACCCGCCTGGCCCGACAAGATCGTCGACACCCCCGACTTCGGACTCGTCGGCGACTTCAGCCTGTTCGGCGCCTTCGGCGAGACCACCGCCATCACCGTCGTCCTACTGGTCTTCACACTGGTCCTGTCCGACTTCTTCGACACCATGGGCACGGTCGTCGGCATCAGCGCCGAGGCCGGACTCCTCGACGAACGGGGCAAGGTGCCGAACCTCGGCCGGGTGCTGCTGATCGACGGCGCGGCGGCGGCCGCGGGCGGCGCGGCCTCCTCGTCCTCGGCGACCTCCTACATCGAGTCGGCGGCCGGCGTCGGGGAGGGCGCGCGCACCGGCTTCTCCAACCTGGTCACCGGCGGCCTCTTCGCCCTGGCCCTCTTCCTCACCCCACTGCTCACCATCGTCCCCCTCCAGGCGGCCGCGCCCGCCCTGGTCGCCGTCGGCTTCCTGATGATGACCCAGGTCAAGCACATCGACTGGGACAAGTACGAGATCGCCATCCCGGCGTTCCTGACCATCGCCGTCATGCCGTTCACGTACTCGATAACCAATGGCATCGGGGCGGGATTCGTCGCCTACGTAGCGATCAAGGTGGTGCTCGGGAAGGCGAAGGAGATCCACTGGCTGCTGTGGGGGACCTCGGTGCTCTTCCTGGTGTACTTCGCCATCAACCCGATCGAACAGATCCTGGGCGTCAAGTAGGTCACCCAGGGCCTGATCCAAACGACAGGCCCTAACCCTTGAGCGCCGCCTCCATCACCTTCTTGGCGACGGGGGCGGCCAGCCCGTTACCGCTGACCTCCGAGCGCTCCGCGTCCGACTGCTCGATGATCACCGCCACGGCGACCTCCTTGCCGTCGGCCTTCCCGTAGGACGTGAACCAGGCGTACGGCGTCTTGCTGTTGTTCTCGCCGTGCTGGGCCGTGCCCGTCTTGCCGCCGACCGTCGCGCCCGAGATCTGCGCGTTCGTGCCCGTGCCCTTCTCGACGACCGTCTGCATCGCCGACTGGAGCTGCTCGGCGGTGTCGGAGCTGACGATCTCCTTGCTGCCGGCGTTGTCGTCGTAGTTCTCCAGGACGTCGCCGCCGCCGTCGGTGATCTGGGACACCATGTGCGGCGAGACCAGCTTGCCGTCGTTGGCTATGGCGGCCGACACCATGGCCATCTGGAGCGGGGTGGCGGTGACGTCGAACTGGCCGATGCCGCTCAGGGCGGTCGACGCCTCGTCCATGTCGGAGGGGTACACGCTCGTGTACGCCCGCACCGGCACGTCCTGCTCCTTGTCGTTGAAGCCGAACTTCTCGGCCATCTCCCTGACCTTGTCCTGGCCCAGGGCGACGGCCATGCTCCCGAAGACGTTGTTGCACGAGTACTGCAGGGCGACCCGGATCGAGGCGTTCTCGCAGGGCGCGGACGGGTTCTCGTTCCCCAGCTTGTCGCTCGACTGCGGCAGCGGGTACGGGTCCGGGCTGTCCGTCTTCTCGTCCACCGACGAGTACAGCCCGTCCTCCAGCGCGGCCGCCGCCACGACCAGCTTGAACGTCGACCCCGGCGGCAGCGGCTGGCGCAGCGCGCGGTTCGTCATCGGCTTGTCGGGATCCTTGGTCAGCTGCTTCCACGCGTCCGCGTCACCCGTGGTGATCCGGGACGGGTCGTACGACGGGGTGGAGACGACCGCGAGGATCTTCCCGGTGGTCGGGTCGATGGCGACGGCGGCGCCCTTGTTGTCGCCGAGCGCGTCGTACGCCGCCTTCTGGACGTCCGGCTCGATCGTCGTGATCACATTGCCCGGGTCGGCCCGCTTGCCGGTGACCGTGTCCATCACGCTCTTCAGCCGGGTGTCGCTGCCGTCGAGCAGTTTCTGGTAGACGCCCTCCAGCTGGGTCGCGCCGTACGCCTGCGAGCTGTACCCGGTGACCGCCGCGTACAGCTCGCCGTCCTGGTACGTCCGCTTGTACGCCAGGTCGCCGCTCTTCATCGGCGCCGAGCCCGTGATGGCCTCGCCGCCCACGATGATGTTGCCGAGCGGCTCGCTGTACAGCGCGATCGTGTTCCGCCGGTTGTCCTTGTCGTCCGCGAGTGCCTGGCCTTCGTAGAACTGCACCCATGTCGCCCGGACCAGCAGGGCCAACACCAGCAGCAGCGTGAAGACGGACGCCCGCCTGATCGTCTTGTTCATCCCACTCCGAGGGACGATCAGGATGGGGCGGAACGTTCCCTTCCACCCCGTTTTCTCATCGGGCGTTCATGAAGCCCGCCTCGTACGCGGCGATCACCGCCTGCGTACGGTCCCGGGTGCCGGTCTTCGCGAGGATCGCCGCCACATGCGACTTCACGGTGGCCGGACCGACCTCCATGCGCCGCGCGATCTCCGCGTTGGTCAGGCCCTGCGCCATGAGCCGCAGCACCTCGCTCTCCCGGCAGGTGAGCCGCGCCACCCAGGCCGGCGGCGCCGGGTACGCGCGTGCGTGCTCGGCCGCCAGGGTGCGCACGGCCGCCGGGAACAGCAGGGTGTCGGTGTGCGAGACCAGTCGTACGGCCTGCACCAGCGCGTCGGCGTCCGCGCGCTTCAGCAGGAATCCGGCGGCTCCGGCGCGCAGCGCGTCGTACACGTAGGAGTCGTTCTCGAACGTGGTGACGACTACGATGCGGGGCGGCTCGTCGAGCGTGGCGAGGATCTGCTCGGTGGCCCGGATGCCGTCGATGTCGGGCATCCGGACGTCCATCAGGACCACGTCGGGCCGCAGCTCCCGCACCACGGACACCGCCTCGGCCCCGGTGGCCGCCTCGCCGACCACCTCCAGGTCGGGTTCGGCGGAGAGGATGGCGCGCAGAGCGGTGCGCACCATGCGCTCGTCGTCGGCGAGGACGACGCGGACGGGTGGACGGGCGGTCATGCGGGTCCCTTCAGGGGCAGTCGTACGTTCAGCCGCCACGTCCCCTCGGCGGCACCGGCCCGTGCGGTCCCGCCCAGCAGGCGCGCCCGGTCGGCGATGCCACGCAGGCCGTGACCGCCGCCGGGGCGGCAAGGGGAGGCGTCGGCCAGGGCGTCGGCCAGGGGGTTCTCGACGGTGATCTCCAAGTGCTCGCCGGCGACCCCGATCCGCAGGGTCACGCTGGTCCGGCCACCGGCGTGTTTGAGGGCGTTGCTCAGCCCCTCCTGCACGATGCGGTAGGCCTCGCGGGACAGGACGGGCGGCAGGGCCTCGGGGTCGGCGTCGAGACTCGCGGTGACCCGCAGTCCGGCCGCGCGGGTGCGGCGCAGCAGGCCGGCCAGGTCGGCGGCGAGGGTGGGCGCGGGCGCCGTTCCGGGAGCGTCGCCGTCCCGCAACACGCCCAGGACGGCGTCGAGTTCGCCGACCGTGCGCCGGGTCGTGTCCTCGATCGCGGCGAGGGCCGCACGGACGAACTCCGGGTCGGTGTCGAGGACTCGCCGGGCCGCGCTCGCCTGGAGCGTCACCGCGCTCAGGGCGTGGCCCACGGAGTCGTGCAGCTCGCGCGCGAGCCGGTTGCGTACCGCGAGGTCGGCGGCGCGCGCCTCGGCCGCCGCGAGCCGGTCCTCGGGCGTGGGGCCGAGCAACGCGGGCGCCCAGCGGGCGAGCAGCGCCCCGGCGACGGCCGCGCAGCCGGCCAGCGCGAGCAGCGTCGCCACGCCCGCGACCGGCGCACACGCCAACACCCAGGGTCGGTCCAGGGACTCGGGCAGCTCGACGGCCTCGGCGCCGCCCGCCCAGACGATCAGCGGCAGCGCGGCGAGGAAGCCCGCGAACGGCGGCACCGCCAGCGACATCCCCGAGATGATCCCGCCGAACCCCAGATGCAGCGTGAACCAGGCCGCCGCCCGCCCCTTCGCCGCTCGCGTCCGGGCCGGGCCGTACGCCAGCAGCCCCGCGTCGACCCCGCACAGCGACCGCACCGCACCCGCCTCGAGGGACCGGGTCAGCGGGAAGAAGGCGGCGGTGAGCGCGGCCAGGGGCAACCCGACGGCGAACGAGAGCAGTTGCAGGGGCAGGTCGCTGAAGACGTACCTGGAGTCGGTGGCGGGGCCGACGACGAGCTGGCCGACGAACACGTACGGCATGGCGAGCGCGCCGCCGAGGACCAGATGGATCCAGCGCCGGCGCGCCCGCCGCCCGAACAGGAAACGGCCGTACTCGCTGGACCCGCTGAACCGGCTCACGCCGTACGGGGTTTCCGGCTCGCGTCGCGCTCCGCGAGGAAGTGCACGCCGAGACAGGCGACGAGGATGCCGACGATCATCTGACCAGCGTAGGTGAGGTTCAGCAGCGGTGCCGGGCCGTCGGCGACGTCGGTGAGCGGGGCCAGCGACAGCCAGGCCGCCCAGCACACCGTGGCGGCCGAGCCGATCCAGGCGAGACCGAGCGGCACCCGGACGGGCAGCGTGCGGCCGCGCCGGAACGCCAGCAGGAGGCCGCCGACGACGGCCATGGCGAGGAAGACGACGGACAGGGCCTCCATGACGTAGAAGCCACTGGTACGGCCGGTGACATGACGCTCGTCGAGCCCCGCGGTGCCGCCGCACGCCCACAGCAGGTGGGTCAGCAGCGGCAGCAGCGCGCAGCCGGCCGCCGCGACGGCGACGGCACGCTGGGCCGCACCGATGAGGCCGACCGGAAGTTCCCAGACCCGCCCTGCCCACAACCGGCCCCAGCGGTCGCGGGCGTACAGCACGAACAGGGCGCCCAGGGTGAGTCCCTGCACGATGAACCCGGTGTAGACGACCCCGAAGACCCACGCGTCGAGGAAGGGTTCACCATCGGCCGCGGCGGTGTTCGTGGACCCGCCGAGCGCGTCGACCAGCACCTGGAGCGGAAACCCGGCCATGATCGGCGCGAGCAGCCCGGTGGCCACCCAGGCGGGGAGGCCGAGCAGCCACGCGGGTGCCCGCAGCCCCCACGGCCGGGTCAGCGCCAGCGCCAGCACGATGACGGCCGCGTCCATGAGCACGGTGACGCTGTTGGCCACGGCCATGGTCGCCCGGTGCTCCAGCAAGGAGCTGCCGTCCGGGATGCCGATCCGACCCCCCGCGATCCAGGCGGCCTTGAGCGAGAGATACGGCACGCAGGAGACGATGGCGACGGCCCGCAGGGCGCGACGGGACCTGCCGAGCCCGACGGCGCGGTCGGTCTGCGGGGCGTGAGCGAATGTCTGCGTCATACGGCCACGCTCCCGCGAGAACGCCGGTCGGCACCTCCTGCACGGCGATGATCCGTCTCCGCCGTACGGGGGAGAGGCCCTCACCCCTCCAGATGCAGCACGACCTCGTCGATCTCCTCGCCCCGCGCGTTGGCGAACCCCCGCGCCCGCGCGGTCACCCGGAACCCGCACTTGTGCAGCACCCGCAGCGAGCCCTCGTTGTCCGCCGCCGCACGCGCGTACAGCGGGCGTTCGGGGACCTCGGTGAGCAGCCCGCGCAGGGCGGCAGTCGCGATGCCGCGCCCCCAGTACGCGCGGTCGACCCAGTAGGTGACCTCACGCTCGCCCGGCTCCCCGTACACGGCCGTGCTGCCCACGACGTCGCCGTCGGCCAGGATCGTGCGCAGGACGTCCGCCGAGGACCGGATCCGTTTCCAGTGCTCGTCGAAGGCGTCCCGGTCGGCCGGGTCCTTGGGGGTGAAGGCCGCCATGCGCAGGGCCTCCGGGTCGTTCATCTGCCGGTAGAAGACCGGCAGATCGCTGTCGTGCACCTCGCGGAGTTCCACATCCATGAGGACAGAGCCTAGGGAGTCAGAGCCTGCGGGTGGCCAGCGTCAGCCGGTCGCGCGCGTCGAACAGCGCGTCCTTCACCATCTGCTCGTGGGCAGGGGTCAGCCGGGCCACCGGCACCGAGCAGCTGATCGCGTCGCGGGCCGGCGTGCGGTACGGGATCGCGACGCCGAAGCAGCGCAGCCCCAGCGTGTTCTCCTCGCGATCGACGGCGAAGCCCTGCTCGCGGACCTGGTGGAGCTCCTCGATCAGCTTCTCGCGGTCGGTGATCGTGTTCTCGGTCAGCGCGGGCAGCGTCTCCGGGAGCAGCTTGCGGACCTGTTCGTCCGAGTAGGTGCTCAGCAGCGCCTTGCCGAGGGAGGTGGAGTGCGCCGGGAGGCGGCGGCCCACCCGGGTGAAGGGCCGCAGGTAGTGCTGGGACTGCCGGGTGGCCAGGTAGACGACGTTCGTGCCGTCGAGCCGGGCCAGGTGGATGGTCTCCGTCGTGTCGTCCGACAGGCGGTCCAGGGTCGGGCGGGCCGCCGCGACCACCTCGTCGCCGTCGATGTAGGAGGTGCCGACCAGCAGCGCCCGGACGCCGATGCCGTACCGCGTGCCCGTCGCGTCCGTCTCCACCCAGCCCAGCTCCACGAGCGTGCGCAGCAACATGTAGAGACTGGACTTCGGGTATCCGACGGCCTCCTGGACCGACGCGAGGGAGTGCATGCCGGGGCGTCCGGCGAAGTATTCCAGCAGTTCAACCGTCCGTACCGCGGACTTGACCTGCGCCCCGCCGCCCGTCTCGCCAGCCGACATCGCCCTTGACCCCTTCGTTGGACGGGAAATAGTCTCCGAAGCATATTCATCATCAGAGACAGCGTTCAGTATATCGAACGAGCCTGGTGGATGACCCCGTACTGCGGCAATACATGTGTGGAGGGACCCGCGGTGGCAGCAGCACCAGTCTGGAGTGTCGACCCCCGAACCGGGAAGCAGCGTGAACAGGTTGCGGTGGAGGCCACAGCCCAGGAGGTGGACACCGCCGTCCGCGCCGCGCACGAAGCGCGCGGCGCCCTCGCCGACCGCACGGTCCGCGCGGCCTTCCTGCGCACCGCCGCCGACAAGCTCCAGGCGGCCAAGGACCAGCTCGTCGAGGCCGCCGACGCCGAGACCGCGCTAGGCCCGGTCCGCCTCACCGGTGAACTCGCCCGCACCTGCTTCCAGCTGCGGGCCTTCGCGGACATCGTCGACGAGGGCGCCTTCCTCGACGTCGTGATCAACCACCCCGACGACACCGCGACCCCGCCGATCCCGGACCTGCGCCGCTACAAGGTGTCCCTCGGTGTCGTCGCCGTCTACTCGGCGTCCAACTTCCCCTTCGCCTTCTCCGTGGCCGGCGGTGACACCGCGAGCGCGCTCGGCGCCGGCTGTCCGGTCGTCGTCAAGGCCCACCCCGACCACCCGGCGCTGTCCGAGCTGGTCGCGGCCGTCCTGCGCCGGGCCGCCGCCGAGCACGGCATCCCCGAGGGCGTCATCGGCCTCGTCCACGGCTTCGAGGCCGGCATCGAGCTGATCAGGCACCCGCTGGTCGCCGCGGCCGGCTTCACCGGTTCCATCCGGGGCGGGCGCGCCCTCTTCGACGCGGCGGCCGCGCGGCCGGTGCCGATCCCGTTCCACGGCGAGCTGGGGTCCCTGAACCCGGTCGTGATCACCGAGGCCGCCGCCGCCGAGCGCGCCGAGGCGATCGGCGCCGGGCTGGCCGGCTCCATGACGCTGGGCGTCGGCCAGTTCTGCGTGAAGCCCGGCCTGGTGCTGGTGCCGTCCGGCGCCGCGGGTGACGGCCTGGTCAAGTCGCTCACGGACGCCGTCAGCGACACCGACGCCGGTGTCCTCCTCGACCACCGCATGCGGGACAACTTCATCGCCGGGGTCGCCGAGCGTGCCGAGCTGCCCGACGTGGAGACCCCGGTGACGCCGGGCGCCGGCGGCGAGCACACCGTGAGCCCCGGCTTCCTGACGGTCGCGGCCGAGAAGCTGGCCGGCGAGGGCGCGTACGACCTGCTGCTGGAGGAGTGCTTCGGCCCGGTGACCGTCGTGGTCCGCTACGACGACGACGCGCAGGCCCAGGCCGTGCTGTCCCGGCTGCCCGGCAACCTCACGGCGACGGTCCACCTCTCCGCCGAGGAGGCGGCGGGCGAGGGCCGCGGCGCCCAGATCCTCGCGGAGCTGACGCCGCTGGCCGGGCGCGTGCTGGTGAACGGGTGGCCGACGGGCGTTGCCGTCGCGGCGGCCCAGCATCACGGCGGTCCCTACCCGGCGACGACCTCCACGTCGACGTCCGTCGGCGGTACGGCGATCGAGCGCTGGATGCGGCCGGTCGCGTACCAGGGCGCCCCCGAGGCACTGCTGCCGCCGGAGCTGCGGGACGACAACCCCCTCGGACTGCCGCGGCGGTTCAACGGTCGCCTCGAACGCTGAACGAATTGAGGGCCCATGGCGGAGGGGAAACTGAAAGAATCCGGGGATGGACATGGAACTTCCTGAACTGCCTTTTCCCCTCCGCAGCTACGGCCCCGACGGTCACTGGGCCTACGAGGACGGCATCCTCTCCGGATGGGCCGGCCCTCGCCAGGACCGCTTCGTGCCGCCCACCGACGAGGGCCTCGACCCCGCCTCCGACGCGCCGCGTCTCCTCGGTGCGCCCGAGGGCGACTTCCAGCTCATCGCGCGGGTCACCGTCGGGTTCGCCGCCGGCTTCGACGCCGGGGTGCTCTACGTCCATGTCGGGGAGCGGGCCTGGGCCAAGCTCTGCCTGGAGTACTCCCCGGACGTGCCCACCGTCTGCACGGTGGTCACGCGGGGGCACTCCGACGACGCCAACTCCTTCACCGTGGAGGGCAGTTCGGTCTGGCTGCGGGTGAGCCGCACCGGCCGGGCCTTCGCCTTCCACGCCTCCCGTGACGGCGAGCACTGGACCTTCGTCCGGCTCTTCACACTGGGCGACGAGAAGGAGACCGACGCGGCCCTGGTCGGCTTCATGGCACAGTCCCCGATGGGGGAGGGGTGCGTCGTGACGTACGACCACCTGGAATTCAGGCCCGACTGGCCGAAGGACCTGCGAGACGGAAGCTGAGCAGGCCGGTCACCGCGAGCAGCGCCGCGCTGACCACCAGGCTCAGCCGCATCCCCGTCACGAAGCCGTCGGAGACCAGCGCCCCGAACACGGCGATCCCCAGCGCCCCGGCCATCTGCCGCGCCGCGTTGAGCACACCGGCCGCCAGACCCGCCCGCTCGGCGGGCACGGCCTCCAGCATCGCCGCCGTCAGCGGCGGCACCGTCAGCGCGCAGCCCAGGGCCATGGGGACGAGGAGCAGAGCCACCACGACCGGCGGCGTGCCGGTGTCGACGTACAGCATCGCGAGCAGTCCCGCCACGGCCAGGCCCTGCCCCAGCAGCATCGGCAGCCGGGCGCCGTGGCGGCCCGCGAGCTTGCCCGCCACCACGTTCGTCACCGCGATCAGGCCCGTCATCGGCAGGAACATCAGCCCGGCCTCCAGCGCGGACCGGCCCTGCACCTGCTGGAAGAAGAGCGAGAAGACGAACACCATGCTGTAGAAGGCCACGCTGACCGCCGCGCCGGCCGCCACCGTCACCGCGACGGTCCGGTCGCGGAAGAGGCCGAGCGGAACGACCGGATGCGGGTGACGTGCCTCGATCCTCAGGAACGCGGCACCCGCCACCACGGCCACCGCCAGCGCCGCCCAGCCCGCCGTGCCGCCCTCGATCACCGCGAACGTCAGCGCCGTGAGCGCCACCACCGCCGTCACCTGGCCGGGCACGTCCAGCGGCGCCGGGCGGCGTTCCGAGCGCGGGGCCCGCAGGAGCAGCACGAGGATCAGGGCGCCGACGGGGAGGTTGACGAAGAAGATCCCGCGCCAGTCCCACGCCGTGGTCAGCACACCGCCCGCCACCGGACCCAGCGCCACCGCCGCCGAACCGCCCGCCGCCCACACGGCCACCGCCCGCGCTCGCCGCGCCGGATCGGCGTACGCCTGCCGCACCAGCGACAGCGAGGCCGGCAGCACGACGGCCGCCGCCACGCCCTGCACCACCCGCGCGCCGATCAGCGTCGGCAGGTTCGGCGCCAGACCGCAGGCCGCCGAGGCGAGTGTGAACACGGCGGTACCGAGCGCGTACGCCCGGCTCGCGCCCACCCGGTCCGAGAACGCGCCGGTCGACAGCATCAGCGCGGCGAACGCCAAGGTGTAGGCGTCCACGACCCACTGGAGGCCGGACATCCCGCCCCCGAGCGAGGAACCCATCGCGGGCAGGGCCACGTTCACGATCGACGCGTCGAGGCAGACCAGCGCGAAGCCGAGGAGACCGGCGGTGAGGGTGACGGCCGCGGAGGACCTACTGGGCTCCAACTCGCCTTGTGGCAGGGCGAGTTCGTCGCCCTTCAGGGTCTGGTTCGTTGACATGCCCTCCATGCTGCGGGTCCGGTCCGACGTACAGTAGTGGCCGGAATGCCATGCACCCGGAGGTTCTGGCCATGCCGCAGTCGCGCGCCCCGCACCGCATCGCCGTCGTCGCACCCTCACCCGTCTCGATGTTCAACCTCGCCATCCCGGAGATGCTGTTCGGCAAGGTCGAGGTGGACGGACAACCCGGCTACGAGGTGGTCATCTGCGCCGCAGAACCGGGCCCGGTGCCCACCACCGGGGGACTCGACCTGTACGTACGTCATGGACTCGACGCCGTGCGCGAGGCGGACACCCTGCTCGTGGCCGGCACCGGGGAACCCTTCGAACCGGAGGCCAGGATCGTGACCGCCGTCCGTGAGGCGGCCGCCGACGGCAAGCGGATCGCGTCCCTGTGCACCGGCGCCTTCCAGCTCGCCGAGGCGGGCCTGCTGCACGGGCGCAGGGCCACGACGTACTGGGCGCACGCCGACGAGCTGCGCCGCCGCTACCCGCACGTCCAGCTCCGCGGGGACGTGCTGTACGTCCAGGACGGGCCCTACGTCACCTCCTCCGGCTACGCCGCCGGCATCGACCTGTGCCTGCACGTCATCCGCACCGACTACGGCGCCGCCGTCGCCAACGAGGTCGCCCGGCGTGCCCTCGTCGCGCCCGTACGGCCCGGCGGCCAGACCCAGTTCACCCAGACCCCGCTGCCGCCCGAGCGCGGCGAGGCCTGCGCCGACACCCGGGGCTGGGCCATGCGCAACCTCGACAAGCCGCTCACCCTCACCGACCTGGCCCGGCACGCCGGCGTCAGCGTCCGCACCCTCACCCGCCGCTTCCACGCCGAGAGCGGGGCGAGCCCCTTGCAGTGGCTGCTCCACCAGCGCATCGAGCGTGCCAAGGAGCTGCTGGAGACCACCACCCTGCCCATGGACCAGGTGGCCCACGCCAGCGGCCTCGGCACGGCCGACTCGCTGCGGGGGCACCTGGTCCGGCGTACGGGACTGACGCCGAGCGCCTACCGGGCGCAGTTCAGCCGGCTCGGAACCGGCGCCGCGGCAGCCACGTCCTCCGTTGCATGATCAGTGACCGGATGACCGCGAACCGTGTGATTCGCACCGCCGTGCCCGCCGAGGCCGAGGACGTCGTCGCGCTGCACGCCCGCGCCCGGGGGACGTACTACCCCGACGGGATCCCGCAGGACGGCACCGACTGGCTCGCCTCCTGGCGAAGCGCCATCGCGCGGCCGGACGGGCATGTGCTGTGCGTCGTCGAGGAGGGGCGCATCATCGGGCTGGCCTCCTTCCGCACCCCGGAGGGCGCCCCCGGTGACACGGTCAAGCTGTTCCAGTTCCACGTCGACCCCGACCACTGGCGCTCCGGCGTCGGCGCCGCCCTGCACGCGGCCTGCGTCGAGGAGTGGCGGGCCGACGGGAAGCGGACGGCCGTGCTGGACGTGCATGTCGACAACCGGCGCGCCCAGGGCTTCTACGCCCGTCAGGGCTGGGTCCCGGACCCGGAGAACCCGCCGGCCGACGGCGACCACCATCTCTTTCTGCGCTTCTCCGTCCCGGGGAATGAAGTCGGCTGATTGAAGGTTCACGCAATAAGCGGAGGGAGTCTCCGAGCCGTACGACTGGAGAGAGCCACAGACATGCGCGTCGAGATCTGGAGCGACATCGCCTGCCCCTGGTGCTACGTGGGCAAGGCCCGCTTCGAGAAGGCGCTCGACGCCTTTCCGCACCGCGACCAGGTCGAGGTGGTGCACCGCTCGTTCGAACTGGACCCCGGACGCGCCAAGGGTGACGTACAGCCCGTCATCACGATGCTCACCAGGAAGTACGGCATGAGCGAGGCGCAGGCACAGGCCGGCGAGGACAACCTCGGCGCGCAGGCCGCCGCGGAGGGGCTCGACTACCGCACCCAGGGCCGCGACCACGGCAACACCTTCGACATGCACCGGCTGCTGCACCTCGCCAAGGAGCAGGGCAGGCAGGACGCGCTGATCCAGGCCTTCTACCGGGCGAACTTCGCCGAGGAACGGTCGGTGTTCACCGAGGGCGACGAGCGGCTCGTGGAGCTGGCCGTCGCCGCCGGGCTGGACGCCGACGACGTCCGTAAGGTGCTCGCCGACCCGGACGCCTACGCCGACGACGTCCGCGCCGACGAGCGCGAGGCCGCCGAGCTCGGTGCCAACGGGGTGCCGTTCTTCGTCCTCGACCGCAGGTTCGGCGTCTCCGGCGCCCAGCCCGCCGAGGTCTTCACGCAGGCGCTGACCCAGGCGTGGGGCGACCGGTCGCCGCTCCAGCTCATCGACCAGGGTGACGCGGACGCCTGCGGTCCCGACGGGTGCGCGGTGCCGCAGCACTGAGCCGCCGGGCGAACACGCAGGTCGGGGCGGATCCATAAGCGTTGCTTAGCGAAACCACGTAAAGAATCGCAATGGACCGACAGGTGTTCAGGGCCCAGAGTGGAGCCATGGAGACCTTCGAGAGCCTGGTCCGTGCCGAGTTCGCCCCGAAGAACGTCTATCTCAACACCGCGAGCAACGGCCTGCTGCCGGCCCGCACCGTCACCGCCCTGGACCGGGCCGTGCGGATGCGGGCCGCGGGCACGCCGCTCGGGCCCCTGTACGAGGACGTGGAGGCGGTGCGCGCGTCCTTCGCCCGGCTGGCAGGTGTGCCCGTCGAGCGGGTCGCGACCGGTGCCTCGGTCGCCGAGTACGGCGGGCTGATCGCCGCCTCGCTGCCCGCCGGCGCCGAAGTCCTCACCGCGGAGGCCGACTTCGCCTCCCTCGTGAACCCCTTCCACATGCGCGGCGACCTCAAGGTCCGCGCCGTCCCGCTGGAGCGCCTCGCCGAGTCGGTCCGCCCGGACACCGCCCTCGTCGCGGTCAGCGCCGCCCAGTCCGCCGACGGCCGGATCGCCGACCTGCCCGCCGTGCGCGCGGCGGCCGAGGCGCACGGGGCCCGCACCTACGTCGACGCCTCCCAGTCGGCCGGCTGGCTGCCGCTGGCGGCCGGCGAGCACGACTTCGTCGCCGCCGTCGGCTTCAAGTGGCTGCTGGGCCCGCACGGGGCCGCGTTCTGCGTCGTCCCGGAGGACTTCGGCGGCCTGACGCCGCTGCTCGCCGGCTGGGTCGCCGGGGAACTCCCCTGGGACAGCTGCTACGGCCCCGTCCAGGACCTCGCCCACTCGGCCCGGCGCTTCGACATCAGCCCCGGCCTCTTCAGCTACGCGGGGCTGCGCGCCTCCCTGGAGCTCGTCGAGGAACTCGGGGTCCCCGCCATCCAGGCCCACGACCTCGACCTCGCCGACCGCTTCCGCGCCGGACTGACGACCCTCGGCCACGAACCGGTGCCCGCGCCCGGCTCGGCGATCGTCTCCGTTCCCGGACTCGGCGGGCGTCAGCCCGAGTTGAGCGCGGCCGGCATCGAGGTCTCCAACCGCGCGGGCAACCTGCGCGCGGCCTTCCACCTCTACAACACGGCGGCCGACGTCGACCGCCTGCTGGACGTCCTGTCCTCCTGAACCACCGGCGAGGCGCCCCGTGAGGCGGGTACGCCGCCGCAAGGGGCGCGGGGCGGTGT
>CBFGZZ010000032.1:0-37397 GCA_965653385.1 uncultured Streptomyces sp. | reverse complement strand
TGGCGCCAGGACGTCAACTGCCCGCCCTGCCCGCCCCGTTGCCGCTGCCCCCGCACCCCGAGCAGCCGCCCGTATATCCGGCGGCCCCGGGCGGCCCGGACCCCTTCGCGCTGGACCAACTGGCGACCGACGCCGCCGCACGCGCGCACGCGCTGCTCGGCACCGGCCGTGACCCGGTGGCCGAACTGACCCTGTGGCAGGACGCGGTCCGGCTCGCCGCCGCCCGCCCCGGTTCCGGCCTCACCGCCGGCACCCGCGCTCTGTACTCCTCCCTCTCCGCCGCCGCCGACCGCACCCCGGCCGAACTGGCCCGGGCGGTCGCCGCCTGGCGGCAGGGCGGTCTCGAAGGGCTCGCCGTTCTCGAGGAGCCCTGGGACCCGCCGGTCGGCCGCTTCGACCGGGCCCGCCCGCTCCTGCTCGCCGCGGACCTGCCCGCCTTCCGCCCGTGGCGCAACCGGCTCACCCACCCCCGCGGCCATGTCCAACTCCGCCTCGGCCGCGACGGTTTGTGGTACCCGTACGAATCGGAACCGGGCCACGACGACTGGTGGCCCCGCGGCACGCCCGACCTCGACCCGGTCGGCGCCCTCACCGGTCTCGGGGCCGCGCCGGAGGGCTGAGGGCGGCAGCCACTCGTCCCCCAGGAGCAACTACACTGCCGCGATGTCGCCGCGCGACACGGCAACCGGCGCTGAACGAAACGGGGAGAGACATGGCTACGGGGGGATGGGGGCCGGGACGCGGCCCTGGCCAGCCTGCCGGCAACGGCCCGGGAAGCCAGGGCTGGGGCGCACCGTACGGACCGCCGCCACCGAATCCGGGCCCGTACCCGAACCAGCCTCCATACCCCACCCCGCCCCCGAACCCGTATCCCTACGGCCCGCAGCCCACGCCGCGCCCCGCCGCCCGGCGCCGCGGCTGCCTTTCGTTCGGCTCTCGATTCGGGCTCGTCGGCGCGATCCTGCGCTCCGCGCACCGAGTTGCCACCAGGCTCTTCGTGCAGGAGGGCGACGGCCGGATCGAGGACCGCACCGTGGACCGCGTCCAGACGGCCCGTACGGTGCTCGGTGCCGCCGCCACCATCGCCCTGATCCTCGCCTACAACGTGGACCCGAACCGCTGGAAGGAAGCGGCGGCGGGCGGCGCCGCCCAACTCATCCTCGCCCCGTTCGTGCTGATGCTCGCCGCGCCTTTGGTCGTCATCGGATTCATCTACTACGCGCCCCCGCACCTTCGGCCGCATCTGCGCTCCCGGCTGCGAATTCCGCTCAAGGCGGTCGGCTGGTACGTGCTGACGCTGGTCGTCATCGGCGGAGTTCTCGTCCCGACGGCCCTGACCGTCAACGCCGACGACGGGAAGAGCTGGTGGGAGTACGTACTGGCCGTCGCCTCGCTGATCGTGATCGTGTGGGGTTTTCCCTTCTTCTTCATGGCGTCGCTGTACTCGGCCCGCAGTGCCTTCAACAGCGCCCAGGTCCACCCGATGCTGCCGCCCGTCCTCACCATGACGCTGGTGTGGGTGTTCGCGGCCTTCAGTCTGATCGGCGAAGGCATGCCGGCGGGGCCGCCCAGCGTCCAGCTCTGCTCGACGCTGGGCGGACCGCTGTCGGTGACCGCCGTCTCGCTGTGGGAACTGCGGCGGATGAAGACCCGGTTCGGGGTCACCCTCCGGGCCTGAGCCGTATCCGGCCGGTCCCTCCGGTGAAGGTGGTGTGAGGATTCACCGGAGGTCCGCGGGAGTCAGGTGTAAGGAGGCGGGACCTGTCGTCCGGAAGGCAGGAAAGGGCGGTTAGCGTGGAGCGGTGAGTGAGACGAAGACCCCCGCCCTCCAGTACCGCTTCGACGGCCCCGAAGATGCCCCCGTCCTCATCCTCGGCCCCTCCCTCGGCACGACGTGGCACATGTGGGATCGGCAGGTCCCGGAGCTGACCCAGCAGTGGCGCGTCTTCCGGTTCGACCTGCCGGGCCACGGCGGTGCGCTCGCGTACCCCGCGGGCTCCGTCGCCGAGCTCGCCGAACGACTGCTCGCCACCCTCGAAGGACTGGGCGTGCAGCGCTTCGGCTACGCGGGCTGCGCGCTCGGTGGCGCACTGGGCATCGAACTCGCCCTGCGTCACCCGGAGCGCATCGCCTCGCTCGCCCTGATCGCCGCCTCGCCGCGCTTCGGCACGGCCGACGAGTTCCGGCAGCGGGGTGTCATCGTGCGCACGAACGGCCTCGACCCCATCGCCCGCACCTCGCCCGACCGCTGGTTCACCACCGGCTTCGCCGCCGCCCAGCCCGCGATCACCGAGTGGGCCGTGCAGATGGTGCGCACCACCGACCCCGGCTGCTACATCGCCGCCTGCGAGGCGCTCGCCTCCTTCGACGTCCGGTCCCAGCTCGCCGGCGTCGCGGTGCCCACCCTCGTCCTCGTCGGCTCGGACGACCAGGTCACCGGCCCCGCCGAGGCCCGCACCCTGGTCGCCGGCATACCGGACGCGCGCCTCGCCGTGGTCCCCGGCGCCTCCCACCTCGTTCCGGTCGAGCAGCCCGCCGCCGTCACCGATCTGCTGGTCCGGCACTTCACCACCGCCTGGCAGCCCGCCTACGACTCCACCACCGGCCAGATGGCCATCGTCGCCGCCCCCGCCAAGCCGGTCCTGGCCGCCGCGCCGCCGCAGCCCGCGCCCATCGCCGAGATCGCACCGGCCGTCGTCCAGCCGCCGGCGACGGGACGGCCGGACCCGTACGACGCCGGGATCAAGGTCCGTCGCGAGGTGCTCGGCGACGCGCACGTCGACCGGGCGCTGGCGCAGGCGGACGAGTTCTCGGGGGACTTCCAGGAGTTCCTCACCCGGTACGCCTGGGGCGAGATCTGGGACAGACCCGGCCTCGACCGGCGCTCCCGCAGCTGCGTCACCCTCGCCACCCTCGTCGCGGGCGGCCACATGGACGAGCTCGCCTTCCACACCCGCGCCGCCCTGCGCAACGGCCTCACCCCGGACGAGATCAAGGAAGTGCTGCTCCAGACCGCCGTCTACTGCGGCGTGCCGGCGGCGAACAGCGCGTTCAAGGTCGCCCAGCAGGTCATAAGGGAAGAGACCACTCCCACGGAGTGACCACGCCCGGAGCGTGATCGCGGGCCGGCACCGGGGGCAGGATGGTGCCATGAAGCTCACGAAGAAGTCGCACGCCTGCGTCCGCCTCGAGAAGGACGGGCGCACGCTCGTCCTCGACCCCGGAGGGTTCAGCGAGGAGGACGCCGCGGTCGGCGCGGACGCGATCCTCGTCACGCACGAGCACCCCGACCACTTCGACGAGGCGCGGCTACGGGCGGTGCTGGAGGCCGACCCGGCGGCCGAGATCTGGACGCTGAAGTCCGTCGCGGAGCAGATCTCGGCGGCGTTCCCGGGCCGCGTCCACACCGTCGGCCACGGCGACACCTTCACCGCCGCCGGCTTCGACATCCAGGTCCACGGCGAACTGCACGCCGTGATCCACCCGGACATCCCGCGCGTCACCAACGTCGGCTACCTGATCGACGGCGGCCGCGTCTTCCACCCCGGCGACGCCCTCACCGTCCCCGACCACCCGGTCGAGACGCTGATGCTCCCGGTCATGGCGCCCTGGAACAAGATCTCCGAGGTCATCGACTACGTCCGCGAGGTCAAGCCCCAGCGCGCCTACGACATCCACGACGCCCTGCTCACCGACCTGGCCCGGCCGATCTACGACCGTCAGATCGGCGGCCTGGGCGGCTCGGAGCACCTGCGCCTGACCCCGGGGGACTCCGCGGAGCTGTGACCGGTCCCACCCCGGGCGGGACCGCGCTGTCAGTCCCGCCCGGTAGGTTGTCAGGCATGCGCATCGCGACCTGGAACGTCAACTCGATCACCGCCCGCCTGCCGAGGCTCCTCGCCTGGCTGGAGAGCAGCGGCACCGACGTGCTGTGCCTCCAGGAGGCCAAGGTCGCCGAGGACACCTTCCCGTTCGACCCGCTGCGCGACCTCGGCTACGAGGCGGCGGTCAACGCCACCGGCCGGTGGAACGGCGTGGCGGTGCTCTCCCGCGTCGGCCTCAAGGAGGTCGTCAAGGGCCTCCCGGGCGACCCCGGCTTCGACGGCGTCGTCGAGCCCCGCGCCATCTCCGCGACCTGCGGCCCGATCCGCGTCTGGTCGGTGTACGTGCCGAACGGCCGTGAGGTGGACCACCCGCACTACGCGTACAAGCTCCAGTGGTTCGAGGCCCTCAAGGCCGCCGTCGCCGGCGACGCGGGCGGCAGCCGCCCGTTCGCGGTGATGGGCGACTACAACGTGGCCCCGACGGACGACGACGTCTACGACACGGCCGCCTTCGAGGGGCTCACCCACGTCACCCCCGCCGAGCGCGCCGCCCTCGCCTCCCTGCGCGAGGCCGGTCTCTCCGACGTGGTCCCGCGCCCCCTGAAGTACGACCACCCGTACACGTACTGGGACTACCGCCAGCTCTGCTTCCCCAAGAACCGCGGTATGCGCATCGACCTGGTCTACGGCAACGAGCCCTTCGCCAAGGCCGTCACCGACTCCTACGTGGACCGCGAGGAACGCAAGGGCAAGGGCGCGTCGGACCACGCGCCGGTCGTGGTCGACCTGGACGTATAGAGGAGGTCGGCCACAATCAGCCCGTCCGGCGTCTGAGGACGAGGCCGTCAGGCCGATAGGGGGCTGGGGGGGGCACAGCCCCCAGGCGCCCACTGCAACGCCGCCCACCTCACGGCACCAGCAACCTCAGATCCACCGCCCCAGCCAGCGCAGCGAGCCCCGCATCGCCGGGATGCAGATGGTCCCCGCTGTCGTACGCGGCGAGCATGCGAGACGGCCGGGCAGGATCCCGTACCACCGCATCGAAGTCGAGCACGCCGTCGAACGCGCCGCCGGAGCGGATCCACGCGTTCACCTCGACCCGCTCCACGTCGGCCAGCGGGGTGCACTGCGCCTCGCCCTCGCACGGCAGGATCGTCGCCGCCAGCATCCGCAGCCCCCGTGCGTGCCCCCGGTCCGCGATCTCGCGGAGCCCGGCGATCACCTGCTCCGCGCCGGTGCCCCAGCGCACATCGTTGACGCCCTCGAACACGACCGCCGTGCGCGCCGACGTCTGGGCCAGGACATCCCGGTCGAACCGGTGCAGGGCGCTCACCCCGGCCGTGTCGGTGGAGACCCCGTCGCCGGGATAGCGGTCGGTAACCACACGGTTGCCCGAGACCCCCTGGTTCAGCACCCCGTAGCGCGGCACGACACTCTGCTTCAGCAGCCGTGTGGCCAGCACGTTGGGCCACCGCCGGTTGGCGTCCGTCGTGGACTTGTCGCCGTCGGTGATCGAGTCCCCCAGGAGCACCACGGACCCCGGCCCACCGCTGACGTCGACACCGGTCAGCAGCGGCCAGCTGGTCAGCACCGTCGGGTACGCCGTAGCGGAGCGGTCCGCCGTGTGGTCACCGGGCGCGCTCACATACGACCGCTGCTGGGCGAGCCGGTGCACGGGCGCGGCCGGGACGGTCCCGGGCAGATGGAAGCTCACCAGCAGATTGCTGTCCGCGGGCACCTTGAAGCCGAGGGGATCGCTGTAGGCCTGTGCCCCCGCCGGGATCACGACGCCCGCCGCACGCCGGAAGGAGACCGCGACCGGCCTCGCCCGCGCCGCCGCGCCCGCCGACTGCACGGCCACCGTGGCCCTTCCGATCCGTACCGGCGCCGCCGCGAAGGTGTTGTCGAACCGCAGCCGCACCCGCGGCCCGCCGACCGACGTGTGCACCACCAGCCGCAGCGTTCGGTCCGTCCACGGCCCCACGGTCGGATGGCCGCCCGTCGCCGTCGACCAGCTCCCCGTCCAGCCCGTGGCCGGGACCCGTACCGCCAGGGCGAACACATGCAGCCCGGTCGCCCGCGGCAGCCGTACGGAGGCGACGTCGCGTCCCACGAAGACCGGCACGGTCATGACGTACAGCCGCGGCCGCTCGGCGAGTTGGCCGTGGGGGGTGTTGATGTGCGTCAGGGCCACCGCCTTGGTGGCGAGCGGGCCGGTGCGCCAGTCCGGGGCGGTCAGGTGGTACGAGGTGCGGCTGCCGTCGGCGTAGGTGACGGTCCCGGTGCCGGCGGAGCCGGAGCCGGCGGAGCCGGAGCCGCCCGTGCCGGCCACCAGGAAGGCGAGGGCGTCGCCCCGCCCGCGTACCCGTACGTCCTGTCCGGCGGCCAGCACGTTGTCCGGACGGCCCGGCTGCCGCTTCGGCCAGGTCAGTCCGGCCCCCTGCACGGTCAGCGCGCGGCCGGGGGTCCAGCCGGCCGCCGACAGGGCCTGGGCCGACAGGGAGGCGCCCGCCCCGTCGAAGTCGGCCTCGGTGGGCCTGGCGTCGTCGCTGACGGCCCTGTTGTCGAAGAGCTGGTCCAACGGCAGTGGCCCGGCTCTGCGCTCGGGGGCCGCCTGTGCGGAGACACCCGGCACCAGGACGGCGAAGACAGCGAGGACGACCGCGGACCTCCACACGCGTCGGCGCAACTCCGACTCCTCCCGTTCACGACCGCTCAGGACGGCGTATGACTGCACATGACAACTTCAACTTCAGATGAGACGTACAGGCGCGAGACGTTCCGGCGAGACGCAAGACGCACCGTGAAGTTAGAGAGGCACCCGTGACCCGTCAACGAGCCATGCCCGAACTCGGCGTGAACTCACCCGGAATCGACGGCCCGCGCGCCTGTGGTGCGTTCGGTCGTGCGAATGACACGCTGGGCGTATGAAGATCCCTTTTCTGGGCAACCGGCCCGAGAAGCGCGGGGCCCCCGACCCGGAGGGCATCGCCGATCTCCTCGCCGAGTGCGAACTCCTGCGCTCCCACGCGTCCCGTGCGGGAATCCAACTCGATGACACGGCGGCCTCGTTGGAGGCGCTCGACCAGTTGCTGCCGCGGTGGCGGGAGGACGCGGAGATCCTGCCGTGGCTGGGCAACGACGCCGGTCTGTATCTCGGCACCGTCATCGTGCGCACCGTACCCGGGGCCGCCTGGGAGATCCGGCCGGACGGTCAGCCGGTCGTGCGGCTCGCCTCCGGCCGTGAGTTCGATGTCGTGACCGCGGGGCAGGAGTGGGCCGTGAACGGGGTGCCGGAGCTCTCGCAGCTGTACGCGGAGGTCGCTGAGGCGTGACAGCCCGACCGATAGTTCGATATAAATTCGGCGTAAATACGGCTTATGACCGAAAAGTGCGTGTCGCGCATTGAGTCAACTGCTGCCCGGATAGTTTGCGGAAACCGCTACACAGTTGAGAGTGACTGGGGCTGGGCATGGCTGGCGATCCACTGATCGAGCTGCGTGACGTCAACAAGTACTTCGGGGACCTGCATGTCCTCCAGGACATCGATCTCACCGTCGGCAAAGGGGAAGTGGTCGTGGTCATCGGCCCCTCGGGGTCGGGCAAGTCGACGCTGTGCCGGGCCATCAACCGGCTGGAGACCGTCCAGTCCGGCACGATCCTGCTCGACGGGCAGCCACTGCCCGCGGAGGGCAAGGCGCTCGCCCGGCTGCGGGCCGAGGTCGGCATGGTCTTCCAGTCCTTCAACCTGTTCGCCCACAAGACGGTCCTCCAGAACGTCTCCCTCGGGCAGGTCAAGGTCCGCGGCCGCAAGAAGGATGACGCCGAGCGGCGCTCCCGTGAACTCCTGGAGCGCGTCGGGGTGGCCGACCAGGCGGACAAGTACCCCGCGCAGCTCTCCGGCGGCCAGCAGCAGCGCGTCGCCATCGCCCGGGCCCTCGCGATGGAACCCAAGGCGATGCTGTTCGACGAGCCCACCTCCGCGCTCGACCCCGAGATGATCAACGAGGTGCTGGAGGTCATGCGTCAACTCGCCCGTGACGGAATGACGATGATCGTGGTCACCCATGAGATGGGCTTCGCCCGCTCGGCCGCCAACCGCGTCGTGTTCATGGCCGACGGCCGCATCGTCGAGGACCGCAGCCCCGAGGAGTTCTTCACCAACCCCCGGAGCGAGCGTGCCCGGGACTTTCTGTCGAAGATCCTTCATCACTGAGCGGGAAGTGCGACCCATGCCGAGACGAACGGCGTTTCTCCACGCCGGAATCCTCGCCGCGAACGACCTCGACTACGATGTTCCGTCCGTCCCCAAGGCCGTGGAGGTGGCCCCGGCCGCGACCAGGGACGCTGCTGCCGGGTGGGGATCCCCCCACGGCCCCTAGACCAGGGGACAGCAGGGGGCAGCAGTCACAGAGCCATACCCGCCCGGCGCCGGCCGGAGATCACTGCTCGCGCAGTGGAATCGACACGTACGACGGGTCGTTCGCCGGTGAGGAGAAGGTCAGCCGCGCGCCGGACGGGTTGTGCTCGATGTAGAGCGGGTCGACCGTGTCGACGACCAGGGCGAGCCGGTGCCCTGCCGGGACGTCGTAGGCCGTGGAGTACAGCTCCAGGTCGACGCCGAACGGCTTGCCCGGCGTACGTCCGTGGAAGGTGTACGGCGCGTTGCTGACCAGCTTGCCGAGGCCGAGCGGGCCCACGTCGTAGAGGTAGGCGACGAGGGTGCCGCTCTCCTTGGTCGGGGTGAGCGTGGTGTGCAACTCGGCAGTGCCGCGCACGTGTTGGGCCGTGGCGTACTTCTCCGACTGCCAGACGCCCGCCCAGCGCCGGGGGATCAGCGGGATCGAGGCCATCGGGGGAAGCTGGGCCACCTGGTCGAGGATGCTGGAGAGGAAGACGACTCCGCCGTCCGCGCCGGAGTTGACGTTCGTGCGGATGGTGGTCGTGCCGCCGAGGGCGATCTTCCGGTCGGTCGCGCCGACCGACTTCCAGTCCGGATAGCCCTCGTAGCCGCCCGAGGAGCGGGACTTGAGCCGGACGGGCGGCTCGCGGTCGATGCCGTTGTCCTCGCCCTTGAGATAGTGGTCGAACCAGCGCTCGGTGTCCGTCCACACGTCGTTGGGCAGGCCGAAGAGCCCGGTCAGCTCGGCGGTGGCGTGGTCGCCGGGGCGGAACTCCAGCCGCTTGGGGCCGGTCAGCTTCTCGTAGAAGTCCGCGTACTGGTTGGGCGGGAAGATCGTGTCGCCCCATGCGTTGGCCATCATGATCGCGGCGCCGCTCTTGTTCAGTTGGTCCACGTATGTTGCGGCCGAACGTTTCTTCCCCCAATTGATCATGTCCTGTTCCTTGGACAGGTTGGAGGCGTAGAAGTCGTTGAAGATCTGCCGGACTTCGGCGCTCTGCCGACCGGTGACCAGGCTCGCGCCGTCCAGCAGCGCGGCGGCCTGGACGTGCTGGGTGCGGCCGGAGTAGATCGAGCCGATGAGGTCGGCCCAGCCGCTGAGGGCGGCGACGGCCCGGACCCGTTTGTCGTGCGCGGCGGTCAGCAGGCTGATCCCGGCGCCGTACGAGACGCCCGCCATGCCGATGTGGCCCGCGTCGGCCGGGGTGTTGGCGAGCGCCCAGTCGATCACCCTGGACGCGTCGGCTATGTCGGGCGGGCCCGCCACTTCTATCTCGCCGCCCGACTGCCAGAAGCCGCGCACGTTGTAACTGACCACGATGTAGCCCGAGTTCGCGAGTTTCTGGGCCTGCGCGAAGTACTCGACCTGGGGCAGGCCCCAGCTCGTGGGCAGCACGAGCAGCGGGTAGCGGCGGTTGCCTTCGGCGCCGGCCGGGGTGATGACGTTCGCCTTGAGGGTGGTGCCCCCGTCGCCGCTGATGTCGACGAAGCGGACGCTGCTGGGGGCCGCCTGGGCGGCGGGGGCGAGCCCCAGGGCGCTACCGGCGATCAGTGTCGCGGAGGCGGCGCCCACGGCGGTCGTACGCAGGGCCTTGCGTTGGGTTCCCACGGTCACTCCTCACTCGTGTCAATGCAAAGTGACCGAACGGTAACCGCGGCCCCTTACCGCAAGTAACCCGTGGGTAAGTTACGTGCCAGTAACGATTACCGGAATGTGATGAACCTCAGGAGGCTCGGTGGGTATTACGCGCGGGCGCGGGTGTCGGCATAGGCGCCTGCGCCGCCCTGGTGACATCCGCGACCAGCTCCACCACATCCGGGCCGTACGCCTGCGAGTTGACCACCTTCAGCAACAGGACGAAGGAGCCGGTGCCGTGCTTGCGGGTGAGTCGCTCGTGGTTGCGGGCGAGGTAGCGGGTGGCGGCCTGGTTGGTGATCGCGGTCTGGCCGCAGAACAGGAAGACGGGGCGGGGGCCCTGGCTCTC
The DNA here is from genome assembly GCA_965653385.1 of uncultured Streptomyces sp. Taxonomy (GTDB): domain Bacteria; phylum Actinomycetota; class Actinomycetes; order Streptomycetales; family Streptomycetaceae; genus Streptomyces. Next base: position 27,186 of record CBFGZZ010000032.1, on the reverse strand, counting down.
GCCGACGGTGAGCCGGGCGAGGAGTGCGTACTCCTCCTTGCCGACCTCCACCCGATAGCGCTCGGAGCCGATCTGGAACGCCCCTCGGTCCGGGCCGGGTTCGGCGTCGACGTTCACCAGGACACCGGGCAGCAGGGAGGCCAGGTGCGCCATCATGCGGCGATTCGACGCCGGGCCGCCGACGCAGAACTCGGTGCGTTCCCCGAAGCCCTGGCGGGCCGCGTCGTGCGGGATGATCTGGGCGTGGGCGTTGCAGTCCTTGATCAGGGCCGCGAGTTCGAGGAGTGCGAACACGTCGTAACGCATCACCGTCAGCTCGGGTCCGCCGGCCCCGCGGTTCACCACCAGCAAGGACTCGGCGTTGTCGGGCAGCCCGAAGAACGCCTGCTTGCGCCGGAGCCTGCGCTTCCACAGGTAGGTCCGGGCGAGCCAGCCGAGCGCGGCGCTGATGCCCGCCGCGACCACGCCCAGCACGATGTTGCGCACGTCGTCATTCATGGGCGCGCATGGTAGCGGGCGAACGCAAACCCGTGTTCGATCAGCGCCCCGGCGCGGTCCTGCTGACGGGGGCATGCCGATCGCATAGGCTGCCCGGACGGTCCCTGACTGGAGGTGCGGATGCGTCGCCCTGTCGCGCGGAAACTGTCGGTCCTGGCGGTCTCGGCCGCCGTGGTGTCGGTGGGGGCCGCAGCGCCACCCGCCGCCGAGAGCACGGCAGTCGAGAAGGCCCCGGTAGCGGTCGGCTACGGCGGCGCGGTCGCGAGCGTCGACGCGGACGCCTCCGCGGCCGGCATCGAGGTCCTGCGCAAGGGCGGCAACGCCGTCGACGCCGCCGTGGCCACGGCCGCCGCGCTCGGCGTCACCGAGCCCTACTCGGCCGGCATCGGCGGAGGCGGCTACTTCGTCTACTACGACGCCAAGTCCCGTACGGTGCGCACCATCGACGGCCGTGAGACCGCGCCCCTGAGCGCCGGCTCCGGCCTCTTCGTGGAGAACGGCACGGCGATCCCCTTCGCCGAGGCCGTCAGCAGCGGCCTGAGCGTCGGGACCCCGGGCACGCCCGCCACCTGGCAGCAGGCGCTGGACAAGTGGGGGAGCAAGCGGCTCGGGACGCTGCTGAAGCCCGCCGAGCGGCTCGCCCGGGACGGCTTCACCGTCGACAACACCTTCCGCGAGCAGACCGCCGCCAACGAAGCCCGGTTCCGCTACTTCCCGGACACCGCGAAGCTGTTCCTGCCGGACGGGCGGCTCCCGGTCGTCGGCTCCACCTTCAAGAACCCCGATCTCGCCCGCACCTACGCCGAGTTGGCGAGAAAGGGCGTGGGCGCGCTCTACCGCGGCGACCTCGCCGACGACATCGTCGACACGGTCAACCACCCGCCCGTGGACCCGAACTCCGGCTGGAACGCCCGCCCCGGCGACCTGACCGCCAAGGACCTGGCGACCTACCGCACCAAGACGCAGGCCCCCACCAGGGCCTCGTACCACGGCTTCGGTGTCTACTCCATGGCGCCGTCCTCCTCCGGCGGCACGACGGTCGGCGAGGCGCTCAACATCCTGGAGAACACCGACCTGTCCAAGGCGAGCGAGGTCCAGTACCTGCACCGCTACATCGAGGCCAGCCGGATCGCGTTCGCCGACCGCGGGCGCTGGGTCGGCGACCCGGCCTTCGAGGACGTACCGACGAAGGAACTGCTGTCGCAGCGGTACGCCGACTCGCGGGAGTGCCTGATCAAGGACGACGCGGTGCTGACCAGCCCGGTCGCGCCGGGCGACCCGCGCAAGCCGGCGGCCTGCGACGCCAGCGGCACGGCGGCGCCGACCACCTACGAGGGCGACAGCACCACCCACCTCACTGTGGCCGACAAGTGGGGCAACGTCGTCTCGTACACGCTCACCATCGAGCAGACCGGCGGCAGCGGCATCACGGTCCCGGGCCGCGGGTTCATCCTCAACAACGAGCTGACGGACTTCTCCTTCACCCCGGCCAGCCCCGACGTCCACGACCCGAACCTGCCGGGGCCGGGCAAGCGGCCGCGCTCGTCGATGTCGCCGACGATCGTGCTCGACCGGTACGACAAGCCCGTCGTGGCGCTCGGCTCGCCCGGTGGCGCGACCATCATCACCACCGTGTTGCAGACCCTGACCGGCTTCCTCGACCGGGGCCTGCCGCTGGTCGACGCCATCGCCGCGCCGCGCGCCAGCCAGCGCAACCAGACCACCACCGAGCTCGAACCCGGCCTCTACAACAGCCCCCTGCGGGCGCGGCTGGAAGCCATCGGGCACGGCTTCCGGCTCAATCCGGAGATCGGCGCGGCCACCGGCGTACAGCGGCTGCCGAACGGCAAGTGGCTGGCCGCCGCCGAGAAGGTACGGCGCGGCGGCGGCTCGGCGATGGTGGTGTGGCCGGCGTCGTAGGACGCGCCCGGCAGGTCACAACTCGGGGGCGGGCGGCAGCTCTTCCGCACGGAAGGTGAGCCGCCCGTCCTGCACGTCCACCGTCACCCGGCCGCCCTCGCCGATCCGGCCGTCCAGCAGCAGCCGGGAGAGCTGGTTGTCGACCTCCTTCTGGATGGTGCGGCGCAGCGGGCGGGCGCCGTACTCGCGCTGGTAGCCGCGCTCGGACAGCCAGTCGACGGCCGTGCCGGTGAAGTCGACCGAGACGCCCTGGGCCTGGAGCAGCCGGCGGGTCTGGTCCAGCATGAGGTTGGTGATCTGCCGCAACTGGTCGGGGGTCAGCTGGCGGAAGACGACCACCTCGTCGATGCGGTTGAGGAACTCGGGCCGGAAGTGTTCGCGCAGCGGCCGCAGGACCCGCTCGCGCCGCGCCTCCTCGTCGGCCTCCTCGCCGCCCGAGCCGAACCCGATCCCGGCGCCGCCCCGGCTGATCGCGTCCGAGCCCAGGTTGCTGGTCATCACGATGACCGTGTTGGTGAAGTCCACCGTGCGGCCCTGGGAGTCGGTCAGCCGGCCGTCGTCCAGGACCTGGAGCAGGATGTTGAAGACGTCCGGGTGGGCCTTTTCGACCTCGTCGAGCAGCAGCAGCGAGTACGGGTGCCGGCGCACGACCTCGGTGAGCTGTCCCGCCTCCTCATGGCCGACGTAGCCGGGCGGGGCGCCGATCAGCCGGCTGACGGTGTGCCGTTCCTGGTACTCGCTCATGTCGAGGCGGACCATGCGCTCCTCGCTGCCGAACAGCGCCTCGGCGAGCGCCCGGGCCAGTTCGGTCTTGCCGACGCCGGTCGGCCCGAGGAAGAGGAAGCTGCCGATCGGCCGGTCGGGGCTCGCGAGGCCGGCGCGGGAACGCAGCACGGCCTCGGAGACGACGCGCACGGCCTCGTTCTGGCCGACGACCCGTTCGTGCAGATGTTCCTCCAGGCCGAGCAGCCGGTCCTTCTCCTCCTCGGTGAGGCTGCTCACCGGGATGCCGGTCTGCCGGGAGACGACCTCCGCGATGGCCTCGGTGGTGACCTCCAGGTTCAGGCCCTCGTCGACCTCCCCGTCGCCGGACGCGTCGGCGATGCGCTGCTTCAACTCGACGATACGGTCGCGCAGTTGGGTCGCCTGTTCGTACTGTTCGTCGGCGACCGCCTGGTCCTTGTCCCGGTGCAGCTGCTCGACCTCGCGCTCCATGGCCCGCACGTCCGTGCCCTTGGTCCGGGCGCGCAGCCGCACCCGGGCACCCGCCTGGTCGATCAGGTCGATCGCCTTGTCCGGCAGCCGGCGGTCGGTGAGGTAGCGGTCCGACAGCTGGACCGCGGCGACGAGGGCCTCGTCGGTGTAGCGGACCTGGTGGTGGGCCTCGTAGCGGTCGCGCAGGCCGCGCAGGATCTCGATGGCGTCGGCGGTGGTCGGCTCGGGGACCAGGATCGGCTGGAAGCGGCGGGAGAGCGCCGCGTCCTTCTCGATCCTGCGGTACTCCTCCAGCGTGGTCGCGCCCACGATGTGCAGCTCGCCGCGCGCGAGGGCCGGCTTGAGGATGTTCCCGGCGTCCATGGACCCGCCCTCGCCGCCGCCTCCGGCGCCCACGACGGTGTGCAACTCGTCGATGAACACGATCAGTTGGTCGGAGTGCGAGCGGATCTCGCCCACGATGTTGTTGAGCCGTTCCTCGAAGTCGCCCCGGTAGCGGGTGCCCGCGACCACGCCCGTCAGGTCCAGCGCGACCACGCGGCGGCCGCTGAGCACGTCGGGCACGTCGACGTCGGCGATCCGCTGGGCCAGGCCCTCCACGATCGCGGTCTTGCCGACGCCCGCGTCGCCGATCAGCACCGGGTTGTTCTTGCCGCGCCGGGAGAGCACCTCGATGGTCTGCTCGATCTCCTCGTCCCGGCCGATCACCGGGTCGATACGGCCCCGGCGGGCGAGGTCGGTCAGGTCGCGGCCGTACTTGTCGAGGGTGGGAGTACCGGAGTCGACGCGCGGCCGCTGGTCGACACGGGGCCGGGAATCGGCGGCGTCCGGGACCTCGGTCGGGCCGCCGGTGGGGCTGAACCGGGCCGCGTTGAGGATGTGCCCGGCCGCCGAGTCGGGGTTCGCGGCGAGGGCGCTGAGCACGTGCTCCGGGCCGATGTAGCCGGTGCCGCGCGCCCGGGCCAGGTCGTGCGCGTCCAGCAGGGCGCGCTTGGCGGCCGGCGTCAGGGACAGCGACGTCGGCGGCGGCGCCTCGCCCGGCGGGTGCTGCACCGGCCCCGACCGCTCGTCGATCTCCGTCGCCAGCGAGTCGGGGTCCGCGCCGGCCCGGCTGAGCAGACTCCGGGTCGGCTCGGCGGACAGCGCGGCGCGCAGCAGATGCTGGGTGTCCAGGTCGCGGCTGCCGTGCTCGGCGGCGTACTGCGCGGCGCCCCGCACCAGCTCCCGGGCCGGCTGACTGAGCAGACGGCCGATGTCGATCTGCCGGGGGCCGGGGCGCGGTCCGCCGAAGAAGCGGGCGAGGAATTCTCCGAAGGGGTCGTAGTCTTCCGGACCACCATTGAAGCCGCTGGTCATGGCGTTCCCATCCGGCGTCCCTGCGCGGGCAGGGTCGCCCTCGCTTGATCGGCGTGCCGGAGTCGGGTAACCCGGCCGGAAGCCGGTTACACCTGGCCGCGTTCGTAGAACACCTTCGCACGAACGGTGGCGGGGGGCACCTTCAGGGAGGGTGCCGCACCGACGCCTTCGGGGAAGGACGTGATGGCCATCGCCGACGCTGCCCTGGCTGCCTGGCGTCCGGCTCCGCGGAGCCCTGACCAGTGGCATCCAGCTCCCGCCCAGCCCGCGACAACGCCTGGTGTCCGGCTCCGCACGACCCCCGCTCCCGGCCCCCGGTCCCGGCTCGGCCCCCGCCGGCCGGTGCGTGGGCACGGGCCGGCGTCTTCAGGGAGCGCTGAGGCAGGGCGGGGTCGGATTGACGGGCCGGAGGCGGTCAGCGGGCCGTCAGGATTCGGGGGCCCGTCTCCGTGATCGCCACCGTGTGCTCCACGTGGGCCGCGCGGGAGCCGTCGTTCGTGCGGAGGGTCCAGCCGTCGGGGGCGGCGTGATAGTCGTCCTCGCCGCCGGCGATGAGCATGGGCTCGATGGCGAGGACCAGGCCGGCCCGCAGGGGCATGCCGCGGCCCGGGCGGCCCTCGTTCGGGACCGAGGGGTCCTCGTGCATCCGGCGGCCGATGCCGTGGCCGCCGAAGTCGTCCGGGATGCCGTAGCCGGCCGACCGGCACACCGTGCCGATGGCGTGGGCGATGTCGCCGATGCGGTTGCCTACGACAGCCGCCTCGATGCCCGCGGCAAGCGCCCGCTCCGCCGTCTCGATCAGGCGTACGTCGGCGGGGCGCGGCGTGCCGACCGTGAAGCTGATCGCCGAGTCGCCCGCCCAGCCGCCCAGTTCGGCGCCGAAGTCGATGGAGACCAGGTCGCCGTCGCGCAGGCGGTACCCGGTAGGGATGCCGTGCACGATCGCGTCGTTCACGGAGGCGCAGACGACCGCCGGGAAGGGCGTCGGGGCGAAGGAGGGGCGGTAGCCGAGGAAGGGGGACGTCGCGCCCGCCGCGTTCAGTGCCTCGCGCGCCACCTCGTCCAGCTCCAGCAGGGAAACCCCCACGTCAGCGGCCTTGCGTACGGCCGTGAGCGCCTGGCCCACGACCTGCCCGGTCCGGTGCATCGCTTCGATCGACTCTTCCGTCTTCAGTTCCACCATGCCAATTACTATACCGGTATTTGAATGGGGTGGCTCGGTCGGGGTGCGGTATTAGAATCGGCGCCATGGTGCGCACCCCTCTCACCCCCGAAGAGCGTGAACGCGGCGAGCGACTCGGCCGGCTCCTCCGCGAGGCCCGCGGCGGTCGCAGTATGACGGCGGTCGCGGCGAGCGCCGGCATCTCCGCCGAGACGCTGCGCAAGATCGAGACCGGCCGGGCGCCCACCCCGGCCTTCTTCACGGTCGCCGCACTGGCGCACGCCCTCGGGCTCTCGATGGACGATCTGGTCGGCCGCTGCGCACCGGTCGTCGACGCCGACGCCGACGCCGCGGCCTAGCGGCGCGCACGTCACGTTCCGGCAGTCGCGGCGTACTCTGCGTCCATTCGGAAAACTTCCCGTAGCCCGTTCGTAACATGACTGGTGTTGCCTAACGGACCGGAGTGCTCCGGTCTGGCGGGAGTTGGGCAATGTCAGTGGAACAACTCCCGGCCCGGGTACGGGAGTTCGTGAACTACCTGGACGGCCTTCTGGCGCGCCTCGACCAGAGCGGCGGCTGGTGCGGGGTGTTCTGGCAGCGCGACCCAGAGGGCATGCAGGCCTGCCTCGACGGACGCGAAGTGCCGCCCTGGGACGTGGTGGAGGCACTCCTGCATGACCTCGCCGGCCAGTACGGCCCTGGCGGCGCCGGCCCCGAGACGGAACGCGCCCGCGCCCTGCACGCCGCCGCCCTCGCCGCGTACGACGCCCGGCCCGGCGGCCGTGACGCCCTGGGCGACCGCCTCGACGTCATGCTCCGCGAACAGCGATACGCCGCCGAACGGCAGGCTGAACTGGGCAGACTGCTCGCCTCCGCGACCAGCCAGGAGGAAGCCGACGCCATCCGCCTCGACCTCGCCTGGGCCCGCGACGACCACGAACGCGCCACCGCCCGCTGCGCCGAACTCCGTGCCCGCACTGCAGACCTGGACCGCCGGGCGGCGAGCGCCCAAGGGCATGCGATACGGCGAGAGCGGGTGGGGGAGGAGTCCGTCTTCCGGTTCGACGACGGGTTTGAGACCCACCAGTTCGCAGGGGACGGGTTCGCAGGGGACGGGTCGGCAGACGACCGGTTCGCAGGTCAGGGGTTCGTCGGCGACGGGTTCGGAGATGACGGAGTCGGGGGCGTAAGGGAGGCCGGAGCGGCCAGGAACACCGGGGTTGCCACGGACACGGGCGCCGCCGGGAACCCCGGCGCCGAGGAGCAGGGGAAGCCTGCTGCCGGGGACACGGACCGGCCCGAAGGGCGGGGCACGCGGCAGCGCAAACGCCGCCGCGGCAGCGCCCGCTTCGCCGGGTTCGTCGAGGAGGAGTCGACCCCCGTCGTCGTACCGCCCACCGCCGAACCCGTCCTCCCCGCCCAGCCCGTCACCGGCCGTCGAACGCGGGGCGGCGCACGATTCGCCGGGGCCCGGGCCGGGGCCGGGGTCGAACCGGTCGCAACCGCGCCCGCACAACCGCAGGTCCAGCAGACGGAAGGCGCGGACCGGCGGGCGGCCGTCGAGGTCGTGGAGACGCTGGTGCGGCTGCGCGGCGAGGAGCGCAGCGGCGAGGCGCACGCGCTGCTCGTCGAGGCCTCGTACTGGCCCGCCGAACGCATCCCCCTGCTCGCCGCCGAGATGCAGCGCTTCGGCCTCGGGGCCGACTGGGCGACCCTGCTGTGGGAGGCCGCCTCGCTGCCCGCCGAGCGGCTCGTGGCCGCCGCCGACGCGCTGACCGGGGCGGGGCGGGCCGAGGACGGCGAGCAGATCCTGCGGCAGGGCGTGGGGCGCCCCGCGCACGAGATCGGGCAGGCGGTCGTCGCCCTCGCAGCCGCCGGGCGGCACCGCGAGATCCGCGCCCTGCTCGACGCCTACGTCCGCGTCCGCACCCCGGAGGAGGCCGCCCGCAGTGCCGCGGCCGACCCGGACACGCTCGTACCCCTGCTGCTGGCCGCCGCCCAGGGGGTCTCGGACGAGTGCCGGTGGGATCTCGTCCACGCCCTGCGGGTCGCCGGCCACACGGCCTGAGCCGTCGCGGGCCACACGGCGAGCCGCCGCGGGCAACGGGCGTCGCACCACTCCCACCCGCCCCATCAGTCACCCACAGGAGTGTGAAACGCGATCGACTCTGCGGGTTAACGACGATGGTCTTGGCAAGGCTGTTCCAGGGGCTTACTTTCGTGCCTCTACGGCCCCCTCTACGGGCGTAGAGGCTCTGACGTCCCGTCGAAGGAGCAGCTCATGGCCAACGTCGTTCGTGCCGCTCTGGTCCAGGCCACCTGGACCGGCGACACCGAGTCCATGGTGGCGAAGCACGAGGAGCACGCCCACGAGGCGGCCCGTCAGGGTGCTCGGATCATCGGGTTCCAGGAAGTCTTCAACGCGCCCTACTTCTGCCAGGTCCAGGAGCCCCAGCACTACGACTGGGCCGAGCCGGTCCCCGACGGGCCGACCGTGCGGCGGATGCGGGAGCTGGCCCGCGAGACGGGCATGGTGATCGTCGTCCCGGTCTTCGAGGTCGAGCAGTCCGGCTTCTACTACAACACCGCAGCCGTCATCGACGCCGACGGCACCTTCCTCGGGAAGTACCGAAAGCACCACATCCCACAGGTCAAGGGCTTCTGGGAGAAGTACTACTTCAAGCCCGGCAACCTCGGCTGGCCCGTCTTCGACACCGCCGTGGGCAAGGTCGGCGTCTACATCTGCTACGACCGCCACTTCCCGGAGGGCTGGCGGCAACTCGGCCTGAACGGCGCCCAGCTCGTCTACAACCCCTCCGCCACCCACCGCGGCCTCTCCTCCTACCTCTGGCGCCTGGAGCAGCCGGCCGCCGCCGTCGCCAACGAGTACTTCGTCGCCGCGATCAACCGGGTCGGCGTCGAGGAGTACGGCGACAACGACTTCTACGGCACCTCGTACTTCGTCGACCCGCGCGGCCAGTTCGTCGGCGAGCTCGCCAGCGACAAGACGGAGGAACTGATCGTCCGCGACCTCGACTTCGACCTCATCGACGAAGTGCGCCAGCAATGGGCCTTCTACCGCGACCGCCGACCCGACGCCTACGAAGGACTGGTGCAGCCGTGACCAAGGACCTGCTGGGACGCCACCGTGCAGTCATGCCCGACTGGCTCGCCCTCTACTACGAGGAGCCGCTGGAGATCACCCACGGCGAGGGCCGCCATGTGTGGGACGCCGAGGGCAACCGCTACCTCGACTTCTTCGGCGGCATCCTGACGACGATGACCGCGCACGCGCTGCCCGAGGTGACCAAGGCGGTGAGCGAACAGGCCGGGCGGATCATCCACTCCTCGACCCTGTACCTCAACCGGCCCATGGTCGAACTCGCCGAGCGCATCGCCCAGTTGAGCGGCATCCCGGACGCCCGCGTCTTCTTCACCACCTCCGGAACCGAGGCCAACGACACCGCCCTGCTGCTCGCGACGACCTACCGCCGCAGCAACACGATCCTCGCGATGCGCAACAGCTACCACGGCCGCTCCTTCAGCGCGGTCGGCATCACCGGCAACCGCGGCTGGTCCCCGACCTCGCTGTCACCGCTGCAGACGCTGTACGTCCACGGCGGGGTGCGCACACGCGGGCCGTACGCGCACCTGAACGACGACGACTTCATCGCCGCCTGCGTCGATGACCTGCGGGACGTCCTCGGCCACACCCGTCCACCGGCCGCGCTGATCGCCGAGCCCGTCCAGGGCGTCGGCGGCTTCACCTCCGGCCCCGACGGGCTCTACGCCGCCTTCCGTGAGGTCCTCGCCGAGCAGGGCATCCTGTGGATCGCCGACGAGGTGCAGACCGGCTGGGGCCGCACCGGCGACCACTTCTGGGGCTGGCAGGCGCATGGGCAGAACGGTCCACCGGACATCCTGACCTTCGCCAAGGGCATCGGCAACGGCATGTCCATCGGCGGTGTCGTCGCCCGCGCCGACATCATGAACTGCCTGGACTCCAACAGCATCTCCACCTTCGGCGGCACCCAGATCACCATGGCGGCCGGCCTCGCCAACCTCTCCTACCTGCTGGAACACGACCTCCAGGGCAACGCCCGACGGGTCGGCGGCCTGCTCGTCGAACGACTGCGGTCCCTCGCCACGCAGGTGCCGCACGTACGGGAGGTACGCGGCCGTGGTCTGATGCTCGGGGTCGAGATCACCCGGCCCGGCACCGACGAGGCCGACCCGGCCGCCGCGTCGGCCGTGCTGGAGGCGGCCCGCGAGGGCGGCCTCCTCATCGGCAAGGGCGGCGGCCACAACACCACCTCCCTGCGCATCGCCCCGCCCCTGTCCCTCACCGTCGCGGAGGCCGAGGAAGGCGCCGCGATCCTCGAGAACGCTCTGAGGAGCATCTAGCAGGACCCATCCGAGTACCCGAGTGAGGGAACGTCGCCATGGTCACCACCCCCGAGCCCCTGGAGCCTGCGGAACCCTCGGAACCCGCCCTGTCGGTCCGGCAGGTCCTCACCCTGGAGCGGGTGCTCGCCGGTGAGCCCGAGGTGGTGGCCGGTGCCGGTCAGCTCGACCGGCCGGTGCGCTGGGTGCATGTCGCCGAGGCGCCGGACGTCGGAGTGATGCTCAGCGGCGGCGAGATGGTGCTCACCACCGGGGTGCTGCTCGCCGGGGACGAGGACAAGCAGGCCGAGTACATCCGCTCCCTGCACCGGGCCGAGGCGGCGGCCGTCGTCCTGGGCCTCGGCCGGGCGTTCCCCGCGCCGCCGGAGGTGATGCGCCGGGCGGCCGAGCGGTGCGGGCTGCCCATGGTGGTCCTGCACCGGCCGTTCCCCTTCGCCGAGCTGACCGAAGAGGTCCAGTGCCGGCTCGTACGGCGCAAGTTCGCCGCCGTCAGCCTCTCGGAGTCCGTACGGACCGCCCTCACCGGACTCATCACCGCGGGCGCCCCGCTGCAGCGGCTCCTCGACGAGATCGCTTCGCACAGCGCCTGCCCCGTCGTCGTCACCAACCTCGCCCACCGCGTCCTCGCCACGGCCGGCGAGCGGTCCGCCGTGGACGACGTGCTGCGTGACTGGGAGCGCATCGCCCGGCAGGCCGGCGGCAGCGAGGGCGACGGCTGGATCCGCGCCGAACTCGGCGGACGCGGGGAGCGGTGGGGCCAGATCATGCTGTGCGGGTACCGCGGCGACACCGCCACCGGACGGCTGCTCGCCGACCGCGCCGCCGAGGCGCTGGTCCTGCACCGCATGCTCGGCGGCACCTCCGCGCACACCTGGGAGGAGCAGTCCGCGCAGAGCCTGCTGACCGACCTGGTCAGCGGGGTCGTGCCGGCGAGGCACCTCCTGCCCCGCGCGCGTGCCGCCGGACTGCCCGTCAACCGGCGCACGTTCGTGCCGCTGGTCGTGCGGGGCGGCGAGGCGGGCCGACTGGAGCGCGTCCTGCGGTTGTTGGGGCTGTCCGGGATCGTCGCCGAGCTCGCCGACGGAGCCACCGCCGTGCTGCTCAGCCTCGCCCGGGACCAGGACGCCGCAGTGCTCGCGGCGAACTTCGCGGGCCGGGTGCGTACCGAGTCGGGGGACGCCCGGACCGTCGTGGCCGCCGCGGACGCGCGGACCGCCTGGGACGACGTGCCCGCCGGACTGCGCGAGGCCCAGCACGTCGCCGATGCCGTCGCCGACTCCTCGGCCGCCCTTGACCTCCCGGCCGTCGTACGGCTCAAGGACGTCCATCTGCGCGGCCTGATCCGGCTGTTGCGGGACGACCCGCAGGTGCAGTCGTTCGCGGAGCGGGAGCTGGACGGGCTGCTGTGCGCGACCGACGAGGACATGCTGTCCGTGCTGCGCACCTACCTCGCGACCGGCCGCAACAAGTCCCGCACCGCCCAGCTCCACCATGTCTCACGGCCCGCGCTCTACCGCCGTCTGGAGGCGATACAGACGCGTATCGGCGTCGACCTCGACGACTTCGAACAGGCCGCATCCGTGCACATCGCACTCCTCGCGCATGACGCGCAACAGAGCTGAAACCTGCCACGACCTGGGAAAACGGTGGTGAAACATGGGACCACGACAGGGTGACACCGTGGCACGCCGCACGCCCTCAGACGTGACACCGTGCAACTCAAACCGCCGCTCCGGACTTCCTAGCCTTCTCGCACACCGAGCGACCGGAGGTCCCGATGAGCCGAGTGATTCGTGCCGCCCTCTTCCAGACCACCTGGACCGGCGACAAGGAATCCATGATCCAGGTACACGAGCAGGCGGCCCGCGACGCGGCCGCGCAGGGCGCTCAAGTGCTGTGTTTCCAGGAGCTGTTCTACGGGCCGTACTTCTGCCAGGTGCAGGACAAGGCGTTCTACGAGTACGCCGAACAGATCCCCGAGGGCCCGACCGTCCGCCGCTTCCAGGCCCTCGCCAAGGACCTCGGCATCGTCCTCGTCCTGCCGATGTACGAGGAGGAACAGCCGGGCGTCCTCTACAACACCGCCGCCGTGATCGACGCGGACGGCTCCTACCTCGGCAAGTACCGCAAGACCCACATCCCCCAAGTCCAGGGATTCTGGGAGAAGTTCTACTTCCGGCCGGGGAACAGCGGCTGGCCCGTATTCGAGACGGCCGTCGGGAAGATCGGCGTGTACATCTGCTACGACCGTCACTTCCCCGAGGGCTGGCGCGCCCTCGGCCTGGCCGGCGCCGAGATCGTGTTCAACCCCTCCGCCACCTCCCGCGGCCTCTCCCGCTACCTCTGGCAGCTGGAGCAGCCGGCCGCGGCCGTCGCCAACGAGTACTTCGTGGGCGCGATCAACCGGGTCGGCGTGGAGGACCTCGGCGACAACGACTTCTACGGCACCACCTACTTCGTCGACCCGGAGGCCCAGTTCGTCGGCGAGGTGGCGAGCGACAAGGAGACCGAACTGGTCGTCCGCGACCTGGACCTGGCCAAGCTACGGGAGGTCCGAGACCGCTGGCAGTTCTACAGGGACCGCGCACCGGGAGCGTACGGCCCCCTGACAGCACCATAAGAGCGCCGGCAGGGCAGCCCACCTAGGGGCGCGGGGCTGTATCCATATGCGGCTCCGCCGCGCGGGCGCGACCAGCCCCACCCAACCGGCACATGACCACCGAGGGAGAGGACCCATGACCGGCCGAACAGTAATCCGCGGCGGCCTCGTCATCACCGCATCCGACGAGACACACGCCGATGTCCTGATCGAGGACGGCCGTATCACCGCCCTCGCCGCCACCGGAACATCCGTCGCCGAGGCTTGGACGGCCGACCGAACCATCGACGCCAACGGAAAGTACGTCATCCCGGGCGGCGTGGACGTCCACACCCACATGGAGCTGCCCTTCGGCGGCACCTTCGCCTCCGACACCTTCGAGACCGGCACCCGCGCCGCCGCCTGGGGCGGTACCACCACGATCGTCGACTTCGCCGTGCAGAGCGTGGGCCACACCCTGCGCGAGGGCCTCGACGCCTGGCACGCCAAGGCCGAGGGCAACTGCTCGATCGACTACGGCTTCCACATGATCGTCTCCGATGTGAACCAGGAGACCTTGAAGGAGATGGACCTGCTGGTCGAGGAGGGTGTGACCTCCTTCAAGCAGTTCATGGCCTACCCGGGCGTCTTCTACTCCGACGACGGCCAGATCCTGCGCGCCATGCAGCGCTCCGCCGAGAACGGCGGCCTGATCATGATGCACGCCGAGAACGGCATCGCGATCGACGTCCTCGTGGAACAGGCGCTGGCGCGCGGGGAGACCGATCCCCGCTACCACGGAGAGGTGCGCAAGGCCCTGCTGGAGGCCGAGGCCACCCATCGCGCCATAAGGCTCGCCCAGGTCGCGGGTGCTCCGCTGTACGTCGTGCACGTCTCGGCCATGGAGGCAGTGGCCGAGCTGGCGCGGGCGCGCGACGAGGGGCTCAACGTCTTCGGCGAGACCTGCCCGCAGTACCTGTTCCTGTCGACCGACAACCTCGCCGAGCCCGACTTCGAGGGCTCGAAGTACGTGTGCAGCACGCCCCTGCGGCCCAAGGAGCACCAGGCCAAGCTGTGGCAGGGGCTCAGGACGAACGACCTCCAGGTCGTCTCCACCGACCACTGCCCCTTCTGCTTCGTGGGCCAGAAGGAGCTGGGACGAGGCGACTTCTCGAAGATCCCCAACGGCCTGCCCGGCGTCGAGAACCGGATGGACCTGCTCCACCAGGCCGTCGTCGACGGCCACATCTCGCGCCGCCGCTGGATCGAGATCGCCTGCGCCACCCCGGCCCGGATGTTCGGCATGTACCCGAAGAAGGGCACCATCGCGCCGGGCGCGGACGCCGACGTCGTGATCTACGACCCGCAGGCCGAGCAGGTCATGTCCGCCGTGACGCACCACATGAACGTCGACTACTCGGCGTACGAGGGCAAGCAGACCACCGGCCGGGTCGAGACGGTCCTCTCGCGCGGCGAACCCGTCATCACCGAGCGGGAGTACACCGGGCGCGCCGGGCACGGCGTCTACACCCCCCGCTCCACCTGTCAGTACCTCAACTAGGAGCGGAGCCCATGGACTTCGGACTCGTCCTGCAGACCGACCCGCCCGCCTCGCGGGTCGTCAGCCTGATGAAACGTGCCGAGCGCAGCGGGTTCAGCCACGGCTGGACCTTCGACTCGGCCGTGCTGTGGCAGGAGCCGTTCGTCATCTACAGCCAGATCCTCGCCAACACCGAGCGGCTCAGGGTCGGCCCGATGGTGACCAACCCGGGCACCCGTACCTGGGAGGTCACCGCCTCCACCTTCGCCACCCTCAACGACATGTTCGGCAACCGCACGGTCTGCGGTATCGGGCGCGGCGACTCGGCCATGCGCGTCGCCGGCCGCAAGCCCAACACCCTGGCCCGGATCAGCGAGGCCATGAAGGTCATCCGCGCGCTCGGCAGCGGCCGTGAGGCCGACCTCGGCGGCGGCACGGTCGTCAGGTTCCCCTGGATCAAGCCCGGTGCCGAACTCCCCGTCTGGATGGCCGCGTACGGCCCGAAGGCCCTGAAGATGACCGGCGAGGAGGCCGACGGCTTCATCCTCCAGCTCGCCGACCTCTATCTGACCGAGTACATGGTCAAGGCCGTGAAGGACGCGGCCGTCGCGGCGGGCCGTGACCCGTCCGAGGTGAAGATCTGCGTCGCCGCTCCCGCGTACGTCACCGAGGACGACTCGCCCGAGGCCCTCGCCCGCGCCCGGGAGCAGTGCCGTTGGTTCGGCGGGATGGTCGGCAACCACGTGGCCGACCTGGTGTCCAAGTACGGCGAGCACTCCGCCGCGGTGCCCGACGAACTCACCGAGTACATCAAGGCGCGTGAAGGGTACGACTACTCCCACCACGGCCGTGCCGACAATCCGGACACCCAGTTCGTGCCCGACGAGATCGTCGACCGGTTCTGCGTCATCGGCCCGGTCGAGAAGCACATCGAGAAGCTGAACGCGCTGCGGGAGCTGGGCGTCGACCAGTTCGCCGTCTACGACATGCACGACGCGCAGGAAGCGGTGATCGACGCGTACGGCTCGACGGTGATCCCCGCGATCAACAACGCCCTCGACAACTCCTGACGCCCGTAAGCCAGTTCAGGCACGGCCCAGCGACACCGCTCCACCCGACCCCCCACCCCTTGTCGCCCTCCCCGCGGTCCGGCCTCCCCGCCACCCGCCCGGGGAGGGAGGCGGGGCCGGGGAGGGGCAGGCACGCGCCCCTCCCCGCCACCCGCCCAAGGCCCCCGCACGGCCCATCCCTCCCGTTCCGCACGTCGATTGGCCTGCTCATGACCGACACAGTCCCCACGGGGTCGCCGATATCCCAGTCCGCCGACACCGGCGGACGCATCGAACTCGCCCCCGAGGCCTTCCCCGCCGACAGCCCCTTCGCCAACGAGGACCTGCGTCCCGTCCCGGTCGCCGAGCGCAAGTGGACGACGTACAACTTCGCGGCCCTGTGGATCTCCATGGCCCACTGCATCCCCAGCTGGACCCTGGCCTCCGGCCTGGTCGCGCTCGGCATGGACTGGAAGCAGGCCGTCTTCACCATCGCCCTGGCCAACGTCATCGTGCTGCTGCCGATGCTGGCCACCGGGCACGCCGGGCCCAAGTACGGCATCCCGTTCCCGGTGCTGGCGCGGGCCTCCTTCGGGCTGCGGGGCGCCAACATCCCGGCGCTGATCCGGGCGGCCGTGGCCTGCGGCTGGTTCGGCATCCAGACCTGGATCGGCGGCAGCGGCATCTTCGCGCTGGGCTCCAAGCTCACCGGCGGCGGCTGGGAGAACGCCGGGAAGATCGCGGGCAACCCGTGGCCGCTGTGGCTGTGCTTCCTCCTCTTCTGGGCGCTGCAGATCGCGATCATCTACCGCGGCATGGACTTCCTGCGGCACTTCGAGAACTGGGCCGCGCCCTTCGTGATCGTCGGCGCGTTCGTGCTGCTGGTCTGGATCGCGGTCAAGGCGGACGGGTTCGGCGCGCTGCTCGACCAGCCCTCGAAGCTCGGCTGGGGCGCCGACTTCTGGCCGGTCTTCTTCCCGTCCCTGATGGGAATGATCGGCTTCTGGGCCACCTTGTCGCTCAACATTCCTGACTTCACCCGCTTCGGCGCCAGCCAGAAGGCGCAGACCTGGGGTCAGTCCCTTGGCCTGCCCACGACGATGACCCTCTTCGCGATCCTCGCCGTGCTGGTCACCTCCGGCTCCGAGGTCGTCTACGGCGAGGCGATCTGGGACCCGGTCGCTCTGGCGGCCAAGACGGACAACGCCTTCGGACTGCTCTTCGCGCTGATCGTCGTCCTCGTCGCGACCGTCTCCGTGAACATCGCGGCCAACGTCGTCTCACCGGCGTACGACCTCGCCAACCTGGCGCCCAAGCTCATCAACTTCCGTACGGGCGCGCTGATCACGGGTGTCGTCGGCATCCTGATCTTCCCGTGGAAGCTGATCTCGACGCCCGAGTTCTACATCTTCACCTGGCTCGGCGTGGTCGGCGGCCTGCTCGGCACGGTCGCGGGCATCCTCATCGCCGACTACTGGATCGTCCGCCGCACGGTCCTGCACCTGGCCGACCTGTACACGCCCGGCGGACGCTATTGGTACTCGTCCGGCTGGAACTGGCGCGCGATCGTCGCCTTCGTCGTGGGCGGTGTCCTCGCGGTCGGCGGCTCGTACTCGGGCGTGGGTGCCGACGGGGCCAAGACCGGACCGTTCCCGGCGGACGGACTGATCCCGTTCCTCAAGCCGCTGGCCGACTACGGCTGGGCGGTGGGGCTGGGCGCCTCGCTGGTGCTGTACGTGGTGCTGATGGCCGGCCACCGCGAACGCGCCGCGGCCTGAACCGGACGGACGGCTGCGGAGGGCGGCTGTGGAGGGCGGTCAGCCCTTCTGGCCGTCCTCCAGGGCGGCCACCGCCTCCCGGGCCGCCTTGATCGCACCCTTGTTGATCTCGTCCGTGTCGGGTGCCTTCTTCGACTCGAAGTCGCTGCCGCTGTACGTGATGGAGACCAGCGCGTTGGACACGCGGACCAGCACCACGCCCTCGCGGGTCTGCTGCTTGTCCTCGGTGGTGAGGTTGACGACCGAGTACCCCGAGTCGCCGATGCCCGGGACGTCACCGCCGCCGCTGCGGTCCGCGACGCGCTCCTTGTAGGACTTCTCGGCCGCCTCGTCCGACTTGGTGATCTCGAAGGACACGTCCAGCCACCGGTAGTCGTAGCCCTTGAGCGCGTTCCACGAGCAGGTGCGGCGCAGCTTGGAGTCGGTCGACGGTATCTCCTTGCCCGCCGTCTTGGCGCCCGGGACGAGCGCCCTTATCGACTTCGAGCCCAGGCTGCCGCAGGGCGCGGGAGCGGCGGCGTACGTCTTCGACACGGCCGCCGTCGCGGGAGCCGTGGGCGACTCCTCGCCGCTCTTCTGGGTCGCCTGGTCTTCGGCCGCCGGGGTCGCGGCGAACGGACCGGACGACAGCGCCCAGCCCGCCGCGGCGAGCACGACGACGGGCGACAGACGCGCGGTGAGGGCGAGCGGCAAGGGCAGAGAACGCACGGCGCACTTCTCGTGGGGGACGGTGCGGAAGGAGTCCGCACTGCGGACGGGACGCCAGTGTCACATGACTCCCTGTGGGGCGGAAGTGCCAACTCGCTCCGTGCTGACGCCATTACAGAAGGGTCGCGAGAAGGTGGCAATTGCGGGGTGTCCTGGGCGAGTTACATGGCTTCCTGGGCGATTTGCGCGCAGATAGCGCTTTCAATGCGGTCCACCGCCACAAAGGCGCCGTACGCCACGAGATGCACCAGACAGTGGTCGGTGTGCTCCGGCCTACGCCACGCCGTCACGTCCTCGTCGGTGATGCGGTACGGCGCGAGCGCGGCCAGCAGCGCCAGGCGCGCCCCCGGACGCTCCCGGCGGTCCGGGAACCCGTCCAGGGCGAGCGGCGGATGCGATCCGTCCCAGTCCTGGAGGGTCTGCTCCACCAGGTCGTGGTCGTCGCCGTCCAACAGGCCCGCGCCCCGCATGGCCGCCCTGAGCAGCGCCGCGTACGCGATCCCTACGGGCGTGCCCTGCGCCCAGGCGGGGGCCTCGCCGGGGTCGACGGGGTCGAGCAGCTGGAGGGAGGTGCCGGGGCGGGCGGGGCGGCGCACGGTGCGGGCGAGGCCACGGCCCGCGAGGCTGCGGACGGCACGGAAACGCTGGGCGCCCGCCGGGAGCAGGTTCTCGGTCAGCAGGGCCGAGGCGATCCGGTTGATGAAGTGGAAGGTGAGCGCGGTGCCGAGATAGGCGGGCGCGTGCTCGCGCGGGAAGGGATACGGCTCCAGGGCGGCGCCGGGCACGCGCGTGTGCCGCCCCCACGCGAGCACACGCGCGTGCTCCTCGTTCTCCGGCCGCTCCCCGCGGGCCAGACGTTCGGCGAGCGCGTGGTCGCCGGTGGCGTGCAGCAGCACGGTGTGCGCGTCCACGCAGAACGGGCACCTGTTGGCCAGGGACACCCCGAGGGCCGCCAGTTCCTTGCCCGTCCGGCTGCCCGCCCCGGCGATGAGGGACTCGCGCATCAACGCCCAGGTGGGGGCGAGGAGTTCGGGCGCGGAGGACAGGACCACGAAGGTGACGGGTTCGGCGATGCCGAAGTCGAGGGCGATCTGCGCGTACACCTCGGCGACGGTGCCGGTGGCCGACCTGGGCGGGAGGGGCTCGGTGAATCGGAAGGGTGTGGTCATGGGAAGCAGCGTGCGCCGCAGGGGCGGCCCGGGGCGTCGTACCGCCGAAGACAGTCGTCGCTGCGACGGCGGGGCGGGCCGACGTCCGGCACTACTACGCGGGGAGTAGTCGCAGAGCCGTCCACAGGGCTGACGTCGCTGTCGGTGGGGCCGTCTACTGTGCGGGCATGAGTGGGTACCGGATCACACGTGAGCGGCTCGGCGACCTGACCGTCGCGGTCGTGGTCGGCGTGATCACCGTGCTCGCCGCCGTCGCGGACGACCGGGCGGGGCTCGTGGACTGCGCGCTGATCGTGGCCGGTTCGCTGGCCCTGGCCGCGCACCGCACCGCCCCGCGCGCGGTCCTCGCCGTCACCACCGCCTGCCTGCTCGCCGACGTCGTCCACGCCGGGCCCGCCGCCGGGCTGGCCGTCCCCGTCGTGGGCGCGGTGCACACGGCGTCCCGGACCGGACACCGGGGCACGGCGGCGGCCGCGGCCGCGCTCTTCCTCGGCGGATACGCGGCGGCGGGTTCGGCGACCTCGGACATCGTCCGCGAGACACTGCTGCTCGCCGGCTGGTTCCTGTGCGCGGTGGTCACGGGCCTCGCCGACCGCAACTGGCGGGCGTACCTGCGTCAGACCGAACAGCGCGCCCTGGAGGCCGAACGCACCCGGGAGGAGGCGGCGTTGCGCCGGGCGGGCGAGGAACGCCTGCGCATAGCCAGGGAGTTGCACGACTCCCTCACCCACAGCATCTCCATCGTCAAGCTCCAGGCGGGCGTTGCCGTGCACCTGGCCCGCAAACGCCGCGAGGAGGTGCCGCCCGCGCTGCTCGCCATCCAGGAGGCGAGCGGCGAGGCCATGCGCGAGTTGCGCGCCACCCTGGAGGTGCTGCGCACCGACGAGCCCACCGGCACTCCCACGCTGCTCGTGGAGCGGGCGCGGGCGGCCGGGCTGGCGGTGGACCTGACGGTGACGGGCGAGGAGCGCCCGCTGACGGCCACCGTGGACCGGGCGATGTACCGCATCGTCCAGGAGGCCCTCACCAACGCGGCACGGCACGCCGGACCGGCGAAGGTCAGCGTGCGACTCGCCTACGAGGACGGTGACTTGACCGTACTGGTCGAGGACGACGGTGCCGCCGACCCGTCCCGTCCGCCCACGCCCGGCATCGGCCTGACCGGCATGCGGGAGCGGGTCACGGCCCTCGGCGGCACCCTGGACGCCGCCCCGCGCGAGCAGGGAGGCTTCGCGGTACGGGCGCGGTTGCCGCTGGGGGAGGCGGGATGACGGACGGCGTGATCAGGGTGGCGCTCGTCGACGACCAGGCGCTGATGCGGGCCGGCTTCAGAGCGCTGCTGGAGGCCGAGGACGGCATCGAGGTGGTCGGCGAGGCGGCGGACGGCGAGCGGGGCCTGGCGCTGATCCGCGCCCAGGTGCCCGACATCGCGCTGATCGACGTACAGATGCCGGTCATGACGGGCATCGAGGCGACCCGCCACATCGCCGCCGACCCGGCCCTGTCGGGCGTCCGCGTGGTGATCCTCACCAACTACGGGCACGACGAGTACGTCTTCGAGGCGCTGCGAGCAGGCGCGAGCGGCTTCCTGCTGAAGGACACCGATCCGGCCGATCTGCTCCAGGCGATCGAGGTGGTGGCGGGCGGCGAGGCACTGCTGTCCCCGGCGGTGACCCGCACCCTCATCGGCGAGTTCGTCTCCCGTCCACCCGACCGGGCCACCGCCCCCGGCCTGGAGTGTCTGACCCGCCGCGAACGCGAGGTGACGGCGCTGGCGGCGCGCGGCCTGACCAACGAGGAGATCGCCGAACACATGGTGATCAGCCCGTTCACCGCGAAGACCCACGTCAGCCGGGCGATGACGAAGCTGGGCGCGCGCGATCGCGCCCAGCTCGTCGTGTTCGCCTACGAGTCGGGGCTGGTAGCGCCGCGCAGTCCCGACACGCCGGCGCTCTGAGCCCGAGCCCCGTGCCCGTCGCCGAAGGCCGCGAGGATCCGCTCCGCGGCGAGGGTCGCCGTCAACTCGCCGTCCCTGACCTGCTGTTCGAGCTCCGGGGCGACCGCCCGCACCGCCGGGTCGGCGTGCAGCCGGCCGAGGAGTTCGTCGCGGACCATGGTCCAGGTCCAGTCGACCTGCTGGTCGCGGCGCTTGGCGGCGAGACGGCCGGTGGAGTCGAGGAGGGCCCGGTGCTGTTCGAGGCGGTCCCAGACGGTGTCCAGGCCGATCGACTCACGCCCGCTGCAGTGCAGGACGGGCGGGGTCCAGGCGGCGTCCTTGCCGTGCATCAGCCGGAGCGCGCCCGACAGTTCGCGCGCTGCGGCCCGGGCGTCCCGCTCGTGCGGGCCGTCCGCCTTGTTCACGGCGAGCACGTCGGCCAGTTCCAGGACGCCCTTCTTGATGCCCTGGAGCTGGTCGCCGGTGCGGGCCAGCGTGAGCAGCAGGAAGGAGTCGACCATGTTCGCGACAGCGGTCTCCGACTGGCCGACCCCGACCGTCTCCACCAGCACCACGTCGTAGCCCGCGGCCTCCATCACCACGATCGACTCACGGGTGGCCTTGGCGACCCCGCCCAGCGTCCCGGCGGTGGGGGAGGGCCGGATGAAGGCGGCCGGGTCGACCGCCAGGCGCTCCATCCGCGTCTTGTCACCCAGGATCGACCCGCCCGTACGGCTGGACGAGGGGTCGACGGCCAGCACCGCGACCCGGTGGCCGAGCCCGGTGAGCATCGTGCCGAACGCGTCGATGAACGTCGACTTGCCGACCCCCGGCACTCCGCTGACCCCGATCCGGCGCGCCTTCCCGCTGTAGGGCAGCAGCTCGGTCAGCAACCGCTGGGCCAGCACCCGGTGCTGGGGCCGGGTGGACTCGACGAGGGTGATGGCGCGGGCGACGATCGCCCGCTTCCCGTCGAGTACACCCTTCACATACGCATCGAGTTCGATCGCCATGGGCTTCAGATGCCGTGCCCGAGGTCGGCCGCCAGCCGCCGCACCAGGTCGTGGGCCGCGTCCGGGATCACCGTCCCGGGTGGGAAGACGGCCGCCGCGCCCATCTCCAGCAGCGTCGCCACATCCTGCGGCGGGATCACCCCGCCGACCACGATCATGATGTCCTCGCGGCCCTCCTCGGCCAGCGCCTCCTTGAGCGCCGGTACGAGGGTGAGGTGACCGGCGGCCAGCGACGACACCCCGACGATGTGCACGTCGGCCTCGACGGCCTGGCGGGCCACCTCGGCCGGGGTCTGGAACAGCGGGCCGACGTCGACGTCGAAACCGAGGTCGGCGAAGGCGGTGGCGATCACCTTCTGGCCGCGGTCGTGGCCGTCCTGGCCCATCTTGGCGACCAGGATGCGCGGGCGGCGGCCCTCGCTCTCCTCGAAGGAGTCCACGAGGGTACGGGTGCGGTCCACGGACGGGGACTCTCCGGCTTCGTTGCGGTACACGCCGGAGATCGTACGGATCTGGCTCGCGTGCCGCCCGTACACCTGCTCCAGGGCGTCCGAGATCTCCCCGACGGTGGCCTTCGCGCGGGCCGCGTTCACCGCGAGCTCCAGCAGGTTGCCCTCACCGCCGGCCGCCCGGGTCAGCGCGTCCAGGGCGTCCCGGCAGGCGGTCTCGTCCCGCTCCTCGCGCAGCCGCCGCAGTTTGGCGATCTGCTGCGCGCGCACGGAGGAGTTGTCGACCTTGAGCACCTCGATCTGCTCGTCGCTGTCGACGCGGTACTTGTTCACGCCGATCACCGGCTGGCGGCCGGAGTCGATCCGGGCCTGGGTGCGGGCCGCGGCCTCCTCGATGCGCAGCTTCGGGATGCCGGCGTCGATCGCCTTGGCCATGCCGCCGGCCGCCTCCACCTCCTGGATGTGCTGCCAGGCGCGCCGGGCGAGGTCGTACGTCAGCTTCTCCACGTAGGCGCTGCCGCCCCACGGGTCGATCACCCGGGTCGTGCCGGACTCCTGCTGGAGGAGCAGCTGCGTGTTGCGGGCGATGCGCGCCGAGAAGTCGGTCGGCAGGGCCAGCGCCTCGTCGAGCGCGTTGGTGTGCAGCGACTGGGTGTGGCCCTGGGTCGCCGCCATCGCCTCGACACACGTACGCGTGACGTTGTTGAACACGTCCTGCGCGGTCAGCGACCAGCCCGAGGTCTGCGAATGGGTGCGCAGCGACAGCGACTTGGAGTTCTGCGGGTCGAACTGCTTCACCAGCTTCGCCCACAGCAGCCGGGCCGCGCGCAGCTTGGCGACCTCCATGAAGAAGTTCATGCCGATCGCCCAGAAGAACGACAGCCGGGGCGCGAACGCGTCCACGTCCAGGCCGGCCTCCCGGCCCGCGCGGATGTACTCGACGCCGTCCGCGAGCGTGTACGCCAGCTCCAGGTCGGCCGTCGCACCGGCCTCCTGGATGTGGTAGCCGGAGATGGAGATGGAGTTGTAGCGCGGCATCCGCTGCGAGGTGAACGCGAAGATGTCGGAGATGATCCGCATCGACGGCTTCGGCGGATAGATGTAGGTGTTGCGGACCATGAACTCCTTCAGAATGTCGTTCTGAATGGTCCCGGCCAGCTTCTCCGGCGGTACGCCCTGCTCCTCCGCCGCCACGATGTACAGCGCCAGCACCGGCAGCACGGCGCCGTTCATCGTCATCGACACGGTCATCCTGTCCAGCGGGATCCCGTCGAACAGCTGCCGCATGTCGTAGATCGAGTCGATCGCCACACCCGCCATGCCGACGTCGCCCGTCACGCGCGGGTGGTCGCTGTCGTAGCCGCGGTGGGTCGGCAGGTCGAAGGCGACCGACAGGCCCTTCTGGCCGGCCGCCAGATTGCGGCGGTAGAAGGCGTTGGACTCCTCGGCGGTCGAGAAGCCGGCGTACTGGCGGATGGTCCAGGGCTGGTTGACGTACATCGTCGGGTAAGGGCCGCGCAGGTACGGGGCCATGCCCGGGTAGGTGCCGAGGAAGTCCAGGCCCTCCAGGTCACGGCCCGTGTACAGCGGCTTGACCGCGATGCCCTCGGGGGTCTCCCACAGCGGCTCGTCGCCGCCCGTGGCCTGCTTGACGGCCGTACGCCACTCGTCGGCGCCGCCAACGGTGGCCGGGGTCCCCAGTTCGATCCCGGAGAAGTCGGGGATTCCCATCAGGACACTCCCATGCGGTCGAGGGTGGCGGACAGCACGGCGACGGCGTCACAGCCCGCGAAGACGTAACTGTCGACATCGGTGTACTGCCCGGGCCGGCCCGCGAGGAACACGTGCGTGGCGCCCGCCGACCTGAACCCGGCGGCCACCGTCCCGGCCTGTTCCTCGTACACGGCGTCACTGGAGCACACGCACACCTCGGTGGCGCCGCTCTCCTCGAAGGTGCCCTCGGTGACGGGCTCGATGCCGCCCGCCTGGAACAGGTTCGAGGCGAAGGTGAGGCGCGCGGTGTGCGCGGCGGCCGGCCCGAGCGCGGCCAGGAAGATCCGGGGCCGGGAGCCGGTGGCGGCCAGGTGGGCGTCGGAGCGGGCCCGCAGCACCTCGTACGCCTCGTCGCGACGGACCCGGGGGAGACCGCCGGACCGGGGTTCGGGCGCGGGCTCGCGCTCCACGGGCGGCTCGGAGAGGTGCGGGAACTCGCTGACCCCGGTGACGGGCTCGCGGCGCCCCGCGAGCTTTCCGGTGCGCGCCTCCCAGGTGTCGGCCAGGTCCTGACGCAGCTGACCGGAGCGCAACACGGCGGCCTGGCCGCCCGCCTGCTCGATCCGCTGGAAGAACTCCCAGCCGACGCGGGCCAGTTCGTCGGTGAGGGACTCCACGTACCAGGAGCCGCCCGCCGGGTCGATCACCCGGGCGAGGTGCGACTCCTCGATGAGGATGGTCGAGGTGTTGCGGGCGATGCGCCGCGCGAACGCGTCCGGCAGCCCGAGCGCGTGGTCGAACGGCAGCACGGTCACCGCGTCGGCGCCGCCGACCCCGGCGGCCAGCGTGGCCACCGTCGTACGCAGCATGTTCACCCACGGGTCGCGGCGCGTCATCATCACCGGCGAGGTGACGGCGTGCTGCACCTGGGCGCTCGGCGCCCCGCACACCTCGGTCACCCGCGCCCACAGCCGGCGCGCGGCGCGCAGCTTGGCGATGGTCAGGAACTGGTCGGCGGTGGCCGCGTAGCGGAACTCCAGCTGCGCACAGGCCTGTTCGACCGTAAGCCCGGCCTCGGTGAGCTCCCGCAGATACGCGACGCCGGTCGCCAGCGAGGCGCCCAGCTCCTGGGCGGCCGAGCCACCGGCCTCGTGATACGGCAGCGCGTCCACGGTCAGTGCCCGCAGCCCCGGGTACTCCTCGGCGCACAGCCGCGCCAGCGCGGCGACCGGCGCGAACGCCGAGGACTTTCCGGTACGTGCCTCATGGCCGAGCGGGTCCCCGCCGAGGTTGCCGCGCGCCGCCTCCTTGGCGACGCCCCGCTCCTCGTACAGCCGCAGCAACACGCGGGCGGCGGCCTCCACGTCGGCTCCCGCGTCGAGGGCGACGGGCGCGAGGTCGAGATAGACGCCGTCCAGGACCCGGCCGAGCGAGGAGATCGGGATGCCGCCCTCGCCGACGACCAGCCAGAGCGAGGTGACGCCGTTCTCCAGGTCCGCGAGCGCCACACCGTCCGCGACCGTCGTGTGCCGCTGCCGCAGATCCCAGCCGCCGGCCGTGTTGCCCTCGGGGCGAGAACCGCGGACGAAGGGGGCGAATCCGGGCAGGCCGGGGTCGGGCGCGGCGTCGCGCGCGGTGAACAGCGGACGGGTACGGAGCCCGTCCTCCAAAGCTGTGGACAGGGCTTCTTCCGCTGCCGCGCCCGAGACGTCCTTGCCCGACTTGCGCAGCACACCTTCCACCAGGTGTTGCCACTGCTCATGGGTTGCGTCAGGGAACTCGGCGGCCAGCGAGAGCCCGTCGTCAGGCAGGACCGTCATGTTCGGATGCTAGGTCAGATCGACAAAGGAGCAGCAGAGGGCACGACTGTGACCTTTCCCTCTCCGACGCTGTGACCTGGGTCTCCGGGGTGTGCCGGGCGGTGTCCCGGGGGCTGGATCTCCGTGGGCGGGGCAGAAGTGACACGGGACGATCGACAGCCTGCTCGATGATCAGGCGACCGCGCGTCACCGAACTCGGGCTCCTGGACGCCGCACCCCACAGTACGACTCCGCACCCAGAATCTCCGCGAGGTGCGCACACATCGGGTAGCGTCCGCGCACGCGCGGCCCGTCTGGCCGGGCCGGAGGGGGCAGGGGGCACGGTGACACCGCGGCTGGGTGGCGAGACGGACAAGTTCGGCAACCGCTACGAGGGAGCCTGGACGATCAGACATGCCCTGTACGTACTGCTGGGCTCGGGCACAACGCTCTGCGTCGAACCGGGTGGGCCGCTGGGCGACGGGGTCGAGTTCGTCTACCGGCACGACCACGGGACGGAGGTGCACCAGGTCAGGCGGCAGAACCGCAACGCGAACAGCTGGAATGTGGCCTCGCTCCGAGACAAGGGCGTGTGGGAGAGCCTGCGTTCGCATGTCGAGGCGGGCCGGGCGTTCCACTTCGTCTCCGTAGTGCCTGCCCGTGCGCTCGATGAACTCGCCGACCGGGCCCGCCGCTCCGACGACCTCGCCTCCTTCGAGGCCGAGTGGCTGACGGACGAACTCCGGGGCCCCTTCGACGCCCTCGCCTCGGGTGGCATCTACGGCGCGACCGCGACAGCCTGGAAGATGTTGAGAGGGCTCTGGGTGGAGTGGCACGACGAACGGGACCTCGTGCACACCAACGCCGTCCTGGCCGAACAGGCCCTGGCCGGAGCGCCG
>CBFGZZ010000031.1:0-37972 GCA_965653385.1 uncultured Streptomyces sp. | reverse complement strand
GGGACGACCTGAGAAGCCGCAAGCGCCACGCGGCCTGCTGAGCCGCT
The DNA here is from genome assembly GCA_965653385.1 of uncultured Streptomyces sp. Lineage (GTDB taxonomy): Bacteria > Actinomycetota > Actinomycetes > Streptomycetales > Streptomycetaceae > Streptomyces. Next base: position 37,925 of record CBFGZZ010000031.1, on the reverse strand, counting down.
TCCGTCGCAGAAGCCACCGGGCTACAACGACCTGAACAGCCCCTCCTGGACAACGGACACCAGAAGTCGTCCATCCAGGTCGTAGATCCGCCCACGGGCGAGGCCACGTCCCCCGGTCGCGATCGGTGACTCCTGGTCGTACAGGAACCACTCGTCCGCGCGGAAGGGCCGATGGAACCACATGGCATGGTCCAGCGACGCGATGTCGAAGCTACGCGGACCCCACAGCGGTTCGACGGGGATACGGACCGCGTCCAGGAGGGTCATGTCGCTGGCGTAGGTCAGCGCGCACGTGTGCACGACCGGGTCGTCGCCCAGCGGCCCGACCGCGCGCATCCACACCGCACTGCGCGGTTCCGCGTCCTTGACTTCCCCTTCGGTCCAGCGCAGCCGGTCGACATAGCGAATGTCGAAGGGCTGACGCCGGGCCATCCGCTCCAACTGCTCCGGCAGCGTGCCCAGATGCTCCCGGATCTCGTCGGTGACCGTCGGCAGCGACTCCGGGTCCGGGACCTGGCGGGCCGGCGGCAGCTGATGCTCGAAGCTCCCCTGTTCAGGCTTGTGAAAGGAGGCGGTGAGATTGAAGATCGTGCGCCCCTGCTGCACCGCGGTGACCCGACGGGTCGTGAACGACCTGCCGTCCCGCACCCGTTCGACCTGGTACACGATCGGCACACCCGGCCGCCCCGGGCGCAGGAAGTACGCGTGCAGCGAGTGCACAGGGCGGTCACCCTCGGTGGTGCGCGCGGCGGCGACCAGCGCCTGGCCCGCCACCTGGCCGCCGAAGACCCGTTGCAGGGACTCCTGCGGGCTGCGGCCGCGGAAGATGTTGACCTCGATCTGCTCCAGGTCGAGCAGGTCGACGAGCCTCTCGGCCGGGTTCGTCGTCATGAGTGAGATTCTCCCGTACTCACAGCGCTCACAGCTGGCCTACATCGGTGACGCGGACCACGGCGCGGCCCTCCGCGTCGGAGGCGGTGAGGTCGATCTCCGCGCTGATGCCCCAGTCATGGTCTCCGTTGGGGTCGTCGAAGATCTGACGGACCCGCCACAGCCGGTTCGCCGGCTCCTCGTCGATCACCAGCAGCTTCGGGCCGCGGGCGTCGGGTCCGGTGCCCAGGTCCTCGTACTCGTCCCAGTACTTGTCCATCGCCTCGCCCCAGGCATCGGCGTCCCAGCCGGCCTCGGCGTCCATCTCGCCGAGCTCCTCGACCTGGTCGAGCGCGGCAAGCTCGACGCGGCGGAACATGGCGTTGCGGACGAGAACGCGGAAAGCACGCGCGTTCGCGGTGACGGGCTTGACCTCGTCGGCCTTCTCCTGAGCCTCCTCGGCGGTCATCTCCTCCGGGTTGGCGAGCTGCTCCCACTCGTCGAGCAGACTGGAGTCGACCTGGCGCACCATCTCGCCGAGCCACTCGATCAGATCCTGGAGGTCCTCGGACTTGAGGTCGTCCGGGATGTTGTGGTCGAGGGTCTTGTAGGCGCTGGCGAGGTAGCGCAGCACGATGCCCTCGGTGCGGGCCAGCTCGTAGAAGGACACCAACTCCGTGAAGGACAGCGCCCGTTCGTACATGTCCCGGATGACGGACTTCGGCGACAGAGGATGGTCACCGACCCAGGGGTGGCTCTTGCGGTACGTGTTGTACGCGTGGAAGAGCAGCTCCTCCAGGGGCTTCGGGTAGGTGATGTCCTGGAGGCGTTCCATACGCTCCTCGTACTCCACGCCGTCCGCCTTCATCGCGGCGACGGCCTCGCCCTTCGCCTTGTTCAACTGGGCGACGAGGATCTGACGCGGATCGTCCAGAGTGGACTCGACGACGGACACCATGTCCAGGGCGTAGGACGGCGACTCCGGGTCCAGCAGCTCGAACGCGGCCAGCGCGAAGGTCGACAGCGGCTGGTTGAGGGCGAAGTCCTGCTGGAGGTCGACGGTGAGACGGACGATGCGTCCCGTGGCGTCCGGCTCGTCGAGCTTCTCGACGATGCCGCCGTCCAGCAGCGAACGGTAGATGGCGATGGCGCGCCGGATGTGCCGCAGCTGCTGCTTGCGCGGCTCGTGGTTGTCCTCCAGCAGATGCCGCATCGCCTCGAAGGCGTTGCCGGGCCGGGCGATCACCGACAGCAGCATCGTGTGCGTCACCCGGAAGCGGGAGGTCAACGGCTCCGGCTCGGAGGCGATGAGCTTCTCGAAGGTGTTCTCCGTCCAGGCGACGAAGCCCTCGGGTGCCTTCTTGCGGACGACCTTGCGACGCTTCTTCGGATCGTCGCCGGCCTTGGCGAGCGCCTTCTCGTTCTCGATGACATGCTCGGGCGCCTGGGCGACGACGAAGCCCGCCGTGTCGAAGCCCGCCCGTCCGGCGCGGCCGGCGATCTGGTGGAACTCGCGGGCGCGCAGCGTGCGGACGCGGTTGCCGTCGTACTTGGTCAGCGCCGTGAACAGCACCGTGCGGATCGGGACGTTGACGCCCACGCCCAGCGTGTCCGTGCCGCAGATGACCTTCAGCAGACCGGCCTGCGCGAGCTTCTCCACCAGACGCCGGTACTTGGGCAGCATGCCGGCGTGATGGACGCCGATGCCGTGCCGCACGTAACGGGAGAGGTTACGGCCGAACTTGGTGGTGAAGCGGAAGTTGCCGATCAACTCGGCGATCTGGTCCTTCTCCTCGCGCGAGCACATGTTGATGCTCATCAGCGCCTGCGCCCGCTCCACGGCCTGCGCCTGTGTGAAGTGCACGATGTAGACCGGCGCCTGCTTGGTCTCCAGCAGTTCGGTCAGCGTCTCGGTGAGCGGGGTGAATTTGTACTCGTAGGACAGCGGCACGGGGCGGGTGGCCGAGCGGACCACCGCAGTCGGGCGGCCGGTGCGCCGGGTGAGGTCCTCCTCGAACATCGAGACGTCGCCGAGCGTGGCCGACATCAGGATGAACTGCGCCTGCGGCAGCTCCAGGATCGGGATCTGCCAGGCCCAGCCGCGGTCCCCCTCCGCGTAGAAGTGGAACTCGTCCATGACGACCTGGCCGACGTCCGCGTTCTTGCCGTCGCGCAGCGCGATCGACGCGAGCACCTCGGCGGTACAGCAGATGACGGGGGCGTCGGCGTTGACGGACGCGTCACCGGTCAGCATGCCGACGTTCTCGGTGCCGAAGATCTTGCACAGCTCGAAGAACTTCTCCGAGACCAGCGCCTTGATCGGGGCGGTGTAGAAGGTGACCTCGTCACGGGCCAGCGCCGCGAAGTGGGCACCCGCGGCGATCATGCTCTTGCCGGATCCGGTGGGCGTCGACACGATCACGTTCGCGCCGGAAACCGCCTCGATCAGCGCCTCCTCCTGGTGGGGGTAGAGAGTGAGACCGCGCTCCTCGGCCCACGACTCGAAGGCTTCGTAGAGGGCGTCGGGGTCGGCGGTCGGCGGCAGCTGATCGATGAGGGTCACCCACCCATCTTGCCTGCCCTTCTCCCTCACAGGGGAATCGGCTGCGAGTACGAAGATCGCGAACGCTACGCTGTGTCGCCGACTACACGTCAGCGAACCCGGTCAACTGGACAGCGGCACACGAGGAATGGGGCGGGCAACGGCGATGATGGGACCAGCACACTCACTGTCGGGCGCTGCCGCCTGGCTCGGCGTCGGAGCGGCGGCGGCCGCCGCCGGGCACGGAATGCCCTGGCCGGTCCTCCTCGCAGGCGCGCTGATCTGCGCCGGGGCCGCCCTTGCCCCGGACCTCGATCACAAGGCGGCCACCATCTCGCGCGCCTTCGGACCGCTGTCGCGCTGGTTGTGCGAGATCGTCGACAAGCTGTCGTACGCCGTCTACAAGGCGACGAGGAAGCAGGGCGACCCGCGTCGTTCCGGTGGGCACCGCACCCTCACGCACACCTGGGTGTGGGCGGTCATGATCGGTGGGGGCGCCTCCGTCCTGGCGATCACCGGCGGTCGCTGGGCGGTGCTGGCGATCCTCTTCGCGCACCTGGTGCTGGCCATCGAGGGCCTGCTGTGGCGTGCGACCCGCGGCGCCAGTGCCGATGTCCTGGTGTGGCTGCTCGCGGCGACCAGCTCGTGGATTCTCGCCGGCGTCCTGGACAAGCCGGGCAACGGTTCGGACTGGCTGTTCACGGCGCCGGGCCAGGAGTATCTGTGGCTGGGGCTGCCGATCGTGCTCGGCGCGCTGGTGCACGACATCGGGGACGCGCTCACGGTGTCCGGCTGCCCGATCCTGTGGCCGATCCCGGTGGGCCGCAAGCGCTGGTATCCCCTGGGGCCGCCCAAGGCCATGCGGTTCCGGGCGGGCAGCTGGGTCGAGCTCAAGGTGCTGATGCCGGTGTTCATGGTGCTTGGCGGAGTGGGCTGCGCCGCGGCGCTCAACGTGATCTGAGTGGGTGGGGGCCGACGCCGAATGGCTCCGGAGCGGTCCTTGGATCAGCCGCCCTGTCCTGCCCCGCCTCCGTAGCGCCGTTCGAAGGCCGCGACGCGGCCCTCGGAGTCCACCGTTCGTGCCTTGCCGGTGTAGAAGGGGTGGCTCTCCGAGGAGATCTCGACGTCCACGACCGGGTAGGTCTCGCCGTCGTCCCACTCGATGGTCTGGTCACTGGTCGCGGTGGACCGGGTCAGGAAGGCGTAGCCGGCGGCGCGGTCGCGGAAGACGACCGCGTGGTAGTCGGGGTGCTTGTCCTGCTGCATGCGAACTCCTCGGGTGCGGTGGCCACGATGACCGCCCTCGGCAGGGGCCGACGGCACGGCGCCGAAGGCGCGGGGACTGCGGCACAGGGGCTGCGGGGATCAGCCCTACGAGGGCCGCGACGGTCAGCCGTACAGGGCGTCCTCGTCGACGATGTGCATGGCGGCCTCCTCGGCGGACGCCGCCGCACCGTCGATGCCCACGTCCGTCGCGACGAGGGCGCTCTCCTCGTCCTCGTGGGCCCCTTCGTCCGGTGCCACGAGGCGGCCGGAGCGCAGGGCGCCTACCTCGTTGTCGAGGAGTTCCCCGTCGGTGCCGTCGGCGTCGCCGAGGCCGTCGCCGTCGGGGGCGACGAGGTCGGGCTGCTCCTCGGCGAGCCGCTGGTCGAGGGTCTCGCCCTGATGGCGCTCGGCGGCCGTGACACCGGTGTGCTCCACCGCCAGCGGTCTGTCCGGAGGGGACCAGCCCCGGTCCAGCGGGTCGTCGACGCCGTCGTTCTCCAGGGTGTCCTCCGCGTCGAGCAGCCCTGTGTCCTCACGTTGATCGGATGCGTCGGGCTGGTAGACGTCGTCACCCCATCCGTCGGCGCTGTTCACGGGTACCTCCAGGTGGTGGGGACGGGCCCGAACTCACCGCGGTTGGCGGCGGGCCGCCACGGCGCGGGGCACAGGCCGCACCCGGCGCGAACCGCGTGGTTCCCGGGTGCTCCCCGAACCGGTGCCGCTATCCAGCCTTCCACCCCTTTTCGCCCCTGCGCAACGGCACGGGTGCCCTCCGGTACGACAGCAGGGGGCGGCGGCGAGGGATCGGGTCGTCCCACCCCAGCGGCCGGTCGGTGGCACCCGGGGGCGACCCGTCTGCTGCTCCAGCCGGTTGCCGGAACCGGAAGAGGCCTCAGCCCACCCCGCGGGTGCCCTCGGCCTGCGAGGGCACCGGCCCCTCATCCATGCCACGACCGCCACAGTGCCGCGTAGGCCCCGTCCGCCCGGACGAGCTCGTCGTGGCTGCCCAGCTCGCTGATCCGGCCGTTCTCGACGACGGCGATGACGTCCGCGTCGTGGGCGGTGTGGAGGCGGTGGGCGATGGCGACGACGGTGCGGCCGTCGAGGACACGGGCCAGGGACCGCTCCAGGTGGCGGGCCGCGCGGGGGTCGAGCAGCGAGGTCGCCTCGTCCAGGACCAGCGTGTGCGGGTCGGCCAGGACCAGGCGGGCCAGCGCGATCTGCTGCGCCTGGGCCGGGGTGAGGGCGAACCCGCCCGAGCCGACCTCGGTGTCCAGGCTGTCGTCGAGCGCTCGGGCCCAGTCGGCCGCGTCGACCGCGCCCAGCGCCGCCCACAGCTCGGCGTCGGTCGCGTCGGTGCGGGCCAGCAGGAGGTTGTCGCGCAGGGAACCCACGAAGACGTGGTGCTCCTGGTTGACCAGGGCCACGTGCGAGCGGACCCGTTCGGCGGTCATCCGGGACAGTTCGGCACCGCCGAGGGTGATCCGGCCGTCCCGGGGCGCGTAGATGCCGGCCAGCAGCCTGCCCAGGGTCGACTTGCCGGCGCCCGAGGGGCCGACCAGCGCCAGACGGGTGCCTGGGGCGACCTCCAGGGAGACCTTGCGCAGCACGTCCACGCCCTCCGTGTAGCCGAAGTGCACCTGGTCGGCGTGCACGTCGCGGCCGTCGGGCGCCAGCCTGGCGTCTCCGGCGTCCGGCTCGATGTCCCGGACCCCGACCAGCCGGGCCAGCGACACCTGGGCCACCTGGAGCTCGTCGTACCAGCGAAGGATCAGCCCCACCGGGTCGACCAGCATCTGCGCGATGAGCGCGCCGGTCGTCAGCTGACCGACCCCGATCCAGCCCTGCAGGACGAACACACCGCCGACCATCAGGACCGAGGAGAGGATCATCACGTGGGTGACGTTGATGAACGGGAAGAGCACCGACCGCAGCCACAGCGTGTAGCGCTCCCAGGCCGTCCACTCCTTGATCCGCCGCTCCGACAGTTCGACGCGGCGCTCGCCGAGGCGGTGGGCCTCGACGGTGTGACCGGCGTCCACGGTCTCGGCGAGCGCGGCGGCCACGGCGGCGTATCCGGCGGCCTCCGAGCGGTACGCGGACGGTGCCCGCTTGAAGTACCAGCGGCAGCCGATCACCAGCAGCGGCAGAGCGAGCAGGACGGCGGCGGCCAGCGGCGGCGCGGTGACGACGAGCCCGCCGAGCAGCAGAATCACCCAGACCACACCGATCGCCAGCTGGGGCACCGCCTCACGCATCGCGTTGGCCAGCCGGTCGATGTCCGTCGTGATCCGGGACAGCAGGTCGCCGGTCCCGGCGCGCTCCAGCACGCCGGGCGGCAGTCCGACCGAGCGGACGAGGAAGTCCTCGCGCAGATCGGCCAGCATCCGTTCGCCGAGCATCGCGCCGCGCAGCCGGACCTGGCGGACGAACACGGCCTGGACGACGAGAGCGGCCAGGAACAGTCCGACGGTGAGCTCCAGATGGAGCTCCCGGTCGCCGGAGCCGTCCGACACCCGCTCCACCAGGCCGCCCAGCAGCCAGGGTCCCGCCATGGAGGCCACCACGGCGACCGTGTTGACGGTGACGAGGAGGAGGAAGGCGCGGCGGTGCCGACGGAACAGTTCGACCACGTAGGCGCGGACGGTCGTGGGGGCGCCGACCGGCAAGGTGTTCGCCGTCGTCGGGGCCGCCGGGTCGTACGCCGGTGGCGCGACGCCGATCATGCTGACTCCTCGATCTCTTGCAGTTCCTTGAAACCGTGGTCGAGGGCGGTGCCCCCGGTCCCTTCGGTCGGCGCGTCGCCTTCGTCGTGGGCGGCGTTCAGGGCCGCCTCGTCGTCGGTCTCCCGGGTCACCACGGCCCGGTACCTCGGCTCGGCGTGCACCAGGTCGCGGTGCACGCCGACCGCCGCGACCTCGCCCTCGTGGACGAGTACGACCCGGTCGGCGCGGTCCAGGAGCAGCGGCGACGAGGTGAACACGACCGTCGTGCGCCCCGCCCGCAGGTCCCGCACGCCCTCGGCGATCCGCGCCTCCGTGTGCGAGTCGACGGCCGAGGTCGGCTCGTCAAGGACGAGTACCTCCGGGTCCGTGATCAGCGACCGGGCGAGCGCTAGGCGCTGGCGCTGGCCGCCGGACAGGGATCGGCCGCGTTCGGTGATACGGGCGTCCATGGGGTCGTCGACGTCCAGCGACCCCTGGACCAGTGCGGCCAGGACGTCCGCGCACTGCGCGGCCACCAGTGCCTCGTCGGCGCCGACGTCGCCGGACCTGGGCACATCGAGCAGTTCACGCAGGGTGCCGGAGACGAGAACCGGGTCCTTGTCCTGTACGAGGACGGCGGTACGGGCGTTGTCGAGCGGCAGCTCGTCGAGCGGGACGCCACCGAGGAGCACCGAGGTGGCCCCCTCTTCCGAGGGGTGTCCGCCCAGCCGTTCGGCCAGCCGCCCCGCCGCGTCCGGGTCGCCGCAGACCACGGCCGTGAGCCGGCCGGTGGGTGCGAGCAGACCGGTGGCCGGGTCGTACAGATCCCCGGCGGGCAGGTCGGACCCGTCGCGTGTCCCGGTGGTGTCGGTGGCGCGCTCCAGCGACAGCACGCGCGCGGCTCGGCGCGCCGAGGGCCGGGAGAAGGAGTACGCCATCGCGATCTCTTCGAAGTGTCGAAGGGGATAGGTGAGGATCATGATCGAGCTGTAGACGGTGACCAGTTCGCCGACGGTGACGCGGCCCTGGCGGGCCAGATGGACGCCGTACCAGACGACCGCGATCAGCAGCAGTCCCGGCAGCAGTACCTGGATCGCCGAGATCAGGGCCCACATCCGGGCGCTGCGCACGGCGGCGTGGCGTACCTCCTGGGAGGCGCGGCGGTAGCGGTCGAGGAAGAGTTCCTCGCCGCCGATGCCGCGCAGGACGCGCAGTCCGGCGACGGTGTCGGAGGCCAGCTCGGTGGCACGGCCCGCCTTCTCGCGCTGGACGTCGGCCCGTCGGGTCGCCGGGGGCAACAGGGGCAGCACGGCGACCGCCAGTACGGGGAGGCCGACGGCGACGATCACGCCGAGCGCGGGCTGGTAGACGACCAGGCCGACGCAGACGACCACCAGGGTGACCGCCGCCGCGGTGAACCGCGACCAGGCCTCGACGAACCAGCCGATCTTCTCGACGTCACCTGTGGAGACGGCCACGACCTCACCGGCCGCGACTCGCCGGGTCAGCGCCGAGCCCAACTGCGCGGCCTTGCGGGCCAGCGCCTGCTGGACGCGGGCGGCGGCCGTGATCCAGTTGGTGACTGCGGTGCGGTGGAGGAAGGTCTCGCCGAGCGCGTTCCCGGCGCAGCACAGGAGCAGGAGCCCGCCCGCGAGGGCGAGTTGTGCACCGGAACGGTCGACGACGGCCTGCACGGCGACGCCCACGCAGAACGGCAGCGCGGAAACGGACAGGAAGTGCAGCAACCCCCAGGCCAGGGCCTTGAGCTGTCCGCCCACCTGGTTCCTGAAGAGCCACCACAGGAATCGGGGACCCGAGCGTGCGTCCGGCACGCCTGGGTCGGGATACGGAAGGTCTTGAATCTGCATGACGTCCCAGTGGCTCGTGTCAGTGGGGGGATCAGGGAGGGAAACGGGGTGTGAGTCGGGCACCGATGCGCGGAACGGGGCAGCGCACGGCGGCAGCAAACCGTGACAGGTTCGCGTCGCAGCGTGGCCGGACGCAAACGGTTTTCCAAGGAGCCGTACAGATCCGGCTGCCGCGCCGAGCAGGGTGCCACCATGGACCGATGAGGAACGGCGGAGGGCGCGGAGGGCGCGGAGTGCACGGTGTACACGGAGGGCGCGGAGTACGGCGTACGACGGGAGCGAGGTCGGCCCCCGGCTTCCTCCTGGGCCGCCGCCTGGCGGCCCTGACGACGCTGACGACTCTGACCGCTCTGGCGACCCTGACCGCCTGTGGCGCCACGGGACAGGGCAGTGGTGCGGACGTCGGCAAGGGTGCGCGCACAGGCCCGGCCGCCACCCAGGATCCGACGCGGATCCCGGGCGTCGGAGACCGATGGCAACGCCGCATTCCGGCCGACTCCCGCCAGGTCGTGGCGGTTTACGGCGATGGCAGGAACTCCGCGACCGCCACGGTCGTGCTCTACGCCAGACAGGGCTCCACCTGGGACCGCATCCGCAGCTGGCCCGCGCACAACGGCAGGAAGGGCTGGACGACCGACCACCACGAGGGCGACAAGCGCAGCCCCGTGGGCGTGTTCACGCTGAGCGACGCGGGTGGTGTCCTCAAGGACCCCGGGTCGAAGCTGCCGTACACGCGCTCCGCGGCCTTCGCGGCACCGCGCTGGTGGGCGAAGCCGTACTGGCACGACTTCGACTACGTCATCGCCATCGACTACAACCGTGTCAAGGGCACCCCACCCAACGACCCCACCCGGCCCGAGGGTCAGGGCAAGGGCGGTGGCATCTGGCTGCACATGGACCACGGCAGTGGTACGTCGGCCTGCGTCAGCCTGTCCGAATCGGCGATGGCGTATCTGCTGCGCACGCTCGATCCGGATCGGCATCCCGTGGTGGTGATGGGGGACAGGGCAGACCTGAAACGCTCACGCTGACGCGGGAGGCGTCATTGCGGCGGTGGCCCGACTCCCCGTAGAACACCGGCCATGAAGAGTCGAATCGTCATGTCCATGCTTACGGGAGCAACCCTCCTGGCGAGCACGCTGTTAGGCGCGGCTCCCGCCCGGTCGGCCGATGTGCCCGCCGAGTTCGGCACCGACTGGCACGACCCGGTCACCGCCGCCCCGCCCGTGACCAAGCCGTCGGGCAAGTCCTGCCAAGTCACCGTCGCCGAGGCGCAGTTCCGCGACTTCACCCCGTACAAGGGCACCTACACGCCGCCCGACGGCTGCCGCGAGCGGTGGAGCAAGGTCGTGCTGCGGATGGACGGCAAGGTCAAGGGGCGCCAGTTCGACCGGCTCGGCTATCTGCACGTCGGCGGGGTGGAGATCTTCCGTACGTCGACGCCGGAGCCGTCACCCGACGGGATCGAGTGGTCCGTCGAGAAGGACGTCACGCGGTACAGCGACACCTTCCGCCGCGGCCAGGACGTCGAGATGCTCATCGGGAACGTCGTTGACGACACCTACACCGGCATCATCGACGTCAAGGTCACGCTGACGTTCTACGCCGCCCGCCACGCCGCGGACGCCACCGGGCCCACCACGAAGGCCGTCCGCGTCGCCGCCACCCCTGACCGCGTCCTCACCCTCCAGGACGGCACCGTCACCACCCCGCGCAACAGCGAACGCATCGTCGCCGAGGTGTACGCCACCGGATCCGGCGGTGGCTGCGAGGAGTTCTGGTACCTGTCGGCGCCCGATCCGGCGCCCTACTCCTGCAAGGCCGGCGACGGCCCCTACCGCGAGGTGCAGATCGAGGTCGACGGCCAACTGGCAGGAATAGCCGCGCCCTTCCCGCACGTCTGGACGGGCGGCTGGTCCAACCCCTTCCTCTGGTACGTCACGCCGGGGCCGCGCGCCTTCGACGTCAAGCCGATCGAATACGACCTGACACCGTTCGCCGGCCTCCTGAACGACGGTCGCCCGCACCGCGTCGAGGTCTCCGTCGTCGGTGTCCCGGAGGGACAGAGCGGCTGGAGCGCACCCGTGAACGTCCTCGTCTGGCAGGACGCGAAGAGCGCGCACGTCACGGGGCGGCTCACCGAGCACAAGGCGGCCGACCTCGCCAACTCCTCCACGTACACGCCCGGTTCGGAGCATCGGGTGGACACCGAAGGCGGTCACCGGCTGACCGTCGGTGGATACGTGGACACCTCGCACGGCCGGGTGACGACCACCGTGAGCCGGTCGCTCACGAACACCTCCGCGCACCGCTGGACCGACGGCGAGAACCTGGACGCACTCGACGCCACCTGGGCGGACGACCAGTCCGTCACCGTCGACGGACGCGGACCCGCCCGCACGACGCGTACCCAGCGGACGTACACGATGGACGGCTCGATCACGATCGGTGCGGGCGACCGGCTGCGTACCGTGCTGACCCTCGGTGACCGGGCCGCGGTCGCGACGACCCGGGCCGGACAGCGGATCGCGTGGTCGTGGCTCGACGACACCGTGGAGGGCGACGCGTCATGGACGTTGAACGTGCCGCGCGACCAGCGGCACGCGGTCGGTACGACCAGCGAGCGCTATCAGCTGTACGGCTCGGACGGCTGCTACGACCGCTCGCTCACCAGCGTTCAGGGCGTGCTCACGGAGGATCGCCGGGTCTGCTGAATCCGGCGATGTGCGATGCGTCACTCGGAAAGCGATTTACACGGATGCAACACAGGGGTCTTGTGCGGGACCAACATCACCAGCAAAGTGATCGCCACGGAATCCGCTTTCCGTATGGCAGAAGTCGCCGTCCCTGGCTTCTGTGTGCCGCCGTCCCCTAGGAGTTCCCGTGCCGCCGTCCGAACCGTCCCTGCCGCGACGCGTCGCACGCACACTGCGTACCTCTCTCTTCGCGCAGGTCGCCTGCGCGCTCGTGCTCGGAATCGTCGTCGGGAAGCTGTGGCCCGGCTTCGCCTCGGATCTCCAGCCGCTCGGCGACGGATTCATCCGGCTCATCAAGACGATCATCTCCCCGCTCGTCTTCTGCGTGGTCGTCGTCGGGATCGCCAAGGCCGGTGACCTGAAGGCGTTCGGCCGGATCGGGCTGAAGGCACTGATCTGGTTCGAGGTCGCGAGCACGCTCGCGCTGGTCATCGGCCTTCTCGCCGCCAACGTCGTCCAGCCCGGGTCGGGGATGAACGTCGACCCGTCCACGCTCGACGCCTCGGCGGTCGACGCGAAGACCGGCGGTGGGCACCTTCCGTCGACGACTCAGTTCGTCCTCGAGGCGATTCCGACCTCTTTCATCGGCGCCTTCGCCGAGAACTCGCTGCTTCAGGTGCTCGTCCTGGCCTGTCTGGTGGGCGCCGCGCTGCTGCACCTCGGTCACACCAAGGTGCCCAAGGTGCTGCCGGCCATCGAGCAGGCCCAGGAGATCATCTTCGCGATCGTCGGCTTCGTCATGCGGCTGGCCCCGATCGCGGTGTTCGGTGCGATGGCCGTCCTGATCGGCAACTACGGGCTCGGCGTCATCGAGACGTACGGCAAGCTGATCATCCTGTGCTACGCGGCCGCCGCGCTCTTCATCGCGCTGCTGGCCATCGCCCTGAAGGCGGTCACCGGACTCAGCCTCTGGAAGTTCCTGCGCTACATCCGTGAGGAGATGCTGCTCGCGCTCGGCACCGCCTCCACCGAGTCCGTCCTGCCGCGCGTGATGCAGAAGCTGCGCAAGGCGGGCGCCCGCGACGACGCCGTGGGTCTGGTGCTGCCGACGGGCTACTCCTTCAACCTGGACGGCGCCTCGCTCTATCTGTCCATCGGCACGCTGTTCATCGCCCAGGCCGTGGGCGTGGACCTCAGCCTCAGCCAGCAGATCACGGTCGTGCTGGTGCTGATGCTGACCAGCAAGGGCATGGCGGGCATCCCCGGTTCGGCGTTCCTCGCCCTGTCCGCGACCGCCTCCTCGCTGGGCGCGATCCCGGCCGGAGCCGTCGCGCTGCTGCTCGGCGTGGACCGCATCATGGACTCGATGCGCGTCGTCACCAACCTGCTCGGCAACTGCGTCGCCGTCTTCGCGGTCTCGCGCTGGGAGGGCGCGCTGGACCGGGAGCGGGCGAAGAAGGTCCTGGACGGCGAGATCGTGGTCCACCTGGACGACGAGGAACCGGACGGCGAGGGGCCGGAGGGTCCGCAGGGCGCGGAGCTGAAGAAGCCGGAGGCTGCGGAGTCCGGGAAGGCTGTCCCGGCGCCGTCCGAGGACCCGCTCGTCGCCGTACCGGTCCGGACGGACAAGGAGGGTGCCTCCGAAGCCGGTTGACGTTCGCTCGGTTCAGTATCGAGGGCTCAGCAAGGGCCGCGGCCACCCCACCGGCAGTACGGAGCGGTGGCCGCGGCCCTTCGTGCTCAGCACCCTCGCGCGGCGGTCCCGTCGATCAGCGTGTCCAGCAACTCACCCAGCACCGAACGCTGTTCGTCCGTCAGTGGCGCCAGGATCTCCTCCGCCGCCGACCGACGCGCACCGTGCAGCTCCCGCAATGCCCCCCGGCCGTCGTCGGTGAGCTCGATCCGGATCACCCGCCGGTTCGTCGGATCCGGCACCCGCCGCACCTTCCCGCTCGTCTCCAGCCCGTCGACCAGCGTCGTCACCGCGCGCGGGACCACCTCCAGGCGCTCGGCGAGGTCGGCCATCCGGGGCGGTGAGTCATAGTGCGCGAGGGTGCGCAGCAGGCGTGACTGGGCCGGGGTGATCCCCAGGCCGCGCTCCAGCAGGTGGCGTTTCTGGATCCGGTGCACCCGGCGGGTGAAGCGCAGCAGCTGCTCGGCGAGCGGGCCGTCGGGATCGGGGCTGGTCATACGGGAACAATATCAGGACGACATTCATTGTGAGTATAGGTAACAATGAGCTAAGCTCCGTCAGTCCTGCATGACCACACCTCCGAAGGAGCCCATGCACCCCGACAACGAACCCTCCTGGACGCCATCCGCCGAGCCGCAGCCCCGGCAGGTGCGCCGCATCCTGAGACTCTTCCGCCCCTACCGCGGACGTCTGGCCGTCGTCGGCCTCCTCGTCGGCGCCTCGTCGCTCGTCGGCGTCGCCACCCCCTTCCTCCTCAAGGCGATCCTCGACGTCGCCATCCCCGAGGGGCGCACCGGCCTGCTCAGCCTGCTCGCGCTCGGCATGATCCTCAGCGCCATGCTGTCCGGCGTCTTCGGCGTCCTGCAGACCCTGATCTCCACAACGGTCGGCCAGCGCGTCATGCACGACCTGCGCACCGCCGTCTACGGCCGCCTCCAGCGCATGTCGCTCGCCTTCTTCACCCGCACCCGCACCGGCGAGGTGCAGTCCCGCATCGCCAACGACATCGGCGGCATGCAGGCCACCGTCACCTCGACCGCGACCTCCCTGGTCTCCAATCTCACCAGCGTGATCGCCACGATCGTCGCGATGATCGCCCTCGACTGGCGGCTGACCGCCGTCTCGCTGCTCCTGCTGCCGGTGTTCGTCTGGATCAGCCGCCGCGTCGGCAACGAACGCAAGAAGATCACCACCCAGCGGCAGAAGCAGATGGCCGCGATGGCCGCCACCGTCACCGAGTCGCTCTCGGTCAGCGGCATTCTGCTCGGCCGTACGATGGGCCGCTCCAACTCGCTGACCACGGCCTTCTCGGACGAGTCCGAGCGGCTGGTCGACCTTGAGGTGCGGTCGAACATGGCCGGCCGCTGGCGCATGGCCGTCATCGGCATCGTCATGGCCGCGATGCCCGCCGTCATCTACTGGGCCGCGGGCACGGCCCTCCAACTCGGCGGCCCGCAGGTCTCGATCGGCACGATCGTCGCCTTCGTCTCGCTCCAGCAGGGCCTGTTCCGCCCGGCCGTCAGCCTGCTGTCGACCGGCGTCCAGATCCAGGCCTCGCTCGCGCTGTTCCAGCGCATCTTCGAGTATCTCGACCTGCCCATCGACATCACCGAGCGGAAGGACCCCGTCCACCTCGACGCGGTGAAGGGCGAGGTCCGCTTCGAGAACGTCGAGTTCCGCTACGACGGTGACGGCGACGAGGACAAGAGCCGCCCGATCCTCGACGGCATCGACCTCACCGTCCCGGCGGGCGGCAGCCTCGCGGTCGTCGGCCCGACCGGTGCGGGCAAGTCCACGCTCGGCCATCTCGTGCCACGGCTCTACGACGTCACCGGAGGCCGGGTCACCCTCGACGGGGTCGACGTGCGCGACCTCGACTTCGACACCCTCGCCCGCGCGGTCGGCGTCGTCTCCCAGGAGACGTACCTCTTCCACGCCTCGGTCGCCGACAACCTGCGCTTCGCCAAGCCGGACGCCACCGACGAGGAACTGCACGAGGCGGCGAAGGCGGCCCAGATCCACGACCACATCGCGGCCCTGCCCGACGGCTACGACACGGTCGTCGGCGAGCGCGGCCACCGCTTCTCCGGCGGTGAGAAGCAGCGCCTGGCCATCGCCCGCACCATCCTGCGCGACCCTCCGGTGCTGATCCTCGACGAGGCGACCAGCGCGCTGGACACCCGTACCGAACACGCCGTCCAGGAAGCCATCGACGCCCTCTCCGCCAACCGCACCACGGTCACCATCGCCCACCGTCTGTCCACTGTTCGGGGCGCCGACCAGATCGTGGTGCTCGACGCGGGGAGCGTGGCGGAGCGGGGTACGCACGAGGAGTTGGTGGAGCGGGACGGGCGCTATGCGGCGCTGGTTCGTCGTGACGCCCAACTGGAGCCGACGGGGTGACGTTATGCCGGGTTTGTGAGCATGTGCAGGTTACCGTGCCCGCATGCACATGAACACTCCGTCACGGAGCACGATTCGACTGACGCGCCGGGGCCGTATCGCCCTGATCGCCGCCGGCGCCGTCGTGGCCGGCACCGCCGTGGCGGTGCCGCTGCTGAGTCTGGGCGAGGACGAGGAGGCGAAGCCGACCTCGCTGGTGATCCCGGAGGGCTGGCGCGCGAGCCAGGTCTACGCGGCCATCGACAAGGCCCTCACCCTGCCGCCCGGGACCACCAAGAAGTCCCTCGGGAAGCTCGACCTCAAACTGCCCAACGACGCCGAAGGCAACCCGGAGGGCTATCTCTTCCCGGCGACGTATCCGCTGGAGCGCGCGGGAAGGAAGGCGACGCCGGACTCCCTGCTGTCGGCCATGGTCGACGCCGCCAACCAGAAGTTCAGCGGCGCCCCGATCGCGGCCGGGGCGCAGCGCAACGCGATGAACGTCTATCAGGCGGTCACCATCGCGAGCATCGTCCAGGCCGAGGCCGACACGAAGGCCGACATGGGCAAGGTGGCCCGGGTCATCTACAACCGGCTCGAACGCGGCATGCCTTTGCAGATGGACTCCACCATCAACTACGCCCTGAACCGCCGCACGCTCAGGACGAGCGACGCCGACACGCGGATCGAGAGCCCCTACAACTCGTACCAGCGCATGGGCCTGCCGCCCACGCCGATCGCCAACCCGGGCGAGGACGCGATGCGCGCCGCGATCAACCCGGCCGCGGGCGACTGGCTCTACTTCGTCACCGTCAAGCCGGGCGACACCCGCTTCACCGCCGACTACTCGGAACACCAGCGCAATGTCGCCGACTTCGACAAGGCCCAACGGAAGGCGTCCCCGAAGCCGACGAAGTGAGCCACCGGGACGGCGACATCCCCGTGGGGTGCGGCTGGTGGTGGGCAGTAGGAAGACAGAGGGCCGCAAGGCGATCGACATGCGGTCGGGCGCTCGGCGGGAGGGCTGGTGCGTCCGGTTGCTCGCGGCGGCCGATCCGGGGCGTTGCAGGCGGGCGCGGGCGGGCGCTGCCGCCACGCGTGGACCAGCTCCGTGGACCAGCCTGCCCGTCGGCCGGGCCCGGCGCGCCCTGGCGGGACAGCACCTTGCCCGGCGGCTCACCCTCCCCGACGGGACGTCATGCGGCGACCGATTCGGTTCCTCGCTCCTTCGCCAGCAACCGTCTGATGTCCCGTACGGCAGCGCGGCCGGCTCGGTTGGCGCCGATCGTGCTGGCGGAAGGGCCGTAGCCGACGAGGTGGATGCGGGGGTCGGCGACGGCGCGCGTTCCCTCGACGCGGATGCCGCCGCCGGGTTCGCGCAGCCGCAGTGGGGTCAGATGGTCGATGGCGGCTCGGAAGCCGGTCGCCCACAGGATGATGTCGGTGTCCAGGCGCCGCCCGTCCTTCCACTCCACGCCGTTCGGCGTGATCCGGTCGAACATGGGCTGCCGGTCCAGCACTCCGTCAGCGAGCCCCTCCCGGATCGCGTCGTTCAGAGGCAGCCCCGTGACCGAGACCACGCTCTTCGGTGGCAGTCCCTGCCGGACCCGCTCCTCGACGAGCGCGACCGCCGCGCGGCCCACGTCCTCGGTGAAGGGACCCTCGCGGAACACGGGCGGACGCCGGGTGACCCAGGTGGTGGCGGCCGCGTACCGGGCGATCTCCAGGAGGTGCTGGGTGCCCGAGGCCCCGCCGCCGACCACGACGACCCGCTGCCCGGCGAACTCCCGCGGCCCGGGGTACTGCGCGGTGTGCAACTGCCGCCCCCGGAACGTCTCCTGGCCGGGGTAGCGCGGCCAGAACGGCCGGTCCCAGGTGCCCGTCGCGTTGATCAGCGCCCGCGACGACCAGGTCCCCGCAGAGGTCTCGACGAGGAGCCGCCCGTCCGGGCCCTCGCGCACGGCACGCACGTCGACGGGGCGTCGCACGCGCAGGTCGAACGCCCTCTCGTACCGGTCGAAGTACTCCGCGATGACCTCGGACGACGGCCGCTCGGGATCGGCATCGCTCAGTTCCATGCCGGGCAGCGCGTGCATCCCGTGCACCTTGCCGTACGTCAACGACGGCCACCGGAACTGCCAGGCGCCGCCCGGACCGGGGGAGTGGTCGAGCACGACGAAGTCACGGTCCGGCTCGAAGCCGGTGCGCCGCAGGTGATAGGCGCTGGAGAGACCTGCCTGACCAGCGCCTATGACGACCACGTCGACGGACTCGACCGTCTCGATATTGTTCACGCTTCTACTAACGACCTCGAGGGTGCGGATCTTCCCCGCCCTGGGCCCCGACCGTCAGCGCCCGCTCGCGATGAGCAGCCGCACCCCGGCCCGGGCCGTGTCCCCGTGGTACTCCACCACCCCGGACCAGCCGGAGGCCCGCCCACACGTGGCCCGTCGGCGTCCGTAAGCGCGTGAACTCCGGTGCATGGGCGAGGATGGAGTACATGTCAGACGCCTTCACCACCCGAATCCTGAACGTCGCCTCCGGCTCCGCGGAGCGGGTCGTGGACCTCACCCGCGACTGCGAGGCCTTCCTGCGGGAGGCGGCCGCGGGCCGCGACGGCCTGCTGAACATCTTCGTGCCGCACGCCACGGCCGGAGTCGCCGTCATCGAAACCGGCGCCGGCAGCGACGACGACCTGCTGGCCGCCCTGCACACCCTGCTGCCCGCCGACGACCGCTGGCAGCACCGCCACGGCAGCCCGGGCCACGGCCGCGACCACGTCCTCCCGGCCATCGTCCCGCCCCACGCGACGCTGCCGGTGCTGAACGGACGACTGGAGCTCGGGACGTGGCAGTCTGTGTGCCTCGTGGACACCAACCGGGACAACCCCGACCGGCAGGTGCGATTGAGCTTCCTGGCTTGAGGATGATCTGCGCCCCGGCTCGGCTGGTGGCTGTTGCCCGGACGGGCGGCCGCCGGAGAGGTTCGTAAATCCGTTGCCGGAGCATCAGCGTCTTCGATCGAATGCCGCCATGAACGCTCATGACGGCCAGGCGGACCATGTCGAGCAGAACCGACGCTACTGGGATGACGAGGCGGCTGCGTGGCACGAGCCGCTCGCCCGCGATCACTGGGCACGGACGGAACCGGGTTGGGGCCTGTGGGGCACCCCTGAAACGGAGGTCTCCGTCCTTCCCGACGGCATACGCGGGATGCGCACCATCGAGCTGGGCTGCGGTACCGCCTATGTTTCCGCTTGGCTGGCCAGAGCCGGGGCCCATCCGATCGGGATCGACCTCTCGGAGAAGCAACTCGCCACTGCGCGTGCGATGCAGGCGGAGTTCGGCATCGATTTCCCCCTCGTTCTGGGCCCGGCCGAGAAGGTGCCCTACGACGACAACACGTTCGACTTCGCGATCAGCGAGTACGGCGCCTCGTTGTGGTGCGATCCCTATGAGTGGATTCCGGAGGCGGCCCGGCTTCTCGTTCCTGGAGGCCGGCTGGTGTTCATGCGCTACTCACCCCTGTTCGCCCTGTGCCTACGGCCGGAGGGGGCGGCGTCCACCACCCTGTCTCGCGCACAGTTCGGTCTGACTCGGCTGGACTGGGGGAATCACGTGCAGTTCATCCTGCCGCATGGCGAGATGCTGCGTCTGCTGCGGGCCTCCGGCTTCGTCGTCGAGGACCTGATCGAGGTCCGGGCCCCCCGGCCCGCACACCGGGACTACGCGGAAGTTCCCGCTGCGTGGGCCCAGCAGTGGCCCAGCGAGGAGATCTGGAAGGCTCGGCTGACAGGATGACAGGCCGTCGAGGTGGTGTGAGATCACGGCCAGGCGCGGCGGGCTACAAAGACGTGGTCCAGCGAGGTGCTGTTTCGGTCCAGGCGGCGTCCCAGGCGGCGAGGTTGCGGCGCTGGATGGCGCGGCCCGCGGTGGCGTAGGCGGCGGCCGCGGCGGCATGGACGCCGAGGGCGGCGATGACAGCCGAGCCCATGGCGTGGTTGCGGACCTGGTGGGGAGTCAGGGGCGGGTCGGTGACCTTCCCGTCGGTGTCGGCCCATACGCGGATGATGGTGCCCTTGGGCAGGGCGGGCCGCACATCGGTCTCGGCGGTGTGGGTGTCTCCGTCGGGGTCGGTGAAGCGGACGGCGGTGGGGTAACGGGTCTTCCTGGCTTCGGCGGAGCCGGGTTCGGGGTGGCGCGGGGCGTCCTCGACGAGGACGGCCGTGGTGTGGTGGCGCGTCGCGGCCTGGTGCTGGGCGGCACGGGCGTAGTGGCGGTGGGCGGCGTCGCCGGCCACGAACATCGCGAGGGGGGTGCCCGCCGACACCGTCAGGGCCAGACCGAGGCCGATCAACGCCTGGGCCAGATCGCTGCGGCGGCGCAGGGGATTGCGGCGCAGGCGCCAGAACATGACCCGTGGCAGCTCCTGCGGAGGAAGCGGCGGGGGTGTACGGCCGGGCAAGGGTCCTCCCTTCGGCGGTGGACGCCACGGATGCAATGCCGACCGGACGCGGGGCGGGGCGCGGCCTGGGGGCTGTCCGGCGGAACAGGTTCTGGTGCCGGGCCCGGCACGGACATCCGCGCTGACGAGGTGCCCTTCCTTGCCGGGGATCCAGGCGCGGGTAGGGGCACTGCCCATGTCCGGCGGGATGCCGCGGCAGCGCCGGCACAGCGGTCAGGGCCGGTGCCGGGCGAGGGTGGTGCGCGGCAGGCGGGTGCCGGTCATCGGCCCGCCTCCTTGACCTGCTGGCAGCGGGCGCAGTACCGGGCCTGCGGCACGATCATCAGCCGTTCCCGGCCCACAGGGCGCCGGCACAGGTGGCAGGCGCCGTAGCGGCCCTCGTTCATCCGCGTGAGAGCCGCTTCGACGTCGGCCAGGACCATGCGGGCGGAGGCGACGAGCTTGACGTGCACCTCGATCTGCGAGGCGGACCGCCGCCGGATCCGGTCCTCGGCGCGGGAGGTGTCCGGTCCGGTGAGCCGGCGCAGTTGCTCCTGCCGGAAGAGCCGCTGCTCGTGCAGGTTCTCCCGCAGCGCGGCGAGGTCCTCGGCCGACAGATACGTCGTGCTCTCGTCGATGGTCTGGTGGTTCACCACGTCACCCCTTTTGCGGCAGGGCGTAGGAGGTCGGAACGGACGGTTTCTCAGATGGCGCGGCGCTGGCAGGCGACGCAGTGGCGGGCGTACGGCAGGATCTCCAGCCGCTCCGCCGGGACCGGCTTGGCGCAGCCCGCGCAGGTTCCGTAGGTGCCTTCCTCGATGCGGCCGAAGGCATCCTCGATCTCCTTGAGGACCCGCTTCATCGCCGCCAACTGCGCGGACAGCAGCGGATCGTCCGCGCTGTGCCCGGTCTCGCTGAGGGCGTGCAGCTGCGCCAGCCGGGAGACACGGGCGTGTTCGAGGCGCTGACGGGCCTCGTGCGGAGAGGGTTCGGCCCGGGTGACGTCGAGCGACATGATCGGTGCCCTTCTCGTCTCGTCTTGTCTTGTCTCGGCCGGGGTGGTCGTGTGTCATCCACCCCGGTGCCATCCACCCTGGCCGGACGCGCTGCGGATACCTATCGGTCGCGGACTCCATTTACCCCGGGACGGGAGACCCATACGGCCGCTCCATGGGTGGCGCGCGTATGGGGAAATGGGGGTCAGCGCCCATCGACTGCGCGCTCGGGAAGAGGCAGCCTGGCCGCAGGTCGGTCACGCATCCCGGAGTCGCGCACGCCGTGGGCCGCCTGATGGCCGACAGTGGAGGTGAACCGAGGCGGTGGAAGGGAAGGCGTGGGGCCGGTGTCGTTGTTCTGGCGGATCTTCGCCCTGAACGCCGTGGTGCTGGGCCTGGCCACGGCACTGCTGCTGTGGGCTCCGGTGACCGTGTCCGTGCCGGTCCTGCTCACCGAGGCCGTCATCCTGGTCGGCGGTCTCGCCGTCATGCTCGTCGCCAACGCCGCGCTGCTGCGTCTCGGCCTGGCCCCGCTCGACCGGCTGACCAGGCTGATGACCACCGTGGACCTGCTGCGCCCCGGCCAGCGCCTGCCCGCCGCCGGCGGCCGCGAGGTCGCCGAGCTGATCCGTACCTTCAACGCGATGCTGGAGCGGCTCGAACAGGAGCGGGCCACCAGCAGCGCCCGGGCCCTGATGGCCCAGGAGGCCGAACGCCGCCGCATCGCACAGGAACTGCACGACGAGGTCGGCCAGACCATGACCGCGATCCTGCTGGGCCTCAAGCGCGCCGCGGACGACGCACCGGAACCCCTGCGCAAGGACCTGCACGAGGTGCAGGAGATCACCCGGGAGAGCCTGGACGAGGTCCGCCGCCTGGTACGCCGGCTACGACCCGGGGTGCTGGACGACCTGGGCCTGATCAGCGCGCTGACCTCCCTCACCGAGGACTTCGCCACCCACACCGGGCTGCGTATCACCCGCCGTTTCGACACCGACCTGCCCGCCCTGGCACCGGAGACGGAACTGGTCCTCTACCGCGTCGCCCAGGAGTCGCTGACCAACGTCGCCCGGCACGCGTCCGCCGAACACGTCACCGTCGCCCTGCGCCACAGCGACGACGGCGCGGTGCTGACCGTCACCGACGACGGCCACGGCGTCGAGGCCGCCCGTGAAGGCGCCGGCATCCGCGGCATGCGGGAGCGCGCCCTCCTCGTCGGAGGCAGCCTGGAGATCGCACCGGCCCCCCGCACCGGCACCCGTGTCCAGCTCACCGCGCCCGTATCCAGGAAGCACTGACCATGCCCGAAACGACCACGACCGCCGCGGCGCGGACGAACACGATCCGTATCCTGCTCGCCGACGACCACGCGCTGGTCCGCCGCGGTGTGCGGCTCATCCTCGACCAGGAACCCGACCTGCAGGTGGTCGCCGAGGCCGGGGACGGAGCTCAGGCCATCGAACTGGCCCGCGCCCACGACGTCGACCTGGCAGTGCTGGACATCGCCATGCCACGCCTGACCGGACTCCAGGCAGCCCGTGAACTGGCCGCCCTCAAGCCGGAGCTGCGGATCCTGATGCTCACCATGCACGACAACGAGCAGTACTTCTTCCAGGCCCTGAAGGCCGGCGCGAGCGGCTATGTGCTGAAGTCCGTCGCCGACCGGGACCTGGTCGCGGCCTGCCGGGCCGCGATGCGGGACGAGCCGTTCCTGTATCCCGGCGCGGTCACCGCGCTGATCCGCAACTACCTCGACCGGGCCCGCCACGGCCAGGAGACCCCCGACCAGATCCTCACCCCCCGGGAGGAGGAGGTCCTGAAGCTGGTCGCCGAGGGCCACTCGTCCAAGGAGATCGCCGATCTGCTCTTCATCAGCATCAAGACCGTCCAGCGCCACCGCGCCAACCTCCTGCACAAACTCGGCCTGCGCGACCGCCTCGACCTCACCCGCTACGCCATCCGCGCCGGCCTGATCGAGCCCTGACCGCATGCACGACGCCGCGCGCATCGCCCCCGGCATCCCGCCGCCTGTGCGACGTGCCCCCGCCGTGGCAGTGCTGGCAGCCGTCCTCCTGGCGCTGCTGACCACCCTCGGCGCCGCCGCCCCGCCGGTCGTCGGCGCACCCGTGACAGCCACACAGCACCGGGGCGACGGGCCGCACGCCGCCGACGACTGCGACGCCGCCTGCGTCGTCCGGGCGGCCACCCGCCACGACCCGCACAACGACCACCCCGCCCCGCGCGTCCCCCTCCTCGCCCGCGGCCAGGACATGGACGCCGCCCCGTCGTCCCACGGCGTACGACCCCCGGTCCCGGCGCTCCCCGCGCCGTCCTCGCAGCCCCACACGGCCCACGATCGCGGGCGGGCGCCCCCGGTGTTCTCCGGCACCTGACGCCCCACTCCCCGCCCCATCCACTCCCGCCCCGCCGCGGCCATCACCGGCCGCCGCGGCGGCATGCCTGCCGGAGGCTCCGTTGAACCGTTCCCTGCGCGTACGGGCGCTGCTCGCCCTCGCCGTGCTCGCCGTGTCGCTGTACATCGCCGTCACCGTGCCGGTCCGGCTCGGACTCGACCTGCGCGGCGGTACGCAGATCGTGCTCGAAACCCGCTCCACCGCCACCGCCGAAGCCGACCGCGAGGCCACCGACCGCAGCCTGGAAGTGCTGCGCGGCCGTGTCGACGCACTCGGCGTCGCCGAACCCACCCTCGTCCGCTCCGGTGAGAACCGGATCATCGTCGAACTGCCCGGCGTGCGGGACCCGAAGAAGGCCGCCGACGTCCTGGGCCGCACCGCGCAGCTCACCTTCCACCAGGTGCTCGGCACCGCCGACAGCGCCGAGGACAGCACCCGCCCCCTGCCGAAGCGACCACGGGAACGCGTCCTGCCCGACGAGTCCGGCACGCCCCTGCGCCTCGGGGCCGCGGCCCTGACCGGCGAGCATGTCAAGGAGGCCGCCGCCCGCTTCGACCAGCAGGGCGCCGCCGGATGGCACGTCACCGTCGACTTCGAGGGCACCGGCCGCGACGGCTGGGCCCGGCTGACCGGCGAGGTCGCCTGTCATGCGGCGGGCGACCCGGCACGAAGGGTCGCCATCGTCCTCGACGACAAGGTCATCTCCTCCCCGCAGGTCGACCCGTCCGTCGGCTGCAAGACCGGCATCCGCGACGGCGCCACCCAGATCACGGGCTCCTTCAGCCCGGAGGAAGCACGCGAACTGTCCCTGCTCATCAACGGCGGCGCCCTGCCCGTGCCCGTCGAGACCGTCGAACAGCGCACCGTCGGCCCCACCCTGGGCGCGCAGGCCATCGCCGCCAGCGCCTGGGCCGCCGCCATCGGCACCGCGCTGACCTCGCTGTTCATCATCGCCGTCTACCGGCTGCTGGGCGGCCTCGCCGCCGTCGCGCTGGCCTGCTACGGCCTGGTCTCCTACGCCGCCCTGGCCGCCCTCGGCGCCACCCTGACCCTGCCGGGCCTGGCCGGATTCGTCCTGGCCATCGGTATGGCCGTGGACGCCAACGTGCTGGTCTTCGAACGGGCGAGGGAGGAGTACGCGGCCCGCCGCCGCCCCAGCACCCGCTCGGCGCTCGCGGCCGGCTTCCGCAACGCCTTCAGCGCGATCGCCGACTCCAACATCACCACACTGATCGCGGCCGCCCTGCTGTTCTTCCTCGCCTCCGGGCCCGTCCGCGGCTTCGGCGTCACCCTGGGCATCGGCGTGCTCGCCGCCATGTTCAGCGCCCTGGTGATCAGCCGTGTCCTCGCCGAGTTCGCGGCGAGCCGGCCGAGCGTACGCCGCCGCCCCCGCCTCACCGGCATCGCCACCACCGGCGCGGTCCGCGACCGCCTGGTCCGCCGTAACCCCCAGCTGATGCGCCGCCCGCTGCGCTGGCTGGCCACGTCCGCCGCGGTACTGGTGCTGGCCGGCTCGGGGATCGCGGTGCGGGGGGTCGACCTCGGTGTGGAGTTCACCGGTGGCCGCCTCATCGAGTACGCCACCGTCGGCCCCGTCGACCCCGACCGGGTCCGCACCGCACTCGTCGACGCCGGACTGCCCCGCGCCGTCGTGCAGTCCTCGGGCGACGCGGGCCTGACGGTACGCACCGGGACGTTGACCGACGCCGAAGTGGCCGAGGTCACCGGTGCCGTGGACGACGTCGCGGGCGGGGCCGACAAGGTCCGTGACGAGCTGATCGGTCCCAGCCTCGGCAAGGAGCTGCGTCAAGGCGCGCTGATCGCGCTCGCCGTGGCCCTCGGGGCGCAGCTCGTCTACCTCACCGTGCGTTTCCGCTGGGTCTTCGGCACCGCCGCCGTGGTGGCCCTCGCCCAGGACGTGGTGATCCTGCTCGGCGTCTTCGCCTGGCTGGGCAAGCCCGTCGATGGGGTGTTCCTGGCCGCCCTGCTCACGGTGGTCGGCTACTCGGTCAACGACTCCGTCGTGCTCTTCGACCGCGTCAGGGAACTGGCCCACAAGGCCTCCCGGACACCGTTCCCCGGCATCGTGAACCAGGCGATCCTGCAGACCCTGCCCCGCACCGTGAACACCGGCATGGGCGCCGCTTTCATCCTCACCGCCCTCGCCGTGCTGGGCGGCTCCTCGCTCACCGACTTCGCCCTCGCCCTGCTCATCGGCCTCGCGGTCGGCACCTGCTCCTCCGTCCTCACCGCCGCGCCCCTCGTGATCCGGCTTCACCGCCGAACGTCACCCCGCAAGAAGCCGTCACCCCGCCCCTGACCGCCGGGATCACCGGCAGGTGGGGACGGGTGACGCGCCGGTCGCCGCGCCGGGCTTCAGCGTGAGGGCCCCTCGCGGTGGTAGCCCTGCGCGAGCCGGGCCAGGGCGACCGCGCCGAGCAGCAGGCCGAAGTCGCGCAGCGCGATGTCGTAGTAGTCGGGGATGGTCAGGAGGTTGACGATGATGCCGGCGAGCCATCCGGCCACCAGCCAGCCCCCGAAGCGAGGGGCAAGAGCGACGACGAGACCCGCGACGATCTCGATGACACCGACGGCGTACATGGCCGCCTGGGCACTGCCGGGAACGACGTCGTTGATCCACGGCGCGAGATAGCCGGGCCAGTCCACGAGGAGGTTGGTGAACTTGTCCAGTCCGAACAGGATCGGCGCCACGGTGAACCCGGTGCGCAGGATGACGAATGCCTGGTAGCGGGGGTCGGCGAGCGCGGCTCGCCGAGGCCCGGCCGACGTGGTTGTGGTGGTGGAGGACATGGCGTTGTTCCTTCGCGTCTTCTAACAACAACTCTCACTGTCGATAGAAGCGCCTGGACGTTCTTAAGTCAATGGGCATGGGTTTTACACTGGTGTTCGTGGACCGTCCGAATGAAGCCAGCCGCCCCGATGTCTCCGCCGTCGCCGCTCTGGACGAGCCGACGCGCAGGAGGCTGTACGACCATGTCGTGCGCCAGCAGGCGCCGGTCAGCCGTGACGAAGCGGCCGCCGCGCTCGGGCTCGCACGCCAGACCGCGGCCTTCCATCTGGACCGACTGGCGGACGAGTCACTCCTCGACGTCGTCTACGAACGGCGCAGCGGCCGCACCGGCCCGGGAGCGGGCAGGCCGGCCAAGCTGTACCGGCGCTCCGCGAAGCAGGTCAGCGTCAACCTTCCGGAGCGGCAGTACGAGCTGGCCGGACGGCTCCTGGCCCAGGCCCTGGAGGAGTCCGAGGCCACCGGCGAACCGGTGCGTTCCGTCCTGCACCGAAAGGCCCACGAGGTCGGCGCCGGGCTGGCCGGCCGGCACACGGGCGTGTTCGACCTGCTGGAGCGGTACGGCTTCGAACCCCGCTACGACGGTGACGCGATCGTGCTGGGCAACTGCCCCTTCCACGCGCTCGCCCGCGAACACACGCAGACCGTCTGCGGCATGAACCTCCACCTGCTCCGCGGCGTCCTCGAAGGGCTCGACGAGCACGGCCGCCAGGCCTGTCTGGCACCCGGCGACGGCCACTGCTGCGTCCGTCTCGAACCGGCGACTCAGTAGACGGAAAGCCCGTAGGCGCTCAGTACTTCCTGGATCGGCTGGTAGTAGGTGGTCCCTCCCGAGGCGCAGTTCCCGGAGCCGCCGGAGAGGATCCCGACGACCTTGTCGCCGGCGTAGAGCGGGCCGCCGCTGTCGCCCGGCTCGGCGCAGATGTTGGTCCGGATCAGGCCGGAGACGGTCCCGTCCGGGTAGTTGACGGTCGCGTTGAGCGCGGTCACCACGCCGCAGCGGACCCCGGTGGTCGCGCCCCGACGGCAGACGCTCTGGCCGACGTAGGCCGTCGCGGTGCCGGTGACGTCGATGCTGCCGATGGTGCCGGGGCGCGGCACGGAGGGATTGGAGTACTGGACGACACCGAAGTCGTTGCCGGGGAAGCTGGTGCCGGTGGTGGGGCCGATCGTCGTGGTCATGGCGGAACTGGTGTACCAGGTGGGCATGGTGTCGGTGCAGTGGCCGGCGGTGACGAAGTAGTACGTGGTGCCGCTGCGTACGTTCACCCCCGCCGAACAGCGCCAACCGGCCGCGTAGATGCCGTCGCCGCCCGACAGGAGGGTGCGCAGCCTGCCGTCGAGCCGTTCGAGGGTCGCGACACCCGGGAAGCGCCCGGTGGCCCGCCGGATTCTGGCCAGGTCCGAGTCGGTGACGGTGGCGTCGGCGAGGATGCGCAGCTTGCCGCTGCGCTTCTCGACGGTCCAGGTCGTCCCGACGATGCCCAGGGACTCGACGGCCGACGCCGCGCCGGCCACCGACGCGGCGGACGGTGCGGCGCCGGCCGTGACCGCTGCGGCCGCGCCGGCGTCGGACATGGCGAGAGCCGCCGCCACGAGCAGGCTCACCACCGAGGCGATCAGCCGTGGACGACGTCTGACGGGGGTACGGCGCACTGTGCTCACTGAAGTCTCCCGAGGCCGGTAGGGCAGGTTCGAGTGATGGCGCACGGCCGCGCGGGACGCGGCCACGGACTGCCCGTCGACGCCGCGTCGAGGCCGGCCGACGTCTCAGTGTGTCCGGCCGCGCCCGGTCGGGGTAGGTGGCCTTCGGCCGAAGGGGCCGGCAGGAGAAGGCAGTTGGTCCGGGCGGGTCTCAGCGGCCGGTCTCGTCGCGGCGGCAGTACAGGAAGAGGTGGGGCTCGGGTCCGCCGTCGGGGTGGTCCGGCGTGAAAGCGGCGTTGTGCCGGGCGAGCACCGTCAGCCCCGCCGCCTCCACCATGCCGACGACGTCCTCCTCGGCGAAACTGGTCGCGCGCACCGGCCGGCCCATGAAGACCACCTCCACGTCCTCGACGTCAGCGGGCACGGTGGCCAGCACCAGATGCCCGCCGGGCCGCAGCGCCACGGCCAGCCGCCGCGTCAGCGCCGACTGCTCGGCCCGGGTCATCTGCAGCAGTGAGAAGAACACGCACACGCCGTCCAACGAGTCCGCCTCGAACGACAGCTCCCGGACGTCGGCGTGGCGGAACTCGGCCTCGGGGACCTGACGGGCGGCGAGTTCGACCATGACGGGGGAGACGTCGACGCCCAGCACCGAGTGGCCGGCCCCGACGAGCGCGGCCGCGGTGGGCCGCCCGGTGCCGCTGCCCACGTCCAGCGTCCGCGCGGCGGGCGGCAGCCGCTCGATCAGCCACTCCAGCGCGGCAAGGTGCGCGGGGGCACGGCCGAACGCCTTCTCGTAGTCGGCACCCAGCGCGTCGAACAGCACGGCGGCGGGCGGCCGTTGGTACCCCACGTCCTCGTGTCCCACGTTCTCGTGTCCCACGTCGTCGTGCCCCATGTCGGTGTCCCTCCGCTCGTCGGCCCGCATCGTCGCACCCGTCGGACGCGTGCCACAACGGCGGCCCGATGCGCGTCCCGACGCCCCGGGCAGGGGAGAATGAGGGCCGTACCCAACGGTCGAACTGTGCGGAGGAGCGGGGAAATGCAGGACGCGCGAGCGGGGCAGGTGGCCCGGCCCGAAGACCTCATCGATGTGGCCCGCCTGGTCACGGCGTACTACGCACTGCACCCCGACCCGGCCGAGCCGGGCCAGCGGGTGGCGTTCGGCACCTCGGGACACCGCGGCTCGTCCCTCGTGGCGGCGTTCAACGAGGACCACATCGCCGCAACCAGCCAGGCCATCTGCGAGTACCGCGCCGCCCAGGGCACCGACGGCCCGCTCTTCCTCGGCGCCGACACCCACGCCCTGTCGGAGCCCGCCCGGATCACGGCCCTCGAGGTCTTCGCGGCCAACGACGTGACCGTCCTCATCGACCAGGCCGACGGCTACACGCCCACCCCGGCCGTCTCGCACGCCATCCTCACCCACAACCGGAACCGCACGTCCGCTCTCGCCGACGGCGTGGTCGTCACCCCCTCGCACAACCCGCCCGCCGACGGTGGCTTCAAGTACAACCCACCGAGCGGCGGCCCCGCCGGCTCCGAGGCGACCTCCTGGATCCAGGACCGCGCCAACGAGATCATCACCGGCGGCATGAAGGACGTACGCCGCATCCCCTGCACCCGTGCCCTGGCCGCCCCCGGCACCGGCCGCCACGACTTCCTCGGCGCCTACGTCGCCGACCTGCCGAACGTGCTGGACCTCGACGCGATCCGGTCCGCCGGGGTGCGCATCGGCGCCGATCCGCTGGGCGGCGCCTCGGTCGCCTACTGGGGCCGTATCGCGGAACAGCACAGGCTCGACCTCACGGTGGTGAACCCGCTCACCGACCCCACCTGGCGTTTCATGACGCTCGACTGGGACGGCAAGATCCGCATGGACTGCTCCTCGCCGTACGCCATGGCCTCCCTCATCGAGCAGCGCGACCGCTTCGACATCGCCACCGGCAACGACGCCGACGCCGACCGGCACGGCATCGTCACACCGGACGCGGGCCTGATGAACCCCAACCACTATCTGGCCGTGGCGATTTCCTACCTCTTCTCGCACCGCGAGCAGTGGCCCGCGGGCGCCGGCATCGGCAAGACCCTGGTGTCGTCCAGCATGATCGACCGGGTCGCGGCGGACGTCGGCCGACAGCTGGTCGAAGTCCCCGTCGGCTTCAAGTGGTTCGTGGACGGCCTGTCCGACGGCACCCTCGGCTTCGGCGGCGAGGAGTCGGCCGGCGCGTCCTTCCTGCGCCGCGACGGCTCGGTGTGGACCACCGACAAGGACGGCATCATCCTGGCCCTGCTCGCCTCCGAGATCACGGCGGTCACCGGCAGGACCCCCTCCCAGCACTACGCCGAGCTCACCGACCGCTTCGGCGCCCCCGCCTACGCCCGTGTCGACGCCCCGGCCTCCCGCGAGGAGAAGGCCCTGCTCGCCAAGCTGTCCCCGCGTCAGGTCACCGCCGACACCCTCGCCGGCGAGCCGGTCACCACCGTCCTCACCGAGGCGCCCGGCAACGGCGCCGCCCTCGGCGGCATCAAGGTGGCCACCGCCAACGCCTGGTTCGCGGCCCGCCCTTCGGGCACCGAGGACGTCTACAAGATCTACGGCGAGTCGTTCCTCGGCCCGGACCATCTGCGCCAGGTCCAGGAGGAGGCCAGGTCCGTGGTGCTGGCGGCGCTCGGCGGCTGACCCGACCTGTCCGGCTCCCCCCGGCCGGTCTCAGGCCGCTGCTCCCGTGGCGATGGAGGTGTCGGCGTACGGCAGTTGCCGTCGCAGTGCGCCGACCGTGTGGCGGATCTGGTCCGGGGTGTGCTCGCAAGTGACGAAGAACCGCAGCCGGGTCAGCTCCTCGGGCACGGCCGGGTGGAGGATCGGATTGACGCTCACGCCCTGCCGGAACATCGCCTCGGCCAGCCGGAGGGTCTTCGCCGAGTCACCGACGATGCACGGGACGATCGGCGAGTCGTGGCTGGCGCCGATGTCGATGCCGGCCCGGCGCGCCAGGCTCGCGAACAGCGCGGAGTTCTCCCGCAGGCGCGTCAGCCGCTCGGGTTCGGCACGCATCGTGCGCAGTGCGGCCAGGGAGGCGGCGGCGTTGGCGGGAGTCATGCCGGCGCTGTAGACGAAGCCCGGGGCGGTGTACCTCAGGTACTCCACGACACCGCGGTCGGCCCCGATGTAGCCGCCGCACCCGGCCAACGCCTTGGACAGCGTGCCGCCCCACAGGTCGACGGCCCGGCGATCGACGTCGTGGTACTCACCGATCCCGCGCCCGGTGGCGCCGATCACGCCGATGCTGTGCGCCTCGTCGACCATCAGCAGCGCGCCGTGCCGACGCTTGACGTCGATGAGCGCGGGCAGGTCGGCGATGTCGCCGTCCATGCTGTACACGCCCTCGACGACGACGAGCACACGACGGTACTGGTGCCGGACCCGGGTGAGGAGGACGTCCAGGGCGGCGGCGTCGTTGTGCGGGAAGGGCCGGCGAGTGGCTCCGGAGAGCCTGCAGCCCTGAAGGATGCTGTCGTGGGCGAGCGAGTCGTGGACGATCAGGTCCTCCGGCCCGACGAGATGGCCGATGACGGTGACGTTGGTGGCATGTCCGCTGGTCAGGGTGATCGCGTCCTCGGTTCCGAGGGTGTCGGCGAGTTCCCGCTCCAACTGGAGGTGCAGCGGACGGCTGCCGGACAGCAGCCGGCTGGCGGAGGCGGACGTACCGCACCGTGCGACGGCCTCCTCCACCGCCCCGGTCGTTCGGGGGTCGTTCGCCAGACCCAGGTAGTTGAAGCCGGAGAAGGAGATCAGCTCACGGCCGTCCACGACGGTGGTGTCCGTCATGCCGCCCTCGTGCACACGGAAGTACGGGTTCGGCAGGTCGAGCCGGTCGAGCAGGCTCATGCGTTCCCGGTGTGCGGTCACCTCGGGGAAGCGGTCGATGCGGGTCTGGTCCTGCGGGAGCCGGTCGACCGGCGGCGAGGAGTCGGCGGGGGTGGGCTCGGGGACCGGGGGATCGGTCGGCCGGGGCAGCGGGATCGGGCCGCCCGCCGACGGGCCGGGCATCGCCTCCTCCCGCACCATCGCCGTGACGCTGCCGACCGTCGGCCGGGCGCACCTCTCGTCGACCGTCAGGGACGGCCAGCGCCGCTTGAGCGACGTGAACAGGTCCGTCAGCATCAGCGAGTCGAAACCGAGGTCGTCCACCAGCCGCTGACCGGCGTGCAGATCACTCGCGGGGAATGCGCTGATCCGGGCTATCTGCTCGAACACCGCGTCCTGTACTGCCTCTGTTTCGGCGATGGGCTGGGCTGGCTCGGCGGGCATGGCTGGCTCGGCGGGTTCCGAGTGCGTCGCGTCGGTCAGCGCCTCGCCGAGGCGGCCGAGGAGGGTCACCTGGTGCTGGATCAGGTCGAGCAGTTCGTGCATGGGGTAGTCCTTGGTCGGGGCGAGGGAGGTCCGGGGGCGGGGGGCGTAAACGGGGGTTGATGTGGTCGGCGGGGTCGGCGGGGGCGTGGGAGTCGTCCGCCCCGCGGCGCGGGTCTCGTGGGCTGTCGCTGTCGGCCGGTGCCCCCACCAGTAGGACCGCGTCTCCAGCCGGGCCGTCGGCAGGTCCAGCAGCTGGCGGTCGGCCGGCTCGATCAGCCGTCGTACGTCCACGTCGACGCCCAGGACGGCGAGGCGGGCGAGGGCGCCGAGGTAGCCGCGCCGGCCGTCCGGAGCGGGGTTGTCGACCGCGACGACGTGGACGTCGTCCTGCCCGGCGAGATTGCGGCGGACTGCGGAGAGGAGCGAGTTGCCGCCCGTCACCTGCACGAAGAGGCGGGCGCCCGCGTCGTAGGCGCTGCGAACGGCGTCGCTGAAGCGCACCGGTTCGGAGGCGTGACGCGACCACAGCCGACGCAGCTCGTCGGGGTCGTCGCACACGGTCCCGCTCACGCAGGAGACCAGCGGCAGGCGGGGGTTGGTCAGGGTCCGCCCTTCGAGGTCGGTGCGCATGGCCTCGTCGCCCGCCGCCAGCCGCGGCGAGTGGAAGGCGTTGGAGACTTCGAGCGCCCTCGTGGCGATGCCGCCCTCCGCGCACACGCGCCGCAGCGCGTCGAGGGCTTCCCTGGTGCCGCTGACGACTGTCTGCCGGGGCTCGTTGAGGCACGCGATCCACACGTCCCGGACGTCCTCGACCAACTGTCGGCAGGTCTCCTCGTCCGTCCGCACGGCGAGCATCGAGCCGCGCGGCTCGCCCTCCGCGTCCCGCAGGATCGCGCCTCGCCGGGCCAGCAGGGCCACGGTCTCCTCGGCCGGGAGGACACCGGCCGTCGCCGCGGCCGCGAACTCACCCACGCTGTGGCCGAGTACGACATCCGGGACGACGCCGCTCGCCGCAAGCAGCCCGGTGGCGGCGAGCTGCACGGTGCCGAGCAGCGGCTGGCACACCTCTGTGGGGGCGAGCCGGCGCCTGAGCCCGGCGTCGTCCGCCGAGTCAGCCGCCGGCCCGTACAGCAGGTCGGCCGGATCCACGCCGCAGTGCCGCCGTGCTTCGGCGCCGAGGGCGTCGACGGTTTCGCGGAAGCCGGGGTAGCGCTCATGGAGTTCGCGCATCATGCCGGGGCGCTGGCTGCCCTGGCCCGGGTAGACGAAGGCGATCCGGCGCGCGGCGGGCCGCAGCGGAGCGTCCGCGGCGAAGGCACCGTCGCCGAGGTCGCCCCGGGCCCCTTCGGCCAGCTGTCGGCGTGCCCTGCGCAGCCGCTCGGTGAACTCGGCCGTGTCACCGGCGACGATCGCGAGCCTGCTCGGCAGTGGCTCGCGCCCGGCCAAGGTGTGGGCCAGCGCCGCCGTCGACACCGAGGGTATGGCGCCCGGCTGCTCCAAGTGGTCGAGGAGGTCGTCGATGTGCTCCCGCAGCAACCGCGGGCTGCCGGCCGAGATCAGCGCGAGCTGGGGCTCGGCGCCGCTGACGGTGGCGGCGCCGCGTGTCCGGGGGGAGGCCGAGGGCCGCCGGACGGACGTCGAGGTGGGCGCCTGCTGGAGGACCGCGTGCACGTTGGTGCCACCGAAACCGAAGGAGCTGACGGCCGCGCACAGCGGTCCGGCACCCGCCGACCGCGGCTGCGGCAGGGCCCGCGCGGTGTCGGCCACGCGCAGGCCGGCCGCGTCCAGCCCCAGGTCGGGATGGGGGATGACGCCGGGCTGCGGTACGACCGTGCGGTGGTGCACCACCAGTGCGGTCTTGATCAGTCCCGCGATGCCGGCGGCGGACAGCGAATGCCCGATGAGGGCCTTGCCCGAGGAGAGGTAGCAGAGGCCCGGAGCCCGGTCCCCGCCCTCGGTGCGCAGCCGGCGCAGCGCCTCCACCTCCGCGCGGTCACCGACGCTGGTCCCCGTCCCGTGCGCCTCGATGAAGGAGGGGGCATCCGCAGGCAGACCCGCGTCGTCGAACGCGCCGCGCATGGCACGCAGCTGTCCGTCGGGGCTCGGCGTCAGCGGTCCCGCCGAGGCGCCGTCGTTCGCGGAGCCGATGCCCTTGATGACGGCGTAGACGCGGTTGCCGTCGACGAGGGCGTCCTGCAGCGGCCGGAGGATCACGGCACCGGCTCCCTCGCCGAGGACGAAGCCGTCGGCCCTGGTGTCGAACGGACGGCACACCCCCGCGGCGGACAGCGCGCCGAGCCGGGAGAAGCCGACCAGACTGTCCGGCGTGAGACTCAGGTAGACCCCGCCGACGACCGCGGCCCTGCAGCTACCGCGACGCAGCTGCGCCACCGCGTGGTCGAGGGCCACCAGAGAGCTGGAGCACGCGGCGTCCACGGTGAAGCTCGGGCCGCCGAGGTTGAAATGCCGGCTCACCGTGGCGGGCGCCATGTTGAGCAGGACGCCCGGCATGGTGAAGGTCCCGATGGGCGGGAGATCCCGGGCCGAACCGTCCTTCAGCGCGTTGAGCGCGTCGGCGTCGGCGGGCACGCCGAGTGATCCGTCGGCGAGTCCGAGGGCCCTGAGACGTGCGGTGGCGAGTTCCCGGTAGTCGGACACCGAGATGCCGAAGAAGACGCCCGTGCGCTCCCGGTCGAAGCCGCCGCGGCCCAGCCCGGCGTCGTCGAGGGCCTCACGGGTGACGTCGAGCGCCAGACGGTGCTGCGGGTCCATGGCCTCGGCACGACGCGGCGGCAGTCCGTAGTGCCCCGCGGCGAAGCGGTCCACGTCCCGGAGGAAGGCGACCTGGTCGGTGTACGCGCTGTCGGGGGCCTGTGGGTCGCCGGGCCGGTGGAACGTGTCATGGTTCCAGCGGTCCTTCGGAACCGCGGTGAACTGCCGTTCCCCACGCAGGAGGAGCTTCCAGTACGCCCGGGGGCCCGCGGCTCCGGGGAAGCGGCAGCCGAGTCCGACGATGGCGATGTCATTCATGGGGAACCTGTTCGGGTCTGTGTGCGGGGTGGACTGCAACAGTCCCTCGCCGGGGACGAACGCCCCAGCCCCGGCTGTTCGTTACTTGACGCGGGGCGCGGCGGGGGTTACGGACGGGGTCACAGACCCAGGGCGATGGCCGTCCGGGTGAGCTCGGCGGTGCTGTTGATGTCGAGCTTGGCGCGGATACGACGGAGGTAGGCGTCGACCGTGTGCTTGGACAGTCCCATGAGCCGGGCCGCCTGGAGGTAAGTGCAGCCTCGGGCGATGTGCTGGAGCGTCTCCCTCTCGCGCGGGGCCAGCGCGGGGGCGGTGGCTTCGTCGTGCGGGGTGGTGATGGTGAAGCTCATGGGGGTCCTCTGACAGATCGACTCGGTCATCCCCGCTCACATCACCGGAAGCGATGGATGTCCGAAAGCTGCAATTTGTCCGTTTCCAATACTTTGGTCGGTGGACGTCATGGCGCTGTCCGTCGACTGTCACAGCCGCGTCACAGCGACACCTCCGGGCCGGTCAGGGCCGTACGCGGCCCCCTGCGGCGCACGCGGCCGGCGCGGGGTGCCCGTGGGTGCGGGACAGCTCGCTCGCGCAGCGCTGTAAGGCCATCTCCAGGACCTCCGGCATGTTCAGGGTTCCGCTGCCGTCCGGCGGGACGAGCCAGCGCAGGGCGCCCCAGCGGCAGTGCGGGGCGGGAGCGGTGATCCAGGTGCCCGCGCCGAGCAGGCGTACGCCGGTGCCGATCCACACGGTCTGCGGCTCCGGGGGCAGCAGGAAGCCGACGTTGCGCCGTCGGGTGTCCACGAGGCAGGGGCCGCGGTCCAGCAGGGGCAGTTCCTCCAGGAGGTCGGCGACGCGCAGCCCGAGTTCCTCCGGCACGATCAGCACGTCCCAGAACCGGCCGGCGGCCAGCAGCGCGACCCCGGTGCTGCCGTTCTGCCACTCCTGTTTGCAGGCGCCGGGATC
Source organism: uncultured Streptomyces sp. (assembly GCA_965653385.1). Lineage (GTDB taxonomy): Bacteria > Actinomycetota > Actinomycetes > Streptomycetales > Streptomycetaceae > Streptomyces. The sequence goes on along the minus strand of CBFGZZ010000031.1, from coordinate 1,248 downwards.
CTCCGATGCCGCTGCCAGCCACTCCATTGACTTCGTCCACTCCGTGAGTGCCATGAAGAGCCTCCCTGTGGTGCGCCGACGACCGAGAGATGGAGGCCTCAGTGCACCGGGTGCCCGGTGTCGCGGCCATAGGGCGGGGGCTCAATTCCCCGTATGGGGCGAGCGCCCGCGCGCCAAACCGGCAGATATATGCAGCGCGTGCGCCCCCGTGCTCCGGGTGTCCGCCCGCGCCCGCCCCCGTCGTGCCCACCCGCGTCCGCCCCTGTGGCCTCCCCGCCGCCCGGCCCTCGCCCGCCGGCGCCCTGCCCCGTCCGTACGATGGGTGGGTTAGGCGGCATTTAGGGTGTTCAGTGTGGTGCGCTGGTTCCAGACGTCTCACAGACCGGCGAGGGCACGGCCCGTCGCGTCCCGTGGCACACCCGGGCAGGACCTCGGCGTTTCGCCCCGGCTGACCGTGGTGCGTACGGCACTGGCCCGGATCGGCACCACGCTGGACGAGGACGCCACCTGCGCGGAGCTGACCAGGGAGGCCGCCGGGCAGGCGGGCGGCACGGCGGCGGTGCTACGGGTCGGCGGCGAGGCCGGACCGGCGTACGAGGCCGTCCACGGCGACCCGGCGACGCTGCCCCCGGTGCGGTGGGCCGAGTCGGCGGCCCAGGAGGCGGCCGGCTCGGACGGAGACGAGACCCTCCGGTGTCCGACGGCGCGCGGCCGGCGGTCTGCGTCTCCCTGGCCACGGGCGGCCACTCCTACGGCATGCTGATCTGCGCCCGGAACCGAACGCCGTTCACCCCGGCGGAGGCCGGGCTGCTCGCCCTCCTCGCCGAACGCGCCGCCTCCCACATCCGGCACGCCCGGGAGCACGACCGGGTCCGAGGCATCGTCGGCAAGCTCCAGCGGGCGCTGCTCGCCGAGCCCGGCCGTCCGCACCCGAACCTCGACGTGGCCATCCGCTATCTGCCCGTCGGGCAGAGCACCCTGGTGGGCGGCGACTGGTGCGAGACCGTCCGGCTGCACTTCGGCCGGACGCTGCTCGTCGTCGGCGACGTCATGGGGCACGGCCTGGAAGCAGCCGTGGACATGACCGCGTACGGGTCCGCGCTGCGCTACATCGCCGCCGCCGATCTCCCGCCGCACCGCGTGCTGCGCCAGCTCGACGACATCGCCTCCGCGGAAGCGGAGTGCCGGCCGGTCACCTGTCTGATCGCCCGCGTCGACCCCGGCCGTGGCCAGGTGACCTTTGCCGGC
>CBFGZZ010000030.1:0-38311 GCA_965653385.1 uncultured Streptomyces sp. | reverse complement strand
GTCATCGGAAACATGTCGCATCGGACGGAAGTGGAAGAAACAGCAGGTCATGTCGCATTTCTCGGCTCTTCGGACCGGTCACCGGGAGCCCGGAGCGTCAAACGAGCGTCAGGACCGACGCGCGTTTCCTCGCCGCTCAGCAACCCCGACGGTGGCGGCAGGAGGGCTGAACGCTGGACGGGCCCCGCACGGTTCGTTGACCATGCGGGGTCCACTTCTGGACGCCCGGATGTCGCTCAGGCTCTCTGCTGAGGTCAGGCCGACCGCGTGGTGAAGATCGCGGCCGCGCCGGCGGGCAGTCGGTAGGTGTATGTCGTGCTGCCTCACGGAATGTCGAACACGGCCATACCCGTACCGGAGTTGTACGCCACCTGCAGCCGGGCGCCGTCAGGCAGGGTCGTGTTCTGGCGCTGAGGGCCGGTGTTCGAGCTGGTGGCCGTCGTGATCCAGCCGCCGGGGGCGTAGCCGGAGACGTCGTGGATGAACCACCAGCTGCCGGAGCCGGCCTCGTTGACCACGCGGATGTAGCGGGCGGTGGTGGTGGGCAGCTGGATCCGGGTCACGGTGCTGCCGGGGCCGGTTACTACTGGCATGTCCCAGGTGGTGCCGTAGTCGGAGGTGTACACCTCGCACTGGCGGACGAAGTCGCCGGAGGAGGCGGTGGTGTCCAGGACGAGCTGGTCGAAGGTCTGCGTAGAGCCGAGGTCGAGTTGGAACCAGTCGCCGGGGTGCATGCCGTGGCCCAGGCTCCAGCAGCCGAATCCGCTCGGGAGCTGTGCGGCGCCCGGTGGGGTGCCGCACAGCCGCGACTGGAGCGTCAGGACGGCAGACGCCACTGCTGGCTGGTGCTGCCGTTGCAGCTCTCGATCACGAGCCGGGTGCCGTTGCTCGTGCCGCCGCCCGAGAGGGTGAGGCACTTGCCGAAGGCTTTCAGCTCATCGGTGTCCTGGTCGTACGTCCACTGCTGTGAAGGGCTGCCGTTGCAGGTGAGGATCTGCAGGGGTGTCCCGTCGGCGCTGGAGCCGTCGCGCACGTCCATGCACTTGCCCGTGGCCATCACGGTGCCGTCGCCGGGACGCACCCAGTCCTGCGCAACGGTGCCGTTGCAGTCCCAGATCTGGAGCGGCGTGCCGTCCGTGTTGTCGCCCCATTGGATGTCCACGCAGCGGCTGGGCTCGGCGGCCGGGGTGATCAGTCCAGTGCAGCTGAAGGGCTTGGGTGTCGCAGCCGGGTGCCGGGTCGGGGTCTTCAGGGGCGCCGCGGCGGTGACCCGGTGCAGGGTGCCGGCTCCGTCGCGAACCGCCAGCGGGGGGCCGGAGCGCAGGGTCAGCGTCGTGTTCCGCTGTCCGACGGAGATGTCAAAGGTGCTGCCGTGCCACTTCACCCCGGTGACATCGACGCCCGGCAGCTGGGTCGGCAGGAACGGATCGACGGTGACGGCGTCGGTCCCCCAGCGCAACCCGGTGAACCCGTAGAGGAATTCCTGCAGGTAGCCGCCCTGGCCGGTGGTGAAGTTGAACGCTCCGCCCCTGCGGGTCTCGTACCACTGGTTGAACGGTGCGGCCTGGTACGGCTCCGCGCTGTAGCGGAGGTAGTCGTAGACCTGGCAGCCCGGCGAGCCGAGGGCCGCGCTGTTGATGGCGGCGATCGCGTCCGTCATGGACGGGCCGTTGGGGTCGGTGCGCCCCTTGTAGTAGTCGAGGTCGTTCTGGGCCAGGCTGGGCGACATCGGCACGGCCCAGGGGTATTGCAGCAGGGTGACGTCGGCCTGCTTGACGGTCTGCCCGTTGTAGCCGTCGAACTCGGGGTGGATGTTGAGTTTGGTGTCCACCGGGATCTTCAGGCCGTCGGCGACCTTCTTCCACGCCGGGTCGGCGGTCCGGCCCACCAGGTGCGCGGCGCGGATCGCGATGCGCAGTGACTCCTGTGCGCCGGCGTTGGTGGTCACGCTGTTGTCGACCGGGTAGTAATACTCGTCCGGCCCCATGACGTCGTTGATGTCGTATCCGCCGGAGGAGTTGGGCACGGCGCGGGTGGCCCAGTAGTCGGCGATGCCCTCCAGAACCGGCCACGCCTTGTCGCGCAGCCACCTCTTGTCACCGGTCACCTGGTAGTACTGCCACTGCGCCAGGGCGATGTCGGAATTGATGTGGATCTCGTACGTCCCCCACGGGTCCGGGGCCGTCTCCTTGCCGGTCAGCGCGCTCTCCCAGGCGAACTTGGCGCCCTTGATCGGCTGGCTGGGCGTGGACAGCTTGGCGGCGTTCTCCCGCGCCACGGACAGCGTCCTGTGCCGGTAGGAGTTCGCCGCAGCCGCTATGTCCGGGTACTGGGCCAGCAGCGCCGGGTACATCCAGGTCTCCATGTCCCAGAACACGTGACCGTTGTAACTGTCCGCGGACAGCCCGCCCGGACTGGTGCTCCAGTCGACACCGGCACGCATGCTCGCGAGCAGGTAGAACATGGACGCGTGGATCTGCGCGGTCATGGCGGTGTCACCGGGGATGGAGATGTTCGACTGCCACAGTCGCGCCCAGGCCTTGTTGTTGCGGGCGACCGCGCGCTGGTAGCCGCTCTTGGCGGCACGGGCCGCGGTGGTCGCGGCGGCCTGCTGCGGACTCGCGGCCGCAAGCTTCCGGTCGGTGTCGACGCTGGAGGCGATGCCCACGAACTTGGTGATCTGGATCGGCCGGCCGGCGCGGACGGGGAAGGCCGCGCTCTGCCCGGAGGTGCCGTCGCTGGTCGCGGCGATCGCCTGGGTGCGCACTGTTTTGCCGTTGACGCGCAGGACGGAGTTCAGCCCGGCGGTGACCAGTTTGCCGTCGGTCACGACGGTTTGGGACAGCGTGCCGGTCCCGCCGCTCACGTGCGACTTGGTGACGGAGGCGTGGTGGAGCCCCCGGCCGTCGAACTCGTCCACTGCGGTGGCTGTCCCGCTCCAGTGCGGCACGGCGCGCAGGCTCACCGTGGCCAGATGGCCGTCCGCGCGGTTGGCGTTGACCTCGTAGTCGAAGCTGGTGGTGTCACCTGCGGGTGAGGTCCAGTCGAACGACGTGGTCAGCACTCCGGTGCGCAGGTTCAGCGACTGCCGGTACTTGCTGGTGGTGCCGTCGGTGGCAGGGTCGATCGTCGGTGGCTGTGCGCCGCCGCGGCCGAAGCGGAGCGTGGTCCAGGTCGGCAGGGCGGCCCGCTGCTCGTTCTGCTCGGTGCCCTCGGAGTAGAAGCCCGCGAGCTGGGACTGGGTGACGATGGGCGTGCTGCTGTATCCCTGACCTGCCGCGGGCACCCGCGCGGCGAGGTAGCCGTTGCCGACGAACGTCGGTGAGTAGTTCTTCGACGGGTCGTTCGTGCTCAGCACCCAGCTGTCGTCGCCACTACCCTTGACCGGTTCGGATGCGGGCGAGGCCGGCACCGCGACCGTGCCCAGGAGCAGGCCGCCGAGGGCCAGCCCGATGGACGTTCTCCTCCAGGTCTTGCGTGCGTGTGCGGGGGGATGGGTGGCCGCCGACGGCGCCATGGCCTCCGCGGCCGGGTAGCGGCCTCGGGTGCCGGATGCGGCGTGGTCACTCGGCCGGATCGCCTTCGGTACCGCGGCAGTCGCCACGGCCGTCAAACGGCTCCAGGCCGACCTTCGGCGTGAGGTACCGGGCCTCACTCCTACGTCGCCCAAGGCTTCGCCGTGCTCCTTCATTGAATCGTTCACTGGAACGCCACCTCCTCGTGGTGGGAACGCGTGGCTGTGTCACGACGGATGTCGGTGGCGGCTTCGGGGGCCGGGGGCGGGTCGGCGGTCTTGACGGGTTGGTGCACTGGGTTCCCTCCGCGGGTGGGGTCGGGTGGGTGAGGTGTGTGCGGCCGGAGCAGCACCCGTGGGGAGGTGTGCTGCTCCGGCGGTGCCCTGTTCGCAGCGAAGCCGCGGGAGGGCGGTCCGGGTCAGCTGATCGTGGCGGCGAAGAGGTGCAGGTTCTGGTTGTCGGGCAGGGTGATGGAGGCGACCTGCTTGCCCGCGGTGAGCGGGACCGCGTCCGTGAAGAGGCTCACGGGCTGGTCCTTCCGGGTGCCGTCGCCCTGGTTCAGGTACGCGGCGGTCGCAGCGAGCGTGCCGCCGTCCACCGGCTGGCTCGACCACCAGTCCGCGAAGGACACCCTCCCTGTGGATGTGCTGCCGTCGGTGTAGGTCACGGTGAGCTGTCCGCTCTGCGTGCCGCTCGCTCCCGCTCCCAGCAAGGACAGCTTCGTGCCCGAGCCGTTCATCCCGATGATCTGCCCAGCGGCGTTGACCTGGTTCGACTTCCCCGGCGGGACGTCGGGCCAGGTGAACGTCGATGTTCCGGCGGTGATCGTGCTGCCCGGCCTCACGCCGACGGCGGCCAGCGCCTGCGCCGAGTAACTGTTCCCCCAGCCGTCGAAGTTGCCCGCCGAGGTGTCGGAGTCGTCGGTGACGCCGACCTTGTCGTACGCGGCCGCCAGGTCGGAGTAGGCGACGGTCAACGTGGCGGAACCGCTCGGCTGCGGGCGGCGGTCGGAGCCGGTGAATGCCGTGGTCGCCGACAGTGTCGCCGCGCCCCCGGGCGTGTCGGCGGGCACCGTCACCGACCAGCTGGTCGACACCGTCTGCCCCGGGCCAACCCGCGGGAAGCTCTTCGGGGACTTGGCGGTGGCCTTCCAGCCGCGCGGCACGGTGAGGGCGGTGACGGCATTGCGCACGGGCACCGTGGCGCCGTTGGTGAACCTCGTGGTCACCGACACGTTGGAGCCCTGCTGCGCCGACGTCGGAGACTTCACCGTCGTGTACTGCGTACCGTGGGTCACCGTGCGCGCGACGCGGAAGGTGTCCGAGAGCGGCAGGGAGCGCGAGGAGTCTCCGACGCGCACGGTGTAGGTGCCGGCCGCGAGTGTCCAGCCCTGGGCGGAGGTGTTCCAGTACGAGGCGTCCTGGGCGTTGATGTCGAACGTCACCCTCCTGGTCTGGCCGGGCCGCAAGTAGACCTTCTTGAAGCCCTTCAGCTGCCTGGGCGGCTCACCGGTGGTGGCCGGAGCGCTGAGGTACAGCTGCGCGACCTCGGCGCCCGCCCGCGACCCGGTGTTGGTCACGTCGACGCCGGCCCGGATGTGTCCGTTCCCCTGCATCGTGGGTGCCGACAGGCGCAGGCCGGAGAACTTGAACGTGGTGTAGGACAGGCCGTGGCCGAACGGGAAGAGCGGGGTCAGCTTCTTCGCGTCGTACCAGCGGTATCCGACCTTCAGGCCCTCCGAGTACTGCACCTTGCCGTCCGCTCCGGGCCACTGTGCTTCCGTGGCGGCGGGCACCTGGTCGAGCGAGGTGGGGAAGGTGACGGGAAGTTTGCCGGACGGGTTGGTGTCGCCGAACAGCAGTGCGGCAATGGCGTTGCCGGCCTGCTGGCCCGGGTACCAGGCTTCGAAGACGCCCTTGACCTTGTCGATCCACGGCATGGTGACCGCGGAGCCGGTGTTCAGGACGACGATCGTGCGGGGGTTGGCTGCCGCGACGGCGTCGATGAGGTCGTTCTGGTCGCCGGGCAGGCCGATGTCGGCCAGGTCCCTGCCTTCGGAGGCGTAGTTGTTGGCGTACACCACCGCGACGTCGGACTTCGCGGCCAGCGCCGCGGCCTGCTGCGTCAGCGCGGCGCTCGGCGGCATCCAGCCGAGGCTGACGGAGCCGCCGCCGGTGCCCTGGTAGTAGTCGACCTCGATCCGCACCGGCTTGCCCGCGGTCAGCTCGACCTTGGCCGTCTCGGTGGTCGCCCCCTGGTCGCGCCAGTTGTCGATGACCTGCTCGCCGTTGATGAACAGCCGGCTGCCGTCGTCGCTGGTGAGCCCGAAGGTGTACGTGCCGGTGACCGGCGGGGTCACCGTGCCCGTCCACTTCGTCGAGAAGTTCGTGGCGGGCAGGCCGGAAACAGGCGTACCGAGCCAGTCGAACTTCACCTGCCGGTCGGTCCGCGTCGCGGCCGGTGGCCCCGACAGCGTGGTGTTCGTGTAGTACTCGCCCTTCAGGCCGTGGCCGGTACCCGACGGTGGCGTCAGGTACTGGCTGTCGATCGCGGGCAGGGCGCCGTAGTCGCCCGTGGTGCCGGTGTTGCCTTGCGCGTACCGCACGTCCACGCCGGATCCGGCGCGTGCCTTGATGCCGTCGTACGGGGTGACGGTTCCGGTGCCGGAGACCGCCGCGCTGCCGCCGCCGGCGCTCATCGTGTTGTCCTTGGCGCCGTTGCCGATCACCGCGATCGAGCGCACCTTGCTCTTGTCCAGGGGCAGGATGTTCCCGGCGTTCTTCAGCAGGACGGTGCCGTCCTCGGCAACCTGCTTGGCGACCGCGACGTGCGCTGGGGTGGACGCGTGGGCGTCGGGGGTGTCCGCCGACGGGTGGTCGAAGAGCCCGAACCGGAACTCCTGGCGGAGGATGCGGGTGACCATGTCGTCGACGCGGCTCTGCGCCACCCGGCCGTTTTGCACGGCTTGCTTGAGCGCGGCGCCGAAGAACGAGTCGTTCGGCATCTGCATGTCCATGCCCGCGTTGGCGGACTGCACGGTGCTGTGCGTGCCGTCCCAGTCGGAGGTGATGAACCCGTCGAAGCCGAAGCCGGTCTTCAGGATGTTGTTGAGGTAGGCGTTCTCGCAGGCGTACGTTCCGTTGACCGACGAGTACGAGCACATCGCCGAGGAGGGGCGTGCCTTGGCGACGATCGTGCCGAAGGCGGCGGTGTAGATCTCGCGTACCACCCGGTCGTCGACGATCGCGTTGTCTGCGGGCGTGTTGCGGTTGGTCTCCTGGTTGTAGACGGCGAAGTGCTTGACCTGGGCCATGACGCCCTGCGACTGGATGCCTTCGATGTCGGCGGACCCGATCTCGCCGGTGAGGTGCGGGTCTTCGCTGTAGGACTCGAAGGCGCGGCCCCACCGCGGGTCGCGCACGATGTTGACCGTCGGGCCGAGGTCGACATCGACGCCCTTCGCCTTGTCCTCGGCCCCGATAACCCGCCCGTACGACTTCGCCAAGGACGTGTCGAAGGAGGACGCGACAGCGGCCGCCGCAGGAAGCTGGGTCGTGTCCCTCATCCGCACACCGACCGGGCCGTCCTGCATCTTCAGCGCCGGGACACACAGCCGGGCGATGCCCGGAATCAGGCCGGCGTACGAGGAACTGGCCGTGCCGTGCACCATCTGGATCTTCTCGTCCAGCGTCATCCGGGCGAGCACCCGCTCGGCGCGCTGGGTGGGCGTGGCGCGCTGTCCGACCCACGGGCAGTCGGCGTTCGCGGTCGCCGCCGGTGCGGTGGTGGGGGCGATCAGGCTGCCGCCCAGCGCGGCGCAGGCCGCGGCGATCACGGCGGGCCATCGCATCAGACGCATGGCGACTCCTTTCGGTTCGTTGGGGGGAAGCCGCGCCGAACGTGCCTGACGCGTGCGATGAATAATGTTGCTTACGGACAGAATTCGGACGCCTTCGCGCCACGCCTCTCACGAGAGAGCCGCTGGCAAGTCGTCAGACTTCCGGAAGTAAGGGAGCGCACGGGGACGAGCCATGCCGAAGATCCAGGATCACTGGCCGGGTAATGCTAAGAATCTCTTTATTTACGCGTCAACCCTCTTGTATTTTTGATTATTGACGACGTAATTCCCTCGATGGCCGGGAGGACAGGGCGAAATGGCACAAGACAGCACGGCGGAACGGGTGCGGCGAGCCATGCGCGACGAGGTGCTCGACCATGTCCGGCGGCACGGGAGCGCGTCCCGTCCAGAGTTGGAGTCCGTGCTGGGCATGAGCCGCCCCACGGTCGCGGCGGTGGCACAAGAACTGCTGGACAGCAATTTGTTGACGGAGCATCAAGGGACGGGCGCCGGTCGTGGCCGCCCGGGTCGTCGGCTGCTGCCTCAGTACCCGCCGGGTGCCGTCGTCGGGGTGGACCTGGGCCACCGGCATCTGGGGGTCGCCGTCGCCACATTCGACCTGACCGTCCAGGCCGAGGCACGGTCCGAGGTGGACGTCGACGGTGACCCCGACGCGGCGCTGAGCACCGTGGCGCGACTCATCCGCCGACTGGTGGACGAGGTCGAGGCCGACCTTCGGGCCCACGGCACCGGGACCGGACTCGTGACCACCTGCGTCGCCGGGGTGCCGGGGCCGTTGAACGCGGCGCGGCAGGCCGTGGCCTCCCCCACCATCCTGGCCGGCTGGTCCGCCCTCGACCTGGCCGGCGAGCTGAGCGAGCGCACCGGGCTGACAGTCCATCTCGACAACGACGCGAACCTCGGCGCCCTCGCCGAGCACCGGCACGGCGCCGCCCGCGGCAACGACAACGTCATCTACGTCAAGGCGTCCGACGGAGTCGGCGCCGGACTGATCATCAACGGGGCACCAGTGCACGGCAGTTCGGGAGCGGCGGGCGAGATCGGGCACACCCAGATCACGCAGGACGGGGCCTGGTGCCGGTGCGGCAACCGAGGCTGCCTGGAGACGATCGTCTCCAGGCAGCAGATACTCCATCAGATGGCTCACCTCCGCCCGGGCGAGTCAGGGCCGCCACCGAGATTGCACGAGTTCGCCGACCACCCGGTGGCCCGGAAGATCTTCGCCGAATCAGGCCGGACCCTCGGCCGTGTCCTGGCCAACCTGTGCGCACTGCTCGACCCGGCGACCGTCGTCATCGGCGGGGAGATGAGCCAGGCGGATGCCTTCGTCGACGGCATCCGCGACTCCGTCCGGCGCCTGGCGCAGCCGGGCTTCGACGACCGCGTCCAGGTGTTGCCGGCCGCGCTGGGCCTGCGCGCCGAGCTGGTGGGCAGTCTCACCCTGGCCCGCGACATTGCCCTGCGGGCGGCGCTGACGTGACAGCTCGGATCGTCAGGCCGGTGAAGCTCTCGGCGAGTTCTGCCGCGCTCGGCCGGGGTCGACGGGCTCGAGTCCGAACGGGCTTCGGCCGCGGCTTCAGCTCTCCCCGGAGGCCATCTCCGAACTCACCAGCCTGCCTGCGCCAGCGACGTGCGTCGGTGACACCACTCGCCGGGCTGCTCACGAGGCCGGGCCACCCGCTGTAGCTCGCGGTGACCCGGCCTTCCCCTAAGTAGCAGTCAACTTGCCCCGCACGCCTCGGGAGCCTGCTCGGCCGAATCGTCAGCGGGACGCTGCGATCAGGCGTCGCAGGGCAGTGTGAGCCGCTGGACCCCAGGTGGCCTTACCCCCAGGGCGTCCGCGGACGCCGGCCTCTCCGATGCAGATGCCGCTGAGTGCGCGCAGCACCGCCCAGCCGCGGGCGCGGCGCAGGGTCGCGGCGTCCGGGGCCGGCTGGTAGGCGTCATAGAAGCGGTCGGCGGCGCCGTCCGGCAGCAGCAGCCAAGGGGCGGCGAGGTCGCAGGCCGGATCACCGGCGCAGAGTTCACCGAAGTCGATCACGCCACAGAAGGTGCCATCCGCGGTGAGGACGTTGGCCGGATGCAGGTCGCCGTGAAGCCACAGTGCCGGGCCCGCCCACTCGGGCGCGGCAACGGCGTCCTCCCAGACCGCTCGGACAGCGTCCGGATCGGGGAGCAGCCCCAGCTCGATGGCCGAGGCCAGGTGCTCGGCGAACTGCTCGGCTCGGTCGGCCAATGGCCCCCCGCTGCCACGACCGGCGGGCGCCCCGTCGGGGGCAGGTCGGTGAAGAGCTGTGAGGAAGGCGGCCAAGGCGTCGGCGGCCTCCGCGGCGCGTGTGGCGGGAGCGTGGTCGGCGGGCGTGCCCGGCACCCAGGTAGTGACGATCCAGGGCCGCGGAAACCTGTCGGAGGGCTCGCCGAGGCGCTGCGGGACGGGGACCCGCAGGGGCAGGTGCGGGGCGAGGACGGGCAGCCAGGCGTGCTCTTTACGCAACAGCGCGTCCGCATCCTGCGTCGCCCAGGGCATCCGGACGGCGAGGTCGTCGCCGAGCCGCCACAGTTGGTTGTCCCAGCCGCGCGCGCCGAGCCTCACAGGACGATCGGCCAGGTCGTGGTGCTGATCGCGCAGCAGGTCCCGGACCAACTCCGCCGTGATCTCGATCTCGGTATGGGTCATGCGGAGCAACGCTAGTCGGGCAGCGGTCGCCCCGGCTTCCTGCCCCGTTATCGCTGTCGTGCCTCGTCGGTGGCCTCCTTGTCGCGTAGGGGCCGCCGGGCAGGTCGGGAAGCTGGAAGGAGTACCGGCCGAGCATGTTGATGTGGTGCCGCACGAACGACGAGAGCCGGACCACGTCCTCGTCACGGACGTCGAACCCGTCCGCGAGACCGAGCACACGAACGTATAGAGAACAGCCAGAAAGCCGCGGGTACCGGACGGGGCATGAGGGGCAGACGCTGCGAAAGCAATGGCGTCGATGATCGGAGGACGGATACGGTCTGCCGATGCGTACGGTGATGTTGGGTGGAGCTCCCGGTATCGGTAAGTCCAGCGTGGCCGAGCGACTACTGGAACTGGCCCAGGAGGGGCCGCATCTCGTCCAATGGGTGGACGTCGACAGCCTGTGGCTGCACCAGCCATGGCGCGTCGATGAGCGGATGACAACCATGGTGCAGGCAAATCTACGTGCTGTGGCCGGCCACGCTTCCCAAGCCGGGGTCGACGTCCTGCTGATCACCTGAGTTTTCCAATCCGCAGAGATCCACCGTCTGGTCACCGGCCTGCTTCCTGCCGGCGCCGCGACCGTGTCGGTTCAGCTGCACGCGGACTACGACACATGGGTTCGACGCTTCGAGGCTGACGCAAGGCGGCCGGGACTGAACGACTTCTACCGGAGTCGATACGCGGAAGCTCAAGCCACCCCGGTCGATCATGTAGTGGATACCGATGTCGCCCCAAAGGAGGTGGCTCGCCGGGTGGCCGCTCTCATCGGAATCACCGAGCAGGAGAAGCCAGTCGCCGGCGAGCCCTCCTGATACTCCGGTTGTAGATCGCGATCTTCGTAGTGCGGGGTCTGCCGGGCGGCGGCAGTAGCCCGCTGGGGCTTGGTGGCTGCGGCGCGCCGGCGCGTAGGGTGCCGGGATGATCGCGATGCCAGAGGAGTTCGCACAGAGCACCGTCGACCGCGAGGGGGAGGCCGGGGTGGCGTGGCTCGCCGAGCTGCCCGGGATCGTGGAGGAGTTGCTGGGGCGCTGGGGGTGCGTGCCGGATGGCGCGGTCATGCATGGGGGCGTCGGTGTCATCGTTCCAGTACGGCGGCGGGCTGAGGAGAGCGCCGTGCTGAAGGTGTCGTTTCCGCATCCCGGCAACGTCCATGAGCCGGATGCGTTCGTTGCCTGGGGCGGGTGCGGTGCCGTCCTGCTGCATGAGCGTGACGATGATCGGTTCGCGATGCTGCTGGAGCGGGTTCAGCCGTCGACCCTGGCGGAGGTCGAGGACGGCGACGAGGTGGTGAGGGTCGCCGGGCGGCTCAATCGCCGCCTTGCCATCCCGGCACCACCCGGCCTGCCCCGGCTGCGTGAGCAGGCCGATGCCTGGGCGGAGCAACTGCGCAAGGACGCCGAGGAGCTGCCGCATGCGCTGCCGCGTCAGGTGCTGGATGCCGCCGTGGCGACCGTTCGGGAGCTGGGTCGAGCCCAGCCGGACACCCTCATCCATGGCGACCTGCATGCCCGGAACATCCTGCGTGCCGGCCGAGAGCCGTGGCTGGCTGTCGACCCCAAGGGGTACGTGGGAGATCCCGCCTATGACGGCGGCACACTGCTGAAGTCCCGCGCGCTGACGCTCCTTGAAGCGGATGACCTGCGCAAGGCTGTCCACCGCGTCTTGGACGTCTTCGCCGAGGCCGCGGAACTCGACCGTGAACGCGTCGCGCGGTGGGCCCAGTTCCATGCCGTCCAGGCTGCGTTCTGGGGCCGCCGCCACGGCTTTCGTATCGCCCGCAGCGGCCCACGGCTGGACTGGCTCACCGAATTCGCTGACCTTCTGGCGGAGTTGCTCACCGAACGCTCGTAGAGCGTGATGGTGCTGGCCGGGTCCGGTGGGTGGGCGAGTGCGGCCATCCCGACGGGCATTCGTGAGAGGGTACGGCTCCGCAAGCCCCAACGGGCCACCCACTCCAGCTGGTCCTTTCACCAGCTGGGGGCGTTCATCGCGTACAGGGCCCGCCGTGCGGGAGTGCCGGTGGTGTACGTCGATCCGGCGTACACCTCGCGCACCTGCGCCGAGTGCGGTCACCTTGACAGGGCGAACCGGGTCTCCCAGGCCCGGTTCGCGTGCCGGTCCTGCGGATTCGTTGATCACGCGGATCGGAACGGCTCCCGCAACATCCGCGCCCGTGCGGGGGAGTTGTGGCGACGCGGGGCCCCGTCAACGTCCTTTCCCACCCCGGAACAGCGGGGTGGGACTGGACGCGAACGCAGCACCATCGCCAGTGATGCCCGTTGCGCAAGCCCGTCGCTTCAGCGACGGGTAGTTGACTAGCGTGTCCGGATGCCCTCTGTGAGCCTGCGACGTTCAGTCCGCGCGATCATCCTCGATGAGGACGACTGCATCCTTCTCTGCCGGTTCGCCATTCCAAAGCTGGCAGGAACCGTGGTGTGGGCAGCTCCCGGGGGAGGAATCGACCCTGGCGAGACGCCACTTGCCGCCCTCCGCCGTGAACTGCTCGAAGAGGTCGGTCTTGTCGTCAGGAGCGATCCGCCGCATGTCTGGCACCAGGAGGTCGTGGCGCCTGGTCACGCCGAAGGCTACGACGGGGTCATCAACGACTACTTCCTTGTACGCACTGTCAATTACAGTCCGCGCGGGACTCTGACCGACGACCAGCTTGCCGCGGAGCACATCAGCGGGATGAGGTGGTGGCACCCGAATGAGGTCGATGCTTATGCCGGTCCCGACCTGTTCTCCCCGCGAGACCTCGCAACGCCTTTGACGGCATTGATCACCTCTGGTGTTCCAACCGGACCGGTGCGGCTCGGCCTGTGAACAGGCAGGCCGGTCACGGTGCGAGCAGGACCCGCTTTCGCAGGAGGGCGAAGCCGGCGCGGCCGAGCGGCTGCCGCTTGAGCGTCCCGCTCGCGAAACGCCCCTACGACCTGCGGCACTCGGCGCAGTCCAGCACAAGGAGTCCGGTATCTCGGACGCTGAGCCTCACGGGACGGTGGCAGCGTGGCGGACGTCATGGCCGGCTGAGGGTGAAACGGGCGCGAAGCAGGTCGGCGGCGCGTGAGCTGGGGCCGACGAGCAGGTCGAACGCCCCGGGCTCGACGATCCGGCGCCCTTCGGCGTCGACCAGGGAGCATGCCGCAGCGGGGATCGCCAGCCGGACCCGCACGCTGGCGCTGGCTGGAACCGTGACCTGCCGCCAGGCCTTGAGTTCCCGCTCCGCCCACGTGACGCTCGTGACCAAGTCGCTGATGTAGGCCTGCACGGTCTCCAGTACCGGCCGAGTGCCGGTGTTGGAGACGGTGACTTCGGCGCGCACCACTCCGTCCAAGGCGACGACTTCATCGAGGACGGCCAGGTCGCTGTACTCGATGGTGCTGTAGGACAGCCCCTCCCCGAAGACGAAGAGTGGTTCCTGGGTCAGGTCCGCGTAGCGGTCACCATGCTGGCCGCGCACCTGGTTGTAGTAGACGGGCTGCTGCCCGACATGGCGTGGCACGGTCAGGGGCAGGCGTCCCGACGGCTCGATGAGACCGAGCACGAGCTCGGCGACCGCCTGGCCGCCTCGCATGCCCGGGTTGAACGCCTCGATCAGCGCTGATGCCGCCAGCGCGGCGTCGGGGAGTACCGAGGGCTTGCCGTGGACCAGCACCACGACGACGGGTGTGCCGGTGTCGACGAGCGCCTCGAGGAGGGCGACCTGTCCGCCCTGCAGCTCCAGGGTCGCGGTCGAGCAGGTTTCACCCGTCAACGCGACGGTGTCTCCGACGACGGCGACGACGTAATCAGCCGCGCGCGCGAGGCTCACCGCCTCCGCGAGCTGGGCCTCGTCCACTGGGGCGGGCGCGAACAGGGGCGGGCGTGGCTGTCCGTCGGGGTACAGCGGTCCTTGCGGGTCCGGCACGAGGTGCCCGATGTCGGCGCCGCGGGCGTGGGTGACCGTCCACCCGTCGGGAACGGCTGCGCGGAACCCGTCGAGCACGGTCGTGACGGTCTCGCGCGGGTGTCCGTCCGGCATCCAGTCCACCTGGCCGGATGCGCCGGCCCAGTCGCCGAGCATGGCCTGCGGGTCGTCGCCGTTGGGGCCGATCACGGCGATCGTGCGAGGGCCCCCGGCGGTGACGGTGTGGCCCTGGCCGTCTACGGCCAGTCCGCCGTCGAGGGGCAAGGTGCCGTCGTTGCACAGCAGCACCAGGGACCTTCGGGCGAGTTCGAGGTTGAGGGCGGTGTGCTCGGCGCACCCGATCACGTCGGCCTGGCGTGCCCGGTCCGGCGCGCGGGGGTCCTCGAACAGGCCCAGTTCCAGTTTCAGTCTCAGGATCCGCCGGACCGCCTCGTCGATCTCCTCCTCTCGCAGCCGCCCCTGCGCTACTGCTTCCTGGGCGCCCTCGAAGAAGTCGGGGGTGGTCATCACCAGGTCGTTTCCGGCACGCACCGCGACTGCCGCGGCCTCCACGGCGTCCGCGCAGACCTTCTGCTCCCACACCATCCGGCCCACGTTGTCCCAGTCGGTCACGAGCGTGCCGGTGAACTCCCATTCGCCCTTGAGGACGTCGTTCAGGAGCCACCTGTTCGCCGTGATCGGGACCCCGTCCATCGCCTGGTAGCCGAGCATGAACGTGCGGCAGCCCTCGCGAGCAGCCCTCTCGAACGGTGGCAGGAACCATGAGCGCAGCTTGCGCCGGCTCAGGTCCGCCTCGCTGGCGTCGCGTCCTCCCTGCGTCTCCGAGTAGCCCGCGAAGTGCTTGGCGCAGGCCAGAATCGCTGTCGGGTCGTCCAGTCCCGCTCCCTGATACCCGCGGACCATCGCCGCACCCAGCTCCCCGATGAGCAACGGGTCCTCCCCGAAGGTCTCGTTCACACGGCCCCATCGCAGGTCACGGATGATGCACAGCACCGGCGAGAAGGTCCAGTGGATACCCGTCGCGGCGACTTCCACCGCGGTGGCCCGGGCCATGCGCTCAACGAGCGCGGTGTCCCAGGTGCAGGCCATCCCCAACTGCGTGGGGAAGATCGTGGCACCCGGCCAGAACGAGTGGCCGTGGACGCAGTCGTCAGCGACGAGCAGCGGGATGCCCAGCCTGGTGGCTGCCGCCAACTTGACGGCAGCGTGCATGCGTTCGGGCGAGGCATGCAGGATCGACCCGGCCAGCTTCGTGGCCACGGCGTCCTTCAAGTCGCCCCGGGCGTCCAGTTGCAGCATCTGTCCGACCTTTTCCGGCAGCGTCATGCGGGCGAGCAGATCCTCGAGGCGTTCCTCGAGCGGCCTCGAAGGGTCGCGATAGGTCGGCGAGGTCGTGGGCACTGAGCCCACCGGGTGGTCCGGGCGAGAGAAAGACTGCGCTCCTGCCCCCTGGCACGCAGTTGCCGGGTTCCGGTGTGCTTGTGAACTCATGAGTTCGATCTCCTGGGAAGCTGTCGGGACGGCGCATCCGGGTGTCGTCGCCCTCAGCCTGATGCGCCGCCATTACGACTTCGGTGATGACCGGCTTGCGGCGAGCAGCAACCGCGAAATGGATAGTCAGGCAGTGGCCGGATTGCCTGTCGCGGCACCGGTTGACGCGGAGAAGGACCGCGAGCTTGCCGTCACGCTCACCTCGACGCGCCGGCGAGGTCACTGGTGGGCAGCAGATCAGGCCGGCGGGTCGGCAGGATCAGCGGTGCGTCCTGACGCAGTGGGTGTGTCGCGCCCGCGACCTCGACCTGCGTCGGGAGACCTCCGGTCAGCGTGATCGTGGTGTGCTCCGGGCCGATCGCGACGTCGAACTCGCGTCCCTGCCACAGCATCCGGCGCAGGGTGATGCCGTCCAACTGGGTTGGCAAGGTCGGGTCGAGCCTGAGTCGGTCCTCACGCCAGCGCATCCCGCTGAAGCCGTAGAGGATCACCTGCAGGAAACCGCCCTGTCCGGTGGTGAACGTGAACGCGCCTCCGCGACGCTGCTCGGCGAACTGGTTGAACGGTCCGCGTATGAACGGGTCCACGCTGCGCCGCATGAAGTCGTAGGCCGCGGACCCGGGCGTACCCAGTGCGGCGTGGGCGATGGAGTGGATGGAGTCGGTCATGGACGGTCCGTCGGGGTCGGTGCGCGGCACGTAGTAGTCGAGATCGTTCCGCGCGACCTCGGCGGGCATGGGGTGCTCCCAGGGGTACTGCAACATCACCACGTCGGCCTGCTTGATGGTCTCGCCGTCATAGCCGTCGAACTGCGGATGGATGCCCAGATCCTCGTCGAACGGGACCCGCAGGCCGTCGGCGACCCGGTCCCACTCCGGGTCCGAGGCCACGCCCACCACCTTCGCCGCCCGGGTGGCGACCCGCAGGGTCTCAGCGGCTGCGACGTTGGTGTACACGCTGTTGTCGACCGGGAAGTGGTATTCGTCCGGACCCATCACCTGCATGATGTCGTAGCCGCCATCGTCACGGGGAACGGCGGAGCTCACCCAGAACTCGGCGGCACCCTTCAGCACCGGCCATGCCTTCTCGGCGAGCCAGCCGCGGTCGCCGGTGGCGAGGTAGTACTGCCAGTGGGCGAGTGCGACGTCAGCGGTGATGTGGTGCTCGAGGTCCCCCATTTCCCAGCCGGGTGGGGTCTGTTCGTCTCCGTGCAGCGCACTCTCCCAGGGGAACCTCGCACCCGCGAACCCGGTCCGGGTCGCGTACTCCTGGGCAGCGGCCAGACGCTCCTGCCGATAGGTGTTCATACCCACCGCGATGTCCGGATGCTGGGCCAGCAGCGCTGGATACATCCAGGTCTCGGTGTCCCAGAAGACGTGCCCGTTGTAGCCGTCGCCGGACAGACCGCACGGGGACAGGCTCCAGTTCACCCCGGCGCGGGTGCTCTCCAGCAGGTAGAACATGCTCGCGCGCACCTGTAGCTGCAGCACCGGATCCCCCAGGACCTCGATGTCGGCCCGCCACAGGTCGGCCCACGCCGCATCGTGCTCGGCCAGCAGGTCCCCGTACCCGGTGTCCGCCGCGGCCGCCGCAGCAGCGCGAGCAGCCGGCAACGGATCTTCGGAGTCCTGGGAACTGGCCACGCCGACGTACTTGGTGACCGTGTACGTGCTGCCGGCCTTCACTTCGAAGGTCGCCTGCACACCGACCGACTGGATCTCGTCGGTCTCGAACTCGGCGACGTGTGCCGCCACCCCGGTGGGCAGTTCCAGCCGCGACGCGAGCGCCGCGGTGATACCCGTGCCGAGCGTCGTCACCGTCTCGTACGACTCGGCCGCCGCACGGCCGTAGCCCTTGCTCGACCGTTCGGTCAGCCTTGCGCTGGTCCCGTCGAAGACCCCGGACACGCACGCGCTGCCACTCCAGTGCGGGGTGAAGGTGAGCTGGACCGCGGCCACCCGATGCCGGGCCCGGTGGACCAGTACCTGGTACGTGAGATCGGTGCGGCGGCCCGCCGGTGAGGTCCACGTCGCTCGTGTGGTCAGCAACCCGGCCCGCAGGTCCAGTGCCTGGAGGTAGTTGCTCACCGCTCCCTGCTCCGGGTCGTCCTCGTCACCTGCATGTGCCGCCTGTGGCAGCCGGCCGTAGGTACCCGACTCGTCGGAGAACGCGAGCGTGGACCAGGTCGGGATGTTCGCGTACTTCTCGATTGGGCCGTCCTGGGCGAAGAAACCGGCCAGGTGCGCTTGGGTTTCGATCGGCGTCGTCGCGTATCCCGTCCCCGCTGCGGGGATCCGGCCGCCGAAATAGCCGTTGCCGAGGAAGGTCGGCGCGTAGTCGTCGCCGGTTTCGGTCGTGCTGAGCGTCCACTCGGTGTCGGGCCGGGACTCTTCTGTGGGGGTGTGGTCGTCGTGACCGGGAGGAGCGTGCCGGGACCGCGCTGGTGCCGGATCGTGGGTGGGGTTGTCCTGGTCGAACAGGTCTCCGTGGGGGGTCATGCGTGCCCTTCTCGGATGGGTGTTGTCGTGGGGTACATGGGCGGCGAGCGCCGGAAGACATGGGTGTGGCCCGGAGTTGGCCACCGGCCTTGTGAATGTGCGTGGCTCAGGACTTGGAGCCGGACAGGGCGATGCCTTCGACGATCTGGCGTTGCGCGAACGCGAACACGATCAGCATCGGCGCCGCCAGCAATGTCGTGGCGGCCATCAGCGCGGGCCAGTCAGAGACGTACTGGCCCTTGAACTGGTTGACCAGCAGCGGCAGCGTGAAGTTCTCGGAGCTGTTGAGGAAGATCAGCGGGAAGAAGAAGTTGTTCCACTGCCCGAGGAAGGTGAAGATCCCCAACGCCGTGAGAGGCGTGCGCAGCAGCGGCAGGATGATCGTCACGAACCTGCGGACCCGGCCGGCGCCGTCGAGTTGGGCGGCTTCCTCCAACTCCACGGGGATGCCCTTGATGTACTGGCGCAGCAGGAAGACGCCGAAGGCGTTGAACAGTGCGGGCGGCACGATGATCGCGGTATGGGTGTCCACCCAGCCGAGCCAGCCCATGATGATGTACAGCGGGATGATCGTGAGCTGGCCGGGGACCATCATGGTCGCGAGGAAGACCATGAACAGCGGGCGGCGACCCCAGAAGTCGATCCGCGCGAACGCGTAGGCGGCCATCGCCGAGGTGAGCAGGGAGACCGCGGTGACCGTCAGGGCGATGTAGGTGCTGTTCCAGAACCCGCGGACGAAGTCGGCGCCGCCCAGAGCGGTGCGGTAGCCCTGATCGTTCCAGTCCTGGGGCAAGAGCTTGGGCGGCTGCACGAAGATCTCGCTCAAGGGTTTGAACGAGGAGAACAGCATCCAGGCGAACGGCAGCGCCATGGCGATGGCGCAGACGAGGAGGACCGCGTGCAGCAGCAGTTTGCGACGGGCGGGCAGGCCGGAGCCGGAAGCGCCCTTGGCGGTCGTGCCCGCGCGGCTGATGGGGTTGGAGAAAGTACTCATTCTGTGTAGTGGACCCATCTCTTCTGGGCTGCGAGCTGGCAGCCGGTGACTAGGAGCAGGGCCAGGAACAGGAGGAAGGCGAGAGCCGACGCCTTGCCGAAGTCGAACTCACCGAAGGCGATCCGGACCACCTCGTAGACAATGGTGCGGGCGGAGTCCGGAGCCCTGTCGTCGAAGAAGATGTAGATGTAGTCGAACACCTGGAAGGAGCCGATGATCGAGGTGATGGAGAGGAACAGGATGGTCGGGGACAGCAGCGGGATGGTGACGTGCCGCAGCTTCTGCCACTCCGAACAGCCGTCCAGCAAGGCGGCCTCCAGGTACGAGCGGTCGATGCTCTGCAGACCCGACATGAACATGATCAGCTGGTAGCCCAGGCCCTGCCAGATCCCGACGATCGCGAAGGCCGGGATGACGAACCGGGCATCCTGCAGCCAGTTCGGCGCGGGCAGCCCGAACTCGCGCAGCGCGTTGTTGACCGGGCTGATGTCGGGGTTGAAGAGCCACAGCCAGATCGCCGCGACTGCAACCGAAGAGGTGATCACCGGGGCGAAGAACGCCAGCCGGTACACCGGGGTCAGCTTGCCGGCACGCTGCATCAGCAGGGCGAAGAACAATCCCGTGAGCATCAGTCCCGGCACCTGCAACACCGTGAACCAGAGGGTGTTGACCGCCGCGCGCTGGATGCGCGGGGAGGACAGGACCTCCGTGAAGTTGGACAGGCCGGCGAAGGACCGGGTGCCGAAGCCGTCCCAGTGGTAGAACGCCAGCACCAGGGCGAACAGCAGCGGGCCGACCATGAACACCACCAGCCCCAGCAACTGGGGCGCCAGGAACAGGTATCCCGCGGCCGTGTCCCGGCCTCGCCGACGCCGGCTCCGCCGGTCCGGACTCGCGTTCGGGGCGACGTCCTGGTCCCCGGACCTCAGTCGCGCCCCGGCCCGGGATCCGGCGCTGCTGACGGCCATCAGGCGCCCCCGTTGATCAGCTTGACCACCTTGCCGCTGAACGAACGCGGCGTCTCGTTGCCCGCCTTGAGCATCTTGTCCGCCAGCACCGGGAGCTCTCGGGCGACCTTCGCGTTGCTGGCGATCGCGCTGGGGACGGCGTAGCCCTTGGCCGCGATGTCGTTGAACAGGCTGCCGTGCGCGGGCACGTTGCCCTCGGTGACGATGTCGTCCAGGCCCTTGATCGACGGCACCGCGTTGCCGCCGCCGGCCAGGCGGAACCTCTGCCCCTCGGCGTTCAGGAAGTTGCCGAGGAACTCCAGTGCCTTGGCCTGGTTCTTGGTCTTGGCGTTGACCGACAGCGCCGCCGTGTTGACCGGTACCGGCATGACGTCCTTACCGGACAGGGAGGGCAAGGGGGCGATATCGAAGCCGAACTTGACCTTCTTCATGTTCGGCAGGATGACGCGCTGGTAGGTGAGGCAGGCCAGCTGGCCGGCGTAGAACAGCACGTCAGCGCCCTGTCCCTGCGGGAGGGCGCCGTTGTAGATAATGTTTCCCGACTTCAACTGCTCGAACAGCCACGCCAGCGCATCCTGGGACTTGGGGTCGGTGTCGAACACCGCCTTACCGGACTCGTCGAAGAGCGTCCCGCCGAAGGTGGACATCCAGCCGAACCAGTCGAGCCAGTTGCTGCCATTGAGCACCAGACCCCTCTTCTTGGTGGCGCGGATCTTGTCGAGCATGTCGGTCAGCGCGTCCTGGGTCCAGGTGCCCGCCTCGAACTGGGCAACCGGGTCGGTGCTGACGCCCGCCTCGGCCAGGAGGTCCTTGTTGAACCAGAACACCATCGGATTGCAGTCCACCGGCAGCCCGTACAGCCCGGGGCTGCCGTCCGCAGGCCTGCACCACCGGTACAGCCCCTCGTGGAAGTCATCGAGCTTGACCGCGGCGTTGCCACTGTCCAGGTAGTCGTTGAGGTCTAGCACCTGCTTGGTCTCGATCAGCTTGGCCATGTAGACGTCACCGACGTAGAAGGCGTCCGGAGCAGCGCCGGCCGACAGTTGCGGCAGCAGCTTGGTGAGGTAGTCACCCACGACCTGTTGGTAGGTGACCTTTACGCCCAGTTCCTCGGTCATCTTCTCGGAGAACCGACGGAACACCTCCGACTGGGGCGGCCCGTCCCAACCCGCCCACTTCAGTGCGGGTCCACTCCCCGTGGAGCCGCCGCCGCATGCCGCGAGCGCCGGCGCGGCGGCCAGACCGAGACCGGCGAACATGCCCGCCTTGAGGAGGTTGCGGCGGTCCATGGCCGAGGTGGCAGCCGCCTCCTTGATCACATTCGTGCGTCTGAACACAGTCGTCCCTTCCGCTGACGGTACGTCGCCGTAGAGCAACCCTTGATCGTTTCGCCGCGTCACGGCGCCTGGTCGAGCTTGTGGGCGCAGGTTCGCGGGCCCTCGGATGTCATCGATATAACTGCTGTGTTACCGATAAAACGGGGACCGTAGGGGCGTTTGCCGCAGCAAGTCAAGAGGTCTGCACGCACGAGACGGCGAGCGTCGCAGCGCCCCCCGCACTGGGACGCCAACGGAGGGGCCTGGCTCGCCCCCGGACCGTTTCGCTGGTATTCCACCAGGTCACGGACGTTCTCTGTGGCGCGAGGCATACGCATGACACACCCGGGGGACGATCGACGACAGCCCCCAACAGTCCCTGCGGCCTGATCTGCGCGACGAACGGACGGGCGGGCGAACATCCTTGACTGTCGCGCTTCATGCCCACCAGAATGTGCGGATGGGTTTTACCGATCAACCATCGGGTTCGAGGCGCGGTCGGAGACCGGTCGCTGAGGGAACGTCCGGGTCGTCAAGGCCGACCATGGCCATGGTGGCGGCGCGGGTGGGAGTTTCCAAGCAGACCGTTCACTACGCCTTGAACTCTCCGGACCGTCTCAGCCCCACAACGTTGCGTCGGGTCCTCAAAGCGGTCGACGAGTTGGGTTACCGACCCAACCAGGCTGCGCGTTCACTGCGCACGCAGTCACCGCAGGCCGTCGGCTTTCGGCTGTTGCCGACCACCCAAGGTCAGTCGGGCGGGGTATGGGCGAGCTTTCTCTACGAACTCTCGGTAGCGGCACACCGAGCCGACCACGCGGTCTACTGCCACCCCGCCGCCACCGACGAGGAAGAGATCCAGGTCATCCAGGAGATCTTCAGCACGAACACCGTCGACTGCTTCGTGATCACTGCCACCCAGGACCACGACCCTCGTATCACCTTCCTGCGTGAACGCGGCATTCCCTTTGTCTCCTTCGGTCGCCCCTGGGGTCATCCCATGTCGGACACGTGGTGGGTCGACGTCGACGGCGCCGCCGGTACGGAGCAGGCCGTGGACCATCTCGCCGGACGCGGTCACCGGCGCATTGCCTACCTGGGCTGGGACGGGCCCAGCGGGTACGGGGACGACCGGGAGTCGGGCTGGCGTCGCGCCATGCGCTCACACGGCTTCTCGACCCGTGGTCTTGCGGTCGGCGGACCCGACGAGATCAGCACGGGCCGGGAACTCGCCGGCCGACTGCTCGACAGGAAGACACCACCGACAGGCTTCGTGTGCGTCAGCGACACGATCGCGATCGGTGCGCTCCGAGCGTGCCGCGAGCGGGGACTGGCCGCCGGCCGTGACGTCGGCGTCGTGGGATTCGACGACAGCGTCGGCGCACACTTCGTCGACCCGGGATTGACCAGCCTCGCCCAGCCCCTGGAACTGGTCGCACGACACACCATGCGCCTCCTCCTCGACCGGCTCAGGGACCCGGGCGCCAAGGCCGAACAGGTCCTGCTCCGGCCCACCCTCGTGGTCCGGGAAAGCACCGTGCCCCATTGAGTCCCCGGCCAGGCTTCGCGGCCGTAGAGCGCTCCCGTCTCGAAATGCCTGGACCTGATCACCACGGTGCCGGTGGTCGACGGCGAACCGGCCGCCCTGGCCCGCCTCCAGGCCGCCGACGAGGCCCTGCGCGAGCAACGCGAGGACCGGCACCCGACGGGCGGGCGCCGACCGTGACACTGCGGCAAGTTCCTCACGGCACACGACCCGCCGGGCATGAGGAGTAACTCTGGCGCCACGGCACTGGGCAGCCTCCCCATCGCATGGGGCATCACGCGTATTCCTGGAGGAGGTCCTCGTGGAGAGCACGTGCAAGGAGAACCGGGCCGTGGGAGGTGGAGCAGCGTGACGCCTCGCCAGATATACAACGCGAGGACGACCCCACAGGCTTGGCCGAGAACGTCCTCGGCCAAGTGCGCTTGGGCCCCGGCACCCACTTGGGCCAGATCGTGACCGACCAGGGCGGCAGGAATTCCCCAGCCATGCGGCCGGCCAGAGCCCCGAGACGGGCGTCATCCGAGCCTCAAGAGGCTTCCAACCAAGTCGTGGGCGTGTCGCCGAGGCGGACGCTTCCCCCACGGAGTCGCTGGTCAGGCAGCCCTCACAGGACGTCCCGCCCGCTCGACCCGCTGAACGGAGAGAAACAGGTCGAGCGACCACAACGCCCCGCAAACCGCAGGTCAGGCATCCTTCGTGATCGGCTCCAAAATCGCCACGCATTCCACATGCGACGTCATCGGGAAGGTGTCGGCCTGGACGGGAGCAGGGAAAACAGCAGGTCAACCATGGTTTTTCCGCCTCGCCGACGGGCTCACAGGGGCCACGAGCGTCACGGCGGGCGGACCGATCGCCACTCCGGCCCTCCCCCGCCTCACTCCGGAGCCATGATGGAGGTGCACTGCCAGTCGTACCGCGCGTTGGCGCAGAGGGCCACGGAAGCCTGTGCCCGCTGCACCAGATTCCCGAGCAAGCTGGACCGGAACGTCCGAGCGTTCCCGCCAGCGGACCTCCATCAGGGATAATCGACCCCATGTCGCTCTCCGAAGCCGCCGCACTCGCCCCGGGCGTCACCAACCCGTACCGGATCAAGTTCGTCCGGCGGCTGCCCGGCTCCCTGGACGAACTGCGCGGGCCGGTGCACGGTGTGGTCGAGCTGCCGCTGACGGTGGCCTGGTCCGGGCTGCGATCCTTCGACCTGGACCGGCCGCGGCTGCGGATGAGCCTGTACCGCACGGTGCTGTCCGAGGGCATGCGCGAGGACCTGTGCCGCTTCCTCGACGCCGACCTGCTCATCGAACTATGGCCGACTCTGCGCACCCTGATCGGCACCGCCGTCCGCGACGCCTGGGAGGGCGCCTTCCCCGAGCTGCGTGAAGCCGGCCGGACCACCGCCGCGTGAAGAAACCACCGATGCCGGAATTGCACGCCCGGCTCCTCGAAGACGTCCTCGCCCTCGGTTCGCCCTACCCACTAGTGCTGACCGGTGGCTACGCCGTCCAGGCTCACCAGCTCGTCGACCGCCCCAGCCAGGACCTGGACGTCGCCACCCAGAACCCCGCCCCCATGGCCGACATCGCCCACGACCTGGTCGGCGGTCTGGTCCGGCTCGGATGGCGGGCCCAGACCATCGAGGTCTCCCCGCTCTCCGCCCGTTTCCTGGTCACCGATCCCGACAGCGGTCAGGAGTGCGAGGTCGACATCCTCAAGGAGGTCTTCTGGCACCCCACCGTCCCGACCTCCTACGGTCCCGTCCTGTCCGAGCAGGACGTCATCGGCACCAAGGTCCGCGCCATCGCCGAACGCGGCGCCGCCCGCGACCTCATCGACGTCTACGCCGCCTCCCAACGCTGGACCACCGCCGACCTGGAAGAATTCGGCCGCCGCCACGCCCGCCCCGACACCCTCTTCGGCGCCGCCGAACTCCAGGCGCGCCTGGTCGGCGCCGACTGGATCGACGACACCGAGTTCGCCGCGTACGGACTCGACGAACAGACCATCGCCGACCTGCGCACCTGGGCCCGCGACTGGTCCGATGCCATGGGACGCCGGGCCGCGGCCGAGAACCCGTACGAGAAGGAGTACGGCGAAGCAGGATCCGTACAGGAAGATCCGTACGACAGCTTCGACCCGGACGCGTACGAGAACTGAGTTCCCCACCCGTGCATAGCGTCGCCGAACGCGCCTGTCCAGCACATCCCATCGGCCAGGCCGCTCGAGAGAGCAGCGGCGGCACCAGTTCGTATCAGCGGCGCTTCCTCCGTTTCCCCTTCTTCCTGGCGCTGCCGCTCTTCCGCTTGCGTGCGGCATCCGCGCACAGTCGGCCCAGGTGGGAGGAGCGGGCGCGCAGGGCTGCCACGTCGATGGCCGCCAGGCGTTCGAGGCCGGAGATATCCGGGTGGCCTGAGGTCTGGGCGACGCGGAGCATCGTGGTGAGGGTTTCGGCGTCGGCTCTGGTGTGGCCGACGGCATCCAACAGCCCAGTCTCGCCGTCGAGTTCGCGCATGAGCAGCAGGCTCTCGGTGGCGGCCAGGGCGTACTCGCGGTCGTCTATGTCTTCCATGCCGTCCGGGCCGTGCTCGGTCGCCTTGTCCGCGAGCAGCGTCGCCTCGGCCGCCTGTTCCTGGCCGACGAACAGGGCGCTGGGAGCGAGTTCGGGGTCGGTACGCAGGTGGCGGAGCAGGTCCGGGCCGTATCCGTCGGGCAGTTCGGCCACCAGCATACGCAGCAGGCCGTTGCGGCGGGCGTGCAGGCGCACCCGCTTCAGCGCGTCCGCGAGGGCCGGGCGGGCGGTGTCCCAGCCGCCGGCCGCCTCGATCCAGCCGGCCAGTTCGGTACGGGTGTGCTGGTCGTCGTACTCGTCGAAGAGGGTGGCGAGGAGGGTGGTGGCGTCGGCCGTGCGCAGGTCTCCGAGGGCCGGGGCGGAGCGGCCCAGCGAGGTGAGCAGCTCGCGGACCGCGTATGTGCCGAGCGGAGTGAGCCGGAGGAGCTCGACGTCGTCGCCCTCGCACGAGCGCAGGAGTTCGCGGAGGTGTGCGGCGCCGTCGGGGTCGTCGGCGCCGAGCAGCGCGGCAGGCCCGGTGCTCCCGTCCTCTGCGGCCAGGGATCGCAGGCCATCGAGGACCGAGGGGGCGACCGGCCCGCGTTCGAAGGCGATCACCCCGGTGCGTACGAGCAGGTCGAGGACCACGCGAAGTTCCGCCGGGGAGTATGTGTCCTCTCCCTCGCCCGGCCACCGGTCGTCGTCCAGGTGCCCCGCCCGTACCGTATGCCACAGCATCGGCCAGGGCGTGCCAGCCGGCATGCCGTACAGCGCGGCCAACAGGTCGGTGAGCAGCAGGTCGAAGCGCGGATAGAGCCGGGAGGGGACGTCCCACACCGGACCGATGAGCAGCGGATCGCGCAGGGCGGGAAGGGCGGTGAGCGCGCGGGCGGCGAGTGCGAGCGGGTCCTCGCGTACGGTACGGGCGCCAGCGACCGCGACCAGACGGCCGCGGTACGCCCGCACCAGGCGGGCTTCGCGCGCCCAGTCCACCAGGAGCCGCAGGTAGGGGAGTTGGTCGGCGCGTCGGATGCCGTCGAACCCGTCACCGGCGAGGTGTTTCAGCGGGCCCGCGGCCTCGCCCAAGCCGCGGTCGGTACCCAGATGGCGGGCGAACTCAAG
The DNA here is from genome assembly GCA_965653385.1 of uncultured Streptomyces sp. Taxonomy (GTDB): domain Bacteria; phylum Actinomycetota; class Actinomycetes; order Streptomycetales; family Streptomycetaceae; genus Streptomyces. Next base: position 11,831 of record CBFGZZ010000030.1, on the reverse strand, counting down.
GGCGTCGGCGGTCTTGAGCCGGCCGGTCTTGGTGAGCGGCCGGCCCTCTTTGCCGAGCCACCCGGCCACCTCGGCCAGCTGCCCGAGGATGTCTACGCCGGCGGCCGCCTCGAGCAGGACCTGCTCGTCGCCGAGATCAACGACCGGCAGCGGCAGCGTCCGCTCCTCCGGCAGGCTGCGGCCACCGGGCCCCGCACCCAGGAGCCCACCGAGGAACTGATTGCCCATCACCTCGGCCAGCGCCGCCTCGTACTCGACCCGCCCCGCCCGGACATCGGCGATGAACCGGTCCATGGCCCGCTCGTCACGCACGTCGACACCGCTGCGGGCCGCGGTCAGCATCCAGAACTTGGCGGGCCCCATGAAGCGGGGATCATCCATGGCCTCCGCATGGGCCTGGCGCAGCGACTCCGCCACTTCCCGCAGCCGGCCGGGGCCGTCCGAGCGGCCGTCGAGCAGGCCCGAAGCGGCAAGGAACTCCACCCACGTGGCGACAGCACCGGGCGCGTCGTGCTCCTCGATCTCCTCCGGCAGGACGGTCACGTTCCGCGGCAGCCACTCCAGGAGCAGCGCCCGCACATGCTCCTCGCGCCACAGCGCGAGCCGCCCGTCCGCCGTGCCCCGATGCCGGTACTCCAGCGCCTGCTCGACCGTGAACTCGTCCAGGCCGCCGGCCTCGGGCCCGCGCCGTCGCTCGTCGTACTCGGAGGTGAGACGGACCAGAATCTCGCAGGTGGCCTCAAAGCCCTCACCGTCGTCACCCCCGACACCCGCACCGGCGGCGTCCGCGCCGGGATCGAACAGCAACCTCACCCCTGGACCCATCGCTTTCTCGTCATGACCGGCTGTCCGGGCCCCGCTGCCCCCGTACTGCACCGCCACGGACAGGTGAGCGACCAGGCACCGACGATAGGACACCTGCGCCGTACGTACGCCGGTGCTTGACGCGGGAGTGAGGGATGTGCATGCCCCGGAGGCCGCCGCTCCTGGAGCCAAGACTCACTATCGTTGCCCCATGGATCCGTACGGCCAAGGGGGCCAGCACACCGAAGCACGCGAAGCGCACGTGCCTTCCCGTTGGGACCCCACCACCGACCAACTGCCGACGAGTCTGTGCGACTTGGCCGGCCCCACCCATGGCACCGCGGACCTCCCCTTGCATCTCGCCTGGTCCGGACTGCGCTCCTTCGATCTGGACGACGACAAGCTGCTCCTCGGCATGTACCGCATCGTCCTGACCACGGGCCTGCGCGACGATTACGTCCAGTTCTTGGACGGCAGCCTCCTGGCCGCTCGCTGGCCCCAGCTCCGGAAAATGGTCGGCCGCGGTGTCCGTACGACTTGGGAAGACGCGTTTCCTGAGTTGCGTCCGGACGCCGGCAAGGCTGACGCGCGAACCCCCGGGGGGTACCGGATCTCCCCGAGCACCACCGCCATCTCCGCAACGACACGCTCGATCTGGGTCGCTGTTAAGGGCTCGCTCCCGGTCAGCTAGGCGATCTGGAGAAGCCGATGATCCGGACCTTGGCTGAGCACGCCACCGAATCTGATGCCCCTTACACCGGCTGCCGTTGGCGGTGGCCTGGATCGGCGTGAGGCACTCGTACGAGCGACCCAGGACCTTCGGGCCGCGGCCCACTCGCTCTACCGTGGCCACCTGCCGCACCGTCCAGTGGAGCCAACACCATGAAGTACGCCGTGTCCGCGCCTCAGGCCGACTTGCTCCGCGAGATCGCGGCGGCTTCCGAGGTGATGCGGATCCCGCCGGCTCGTTCACAGACGGCTTGGGCGCTGGAGCAGCGCGGGCTGGTCAAGCGGACGTGGCGTGGCAGCGGACAAGTCGCAGTGGTGACGGCGGACGGCCGCTACTTCCTCAAGCACGGCAGGCATCCCCAGCAGGTACGGGCGGAGAAGGAGCGATTGGACGGCGATGGCGCTCAAGCCGCGCTCGCCCCCGCCGGCGGTGCCGAACTGGTCTCCCGTCTGAAGTCGGCCTCAGGGAGAAAAATCACTGTCCCTGATCCCGCGCCAAAGACTCGCGGGCGGTGGCGGGCCGCCTATTACAACGCGCTCCACAACGGACACGTACCGGACGGCCACAAGCTGCGGTGGAACGGCCGCCAGCGCGGCGACTGCGTTTTCACGCTGATCGACGAGGAGGCCGAGAAGGCGGCCCAGCCTCCACCGGTGCCAACCATTGACGTGCCGGAGGTTCTGAATCGCCCTCACTCTCTTGTCCGTGCGACGCGGAAAGCCTTGGGTCGTTCGCAGGGCACGGTCGACACTCGAGGCCGGGCGGAGATCATCCCGTTGCACGTGTCGCGTCCGCTCGCCGACCGCGCCCTACGGATCGTGCACGCGCTCCTGACAGAGGCCGAGAGTCGCGGTCACGCAGTCGAGACCCAGACCAACCTGCAGGACGGTGAGGCTGTGCACACGCTGGCGATCACCATCCGGGGCCACGCCTTTCCCCTCGTCCTCACAGAGCGGACGACGAAAGTCCCGCACGAGCCGACCCCACAGGAACTCCGCCAGCAAGAACGCAACCCTTGGACCCGACTACCCAAGTACGACGAGGAGTTCAACGGTCGCCTCGCTATCGGCGCCCCCGCCAAGAGCTGGTACCAGCACTCGTACTCCTACAGCGACGGAGCACGCTGGACGCTGGAGTCCCGCCTGGGACTTCTGCTACAAGATCTCGAACGGCTCGCCGCGGAAGCAGAACGACGGGAGCAGGAACAGGAGCGCCTCGAGGCCGAACGGCGGCGCCGCTGGTACGCGGCCCTCGCGCAGGCTCGTAAGCAGCAGATCGAGCAGCACCGCTCGAAGACCCTGATCGAGCAGGTCGGGGCATGGCAACAGGCCGCGGGAATCCGCGCGTTCTGCCAGGCCGCCCGCGTCCGCGCCGACGGGACACCGGTTCCGGCCGAGGAGGCGGCGTGGCTGGAGTGGGCCGAAACGTATGCGGCACAGCTCGACCCGTTGCAGCACCAGTTGCAGACTCCGCCGGATCCCCCGGCCCGGCGGGAGGTTCTGCGGGAGCTGTCGAAGGTCGACACCTACGCCTACCCGTGGCCCTTCGACGCCGACGGCCGGTGGACGCTCGTCGAGGACGAGCCGGCCGACGAGCTCCCCTGATCTGCGGTCGCCCCTTACAGAAACGCCTTCGCCCTGTCCATCCAGGACAGGGCGAAGGAACGTTTATGCAGCGATGGTGAGCGGTGCTTCCATACGCTCCCAGGCGCCGAGCACGGCCTTGTGCGCGTCGGGCTGAAGGTGGGCGTAGCGCTGGGTGGTCTGGAAGCTCTCGTGGCCGAGGAGGTGCTGGACCTCGTACAGCGAGACGCCCTTCTGGACCAGCCACGAGGCGCAGGTGTGGCGCATGGAGTGCGGCGGGTAGTGCGGGACGAGCTGCTGCTCGCCGTCATCGTCGAAGTAGTAGGCGCCGTCGACGGTCGGCCACCAGGTCTGCCGTCGCCAGTTGCCGTCGTTAAGGAGGCGGCCGGCCCGGCCCTTGGTGAGGGTGGTGAACACCACCGCGTCCCGGTCGAGCCGGTGGATGTGGCGTTCGACCGCCTCCAGGACGTGGGGCGGGAGCGGCACCTCCCGGCGGCTCTTGGAGCTCTTCGGGTACTCCTTGATGCCGCTCTTGGTGTTGACCTCCACGACGAACAGGCGGGAGCGGCGCTGGTCGATGCGGTGGCGGTGAAGGCCGGAGAGCTCGCCCCACCGCAGCCCTGTGTAGAAGCCGAGCAGGCACATCGTCCGCCACACTGTGGGGAGTTCGTCCAGGATGCTCTGCGCCTGGTCGAGCGTGAACCACTGCGGCGGTTTGACGGCGATCTGGGGCAGGTCGATGCTGCGGCAGGAACTCACCGCGATCACGTCGTCGTCGACGGCCGCGCGCATGATAGAGGACGTCAGGTTGTAGGACCGCTTGATGGCCGCGGCCCCCACCCCCTTCTCGATCAGGGACCGGATCCAACTCTGCACATCCATGCGAGTGATGGCCCGCATCTCCCAGTCGGCCCAGTAGGGCATGACGTGGTTCTTGATGCTCGACGCGTCGCCCTGAAGGGTGTGGGGCTCGACGACGCGGGCGTTCCACCACCGGTCGTGCCACTCGCGGAAGGACGTTTCGCCGACCCGCGGGTCGCGCAGGCCCCCGCGTGCGAACTGGGTTTCCATCTCGAGTCCCCAGGCGCGTGCCTGCGTCTTGAGGGGGAACGATTCGCTGAACCGGTCACCGAGCCGGTTGCGTACCGTCGCCTGCCAGTTTCCGGTCTTCAACTTGCGTAGGTACAGCCCAACTCCTCATGTCGGTACGGAAGGCCCTTCGGCGGGCTGGTGTCAGCGGCGCGGTCTCGGTGCGATGACCGCGCGGCTGGAGATGAACGCGTCGAGGCCGGCGGCAGGAACACGGACGCGAGAACGGCCCGGTCCGGTACGCAGATCGACGACTGGGAGGTCGCCCGCGGCGATGAAGCGGTAGACGGTGCGGCGGTCGACGTCCAAGGCGGCGGCGACGGCGGGGATGGACAACAAGCGTGCAGGCATGGGTGAGTCCTTGGCAGGGAGGGTGACGGGGTGTGGCAAGGAGGCGGCCGCGAGGCCCGTCTGTAGTGCAGGCCGACAAGCCCTGTCGGGGACGGGGCGCGGCACGTCACGGGGCGGCAGGGCTCCTGCTCACAGGCGTCAGGCAGGAACGCTGTCGGCGGCGAACCGGAGAGCGTGCGGGAAATGGATCGCGGATGACGGCCGGTCATCTACCGGAGCGCCGGTCCGGTTCACCGGGCAGTCGGCTCCGGCGGGCAAGTCGCCTGGGCGAGGCGCTCCCAATCGATCTAGGTGGCTTCGAGGCGGAAGCAGTACGGGTAGCGGAGCGCCAGCCAGGCGGGGGCCACGCCGGCGAGCTCGGCCACCGTGGCGACTGCGACGCCCAGCCTCAGCCACCGCACGAGGGAGGAGTCCCGGAGGACGTCGACAGGCTCCCCCAACCGCCAGCTCAGCAGCTCGTCGTGCGGCAACACGGCCTCTTGCGCCTGCTCCCACAACCGCTTGTACGCGGCTGCCGAGAGTCGCCCACCGCGCGGGCCGGGGAACAGCAGATCGTCCTCCTGGAGACCGGCCTCGTCGATCCACTCACGCAGGAACGTGGCGAACTGCGGTCGCAGCGGAACCACTCGAGCCTGTCCTCGATGGCGAGCCGTCAGCTCGCCAGAACCACCCGGATGAAGGACAACATCGCGAACACGCAGGGAGCGGGCCTCACTCGGACGAAGTGCTCCCTCGGCCAAGGTGACCAGGAAGGGGTACACCGAGCGGCTCCCGCCCGCCTGCCGGCGTATCCAATCCAGCAGCAAACGAACTTGCCCCTCGGAAGGTATCCATTCCTCATCCAATGCATCGGTCAGCACAGCAGTGAACTCCTCAGGGAAATAGGGGATTCGTCGCGCGAGACCCGCTCGACAAGGACAATCGTCCACACGATCCCCGGTTTCGGTAACCGGGCATCCCGTGCTACAAAGACAGGGGCCCGTGTGTGATTTGCCGTCGCGCTATGCCGCATTCACGCACCTGCGGCTAACCCGCCTACACCTAGGTTCACTTGAAGCAGCCGAACTAATCCAGTCCATTGCCGACCCAATACGTCTGCCGTCGGCGAACTACCGCTGCCAGCAGAGTTCGCTGCGCAACAGCTGCCAAATCAGGGCAAATTGCGCTCCAGAGCTGACGGGCCGACCAGGCGCCTTCTAAGCACCTGACCTATTCACGTCCGCCCAACCCATGCACGACAGCAGCCCGAACTATTGCACCGGGATGACCTCATACGACCTGGGCAAGCCGCGCCAGCGTATGGGCCTGTACCGCACCCTCCTTCACGAGGGCCTGCACGACGACCTGCCCCGCTACCTCAACCAAGACCTGCTCCTCCAGCTGTGGCCGGTGCTGCGCACCCTCGCGGTCGCACCGCGCGCTGCATGGGAAGACCCCTTCCCCCAGCTCGCCTCCCGCGCCCGGGCAGCCGCGTGACCGACATGCCGGAGCTGCACGCGGGGCTCTTGGCGGATGTGATCGCACTCGGCTCCCCGTATCCCCTGATCCTCACTGGCGGATATGCCGTACGAGCGCACCGCCTCGTGAACCGTCCCAGCCAGGACCTCGACGTCGCCACCGAGAACCTGGCGCCCTACTACAAGCTCCGCAACGTCCACAGCACCCTCGTCGCCGGCGTCGCCCAGTCCTCCACCGCCAACGGAGCAGCAGTCGTCCAGTGAGGCAGCGCCAATCTCGACGACCAGCTCTGGAAGATCGTCCGGATCAACTGACAGCTCCTGCCCGTGTCATGACCAGGCGCGGGAACCGCCGGGGCATCGGTTCCCGCGCCTGACGTCTGCGCCGGCCGACCGGCCGAGGCGTAGCTGACAGCTCCTCTCTACAGTGACCGATGTGAACCTCCTGCCTGCGACGGACGACCTCACCACGCCGCGAACCCGAAGACAGGGCTGCCTGCGTGCGATGGGCATCACTACGCTGGTCCTGCTGGCCGCAGCGGACGTGCTCATCGCCGTCGCCAACGGCAAGACCTCCTGGCCGGTGTGCCTGCTCCTTGCGCTCGGCCTCGCGGCTGTCCTCTGGCCCTCCGCCCGGCAGCCCGCATGGGTCACGCCCCAACTGCGCACCGCCGTACCAGCAGGCGTTTCCCTGGCCTTGACCGCCGTGGCCGCGACGACCGAGCGCGTGCGGACACTCGGGCCCGGTGAAGTGGCGGTCCTGCTCTGCCTGTTGTTGATCGCCGTCCGTGTCTGCTCACCGAGGTGGGCGTTGCTGTGTGCCGTCCTCACAGGCGTGGCGACCGTTGTGGTGCCGCTGCGCTTCTACGACGTCATCGCCAAGGAAGACGCGCTGCTGTTCGCACTGCCGTTGGCGCTGCTGACCGGCGTTTCCGCCGGCCTCGGCGGCTACCTGCGCTCCCTGGACCGCAGACGAGGCGTCGCGGTCGCCGAGACCCGCCGCTCCGAACGCCTTGCCATGGCGGCCGACCTGCACGACTTCGTCGCCCACCATGTCACCGGCATCCTGGTCCAGACGCAGATGGCCCGCATGATGTCCGCCACCGAACTCGACCGCCTGGACCCGGTCCTGGCGAGAATCGAGCACGCAGCGACCCAAGCGCTCGACTCCATGCGCGTGACCGTCGGTCTCCTGCGCAGTGGCCCACAGGAGACAGCCCGCCTCGAGCCGGGCGAGAACCGCCCGGGCGACCCGACAACCCTTGCGGAACTGGTCGACGGGTTCGGCGGTCCGACCGGCCTGAAGGCCGAACTGCACGGCGACGCCTCAGTGCCCCGAGACCTGCCCCACGAAGTGCAGGCTGCCGCCTACCGCGTCGTCCAGGAGGCCCTCACGAACGTACGCCGCCACGCCGCCGATGCAACCGAAGTCACCGTCGCCCTCGCGCACGCCGACGACACCCTGCGCGTGACGGTGCGCGACAACGGCCGCGGGGGCGCCCCGCTGCCGTACGCCGCCCGCGGCGGAGGCTTCGGCTTCGTCGGGCTCACCGAACGCGTCACCGCCCTCGACGGCACACTGCACACAGGCCCGCGCAAGGACCACGGCTGGGAGGTCGTGGCCCTCCTCCCCGCCGCGACACGAGCGGATTGACCCGCGGGCGGGCGGTCGATCCCTCCGGTGCGTCGATCGGGATTGCCGCACGATCGGCAAGACGCCGGATGGCCACGGCTGGCCCTGCCTCCGTCCTGACGACAGCATCCCGTGCCCGCACAGAACAGGTGTTCCACGCGGGCACGGGACCATCGGCCGAGCAGGCACATGATGCGCTTGTACTCGACGGACTCTCCGAGCGTGTCCCACAGTTCATCAGAGCTGGCGTACGTGTGCACACCGGAAGCGTCCTCCTCCGCGCAGCCGTCGCGGTACGACGCCCTGCCAGTGCGGTGAACGCCATCACGGGCCCCTCAGTCTGCGGACGAGCGGCGCGTTCTTGTCCCTAGGCAGGACGACGGCTCCCGGTGACGGTCCCGGCGGGCTGTCCTGGCTGATCGAGCACGACGCGATCGCCGGACCGCCGCCGGGTGTCCTGCTGGCCCTGCCGCTGACGACCCGACTGCTGGGTGCCACCGCACAGCTGCTCCGTCACCCTCCCGCTCGACACCGCCTCCCCGGCGGGCCTTTACACGGTCGGCTACCGGGTCGCGGCCGAGGACGGGCATCCCGTCTCGGGCTCGTACACCTTCAAGGTGAAGGCGAAGGCGCCGGACCAGGCGGCACAGGACGCTTCCGGTTCTCCGGCCGCACCGCGCGGGAAATGCCACCGCTTCCACTCAGTCGCTGGTGCCCCAGAAGGAGAAGACCGGTGCCGAACCAGCCGATTCCCCGGCGCCCCTCCTCACCGTGGCGGGTGCGGTGGCCCTTCACCGGGATCGTCACCGGAGTCTTCGCCCGCAGGCGGGGGAAGACCCGCCATGTCGGCTGAGGCCCAAAAGGCGGCGGGGGCCGAAATGACGACTGAGGTCGAAGCGATGCCCAAGGCCGAAGCGACCAGGGCCGTTCGCCTCCCACGGCTGCCCCTGCTCCTCCTCGGCGAGTGGCCGCCGCGATCGCCGTGGCCGTCGGGGCCGTATGGGCGGGCAGTGGCACGACCGTGCTCGTCCCGGGGATCGAGGATGCGGGGGCGGTGACCGCCTGCGGCCTGCCGGTGGCCAGTGCTCTCGCCGACGCCTTCGCCGTGGCCGCCCTGGGGCCCTGCTACTCGTCGCCGTTCTGCTGTCGGGCGGTCGAAAGCTCACTGCGGCGCAGCGCCGCTACCTCACCTGGGCGGGTGCCTCGGCGGCGGTCTGGGCGGTCGCGGCGGCGGCCACGCTGGTGTTCACCCTATCCGACCTGTTCGGCCAGCCGTTGGGCGGTGTCCTCTCGCCCGCCGTCGTCGCGGACTTCGTCGCCACCGATGCCCAAGGCCGGGGCGAGTCGTACGCGGGATATGGCGAACCTCCTTAACCGTCCGACACCCAGGGCAAGGGACTGGGAGATCATCGCGGCCTTTCGTCGCGACACTCAGCACATCGCCCTCAACTCCACGTGTTCCACCAACACCCCGTTGAGGTGCGGCAAGAGCATCTTCAACACTCCGTGCACGTGTCGAGCATCCACCGGTGATTGACGGAGCGTCACCAACGCACGGAAGCACGGACCGACTTCACGAAAATCCTGGAAGAGCCAGCTTGGCGTGGCTGCCGTCAGTCCCTCCGGGCAGCAGGCCCACGCGGCCTGAGCGCCGCGGTATCCGAGAAGGAGCGGATCGCATTGACCAGTACGACGGCCTGGATCCGCCCGCTGAGCGAGGCGGCGGCAGACGCGACGGCTTCTCAGCTCAGCACACCGGCGCCGTGATCTCGCGCTTCAGGATCTTGCCGCTCGGGCCCATCGGCAGGGCATCCGCCAGCCACACGCGGCGCGGGTACTTGTAGGCGGCCACCCGCTCGCGGACGAACTCCTGGAGTTCCTCGACCGTCGCCTCGGTTCCCGGGCGCAAAACGACCGCTGCCGCCACCTCCTCGCCGAGGCGCTCGTCAGGCAGGCCGACGACGGCGGCGAGGGCGACGGCAGGGTGCTCGTGCAAAACTTCCTCGATCTCACGCGGGTAGACGTTGTAGCCACCGCGGATGATGAGGTCCTTCTTGCGGTCGACGATGTAGAGGTAGCCGTCCTCGTCCTGCCGGGCCAGGTCGCCGGTGCGCAGCCAGCCGTCGGGGATGGCGGCGGCGGTCTCCTCCGGGCGGTTCCAGTAGCCCTTCATCAGATTCGGTCCGCGCACCGCCAGTTCGCCGACCTCGCCCGGCGCCACGTCCAGACCGGTGTCGTCGAGCAGTCGCACCTCGACGTCACGGACGGGAGTGCCGATGGATCCGGCCTTGCGCGGGCGGTCGGGGTGGTTGAACGAGACGACCGGGCTGGTCTCGGACATGCCGAAGCCCTCCAGCACCATGCAGCCGAAGCGCCGTTCGATGCCGTGCAGGACCTCCACCGGCAGGGACGCGCCGCCCGAGATGCACATGCGCAGGGTGGACACGTCGGCCTCTGCGACACCCGGGTGATGAAGCAGCGCCGCGTACATGGTGGGCACGCCCTCGAAGACGGTGGCCCGGTCGCGGGCGATGGCGTCGAGCACCGTCTGCGGATCGAAGCGGGGAACGAGGGTGAGCGAGGCGCCGCTGAACACGGCGGTGTTCATCGTGCAAGTCTGCCCGAAGATGTGGAACAGCGGCAGGCAGCCGACGATGACGTCCTCGGCGGTGAGCTGCTGCACGTGTACGGCGCTGACCTCGATGTTGTGGCGCAGCCCGCCGTGAGTGAGCGCGGCGCCCTTGGGGCGGCCGGTGGTGCCGGAGGTGTAGAGCAGCACAGCGATGTCGTCGCCGGCCGCGGCGGCGACCTCGTACCGCGGCTCCTGCCGCGCGAGCTGGTCGGCGAAGGCCGTCGGCTCGACCGCCTTGTACCGCACCCCGGCGGCGGCCGCTCCCTCGGCGCCCTCGCCCGGCGCCGCGTGCCACTCGACGAGCAGCACGGCACCGGAGTCTCGCAGATGGTAGTCGGTCTCCCGGGCCTTGAGCAGCGGATTCATCGGCACCACGATCCCGCCGGCGCGCAGGATGCCGTAGTACAGGACGACGAACTCGGGCACGTTCGGCAGCATCAGCGCGACACGGTCGCCGGCGCGCAGGCCCTCGGCACACAGCAGGGCGGCGGCCTGTGCGCTCAGCCGGTCCAGTTCGGCGTAGGTGATGGTCGCCGTGCCCAGCCGCAACGCCGGGCTCTCGGGCTGCCGACGTGCCGTCTCCGCCAGGAATTCCGCCAGATTGGACATAATGCCTCCTTGCACACATGCTCCGTGGCGTCGGCCACGTTCGCCTCCGACGCTCACGGAATGGTGACGTCCGCGATGTCGGCCGTCCATGGCGGCGCGGACAGCCGGCGCATGCCGGGATTGTTCCGGAGCACAAGCAGGAGGCCGTACGCTGCGAGGATGGATCTGTCAGGTGTGGGTGCCGCCCTGCGCGAGCGCCTTCCCGAACTGGGTGAGCGGATGGCTCAGCGCATCCGCGCGGAGGTCGAGTCCTACACGGACGACTCGCTCACGCCGTTTGCCTCGCTGCGGGATTCCTGCGCGAGCAACGCCGACCTGCTGCTCAGACAGCTCGCCTCCGGTGCGGAGCCCGATGTGCGGCCCGCGCAGGAGACCGGGCGCCTGCGCGCCGAGCAGGGCGTGCCCCTGGCCGACATGCTGCACGCCTACCGGGTCGGCTTCGAGTACCTCTGGTCGCAGATGGTCGAGGAGGCTCGCAGGCATCCGGAGGTCACGGACGCGGATCTGGTGGCCGGGTCGTCGCGGATCTGGGCGCTGTTCGGCCGCTACGCCGAGGCGGTCGCGGCCGCCTACCGGGAGGCCAGTGCGGAGTTGGCGCTGCGCCGCGAGGCGCGCCGTTCGGCGCTGGTCGAGGCGCTGTTCACGGGCGCGCTCGCGGACCGTACAACGCTGCGGGAGGCGGCCCGGCAGCTCGGCCTGCCCGAGCGGGGCCCGTACGCGGTCATTGCCGCGTCCGTGCCGGACCCGGGCCAGGAGCCGCTGCCCGGCATCGAGGCGGCGCTGCGCCAGGCCCATGTGCCCTCGGCCTGGCGGCTGCTGCCCGACCAGCTGATCGGGCTGGTCTCTCTCATGCACCGGGACGCGGAGACGGTGAGCCTGCCGACGCTGCGCCGCAGCCGCGCCCGGGTGAGCGCGGAGCGGACCGCGCTCTACTTCATGCAGA
>CBFGZZ010000029.1:0-39712 GCA_965653385.1 uncultured Streptomyces sp. | reverse complement strand
CAGGTCGGCGCCGCGCGCCGACCAGTCGGCGTCCGGGGCGAGTTCGAGCACCCGGCCGCCCCCTGCCGTCTCCAGCCAGTGGACGAGCAGTTCGTCGCCGAACGGCTGCCATACGGCGAGCGCCTCGCGCTGGGCCTCGACGGCCGCGTTGGGGCGCCGCTGTATGAGGGTGTCTACGGCGTCGGAGACGGTGCTGCGGTGCACGGCGGTGACGGGGTCCGGCGCGGGGCCGTCCGCGGGGCGTGGCAGGAAGCGCAGCCGGTCGGCGAACGGCTCCAGTTCGGCCGCGAGATCCAGCGCCGCGTCCGTCGCCCCGTGCCGCACCAGCCAGGCCACGGTGAGCAGCGCGGCCTCCTCGGGCACGCCGACCTCGTAGTGGCCGTCGTCCAACCGCGCCCACAGCCAGGCGAGTCCCGCTTCGGTCAGACAGTGGGCGAAGAGCGCGCGCCGCTCGGCGGGCACCCCGAGAACACGCGCGGCCTCGGTCTCGTACGGCTGGAGCGGGCCGCCCGCACCGGGCGTCCCGGTCGCGAAGCCGCCCCGCATCACCTCGGGCGTCACCCAGGCCGGCAGCCCGACCAGCGGGGTGCGCGAACCGACCCTCAGCCGGCCGGCGGCCATCCCCGCGAGCACCGCACGCCAGCGCTGCCCGCGCTCCTCGGCCCGGCGCCGGGTGGCGGGGTCGTGGTGGGTCAGCGCGGTCGTGAAGGCCTTGGCCAGCTGTGCCGCCGGGTAGGACGGGGTCGCGACGAGGGGCTGCTGCTCAGCGTTGTCGTTCATAAGCCGACGTGGCGGGTTCCGCCCCCGCGCCCTCCGGGTCCCGAGCCCGGTGCTCTGCTGCTGAGCTACACGTCGAGGCCGACGTGGCAGGTGCTGCCCCTGCGCCCTCCGGGTGTACAGCCCGGTGCTCTGCTGCTGAGCTACACGTCGACGAAGTCCGACGGTAGACGCCCGTGCGATCACCGTACAAACGGGTTTCCGACGGTGACCGCCGGGCGGGTGACCGTGTGAGGCGGGTTGCTGAATCAGTGATCCATCGAGAGGTTGACTTTCGGCTGATCGAGCCAGAACATTGCCGGGGTGAGCCACTTCGAGCATGTGCACGGGTCCTCCCGGTCGACCGCCCTCCCCGCCGACCTGGACGAAGCCGCCCACCGCTGTCTCGTCGCCGGGTTCGACGGCGCCACGAGCGTGCCGGACACCCTCAAGGAACTCATCGACCGCGGCCTCGGCGGGGTCATCCTCTTCACCCGCAACATCCGCGACGCCCGGCAGGTGCGCCTCCTCACCGACGAACTGCGCGCGATACGCCCGGACATCGTCGTCGCCATCGACAACGAGGGCGGCGGCATCGGCCACCTGGTCACCGCCGGCGCCCCCGAAGTCCCCGGCTCCTACGCCCTCGGCGTCGTCGACGACCCCAACCTCACCGCCCGCTGCGCCGACGCCCTCGCCGGCCATCTCGCCACCCTCGGCATCACCGCCTCCTACGCCCCCGTGGCCGACCTCCAGCACCGGCCGGACAACCCGATCGTGCGCACCCGCTCCTTCGGCGCCGACCCCGAACTCGCCGCCCGCCATCTGCGCGCCTGGATCACCGCCACCGAGGCCCGCTCCGTCGCCTCCTGCGCCAAGCACTTCCCCGGCCACGGCGGCACCGTCACCGACAGCCACCACGGCATCGCCGTCGACCCGCGGCCGTACGACGAACTCCGCGCCGACCTCGAACCGTTCCGCGCGGCCATCGACGCGGGCGTGCCGATGCTGATGAGCGCTCATGTCGTCTTCCCGGCCCTGGACCCGGGCCGCCCCGCCACGCTCAGCCGCCGCGTCCTCGGCGACCTGCTCCGCCACGACCTCGGCTTCGACGGCGTCCTCGTCAGTGACGCCCTGGAGATGAAGGCGATCGCCGACCAGTACGGCGAGGCGGTCGGCGCGCGCATCGCCCTGGCCGCCGGCGCGGACCAGGTGATCGTCGCCGTGGGAGACCTGAACGTCACCCTGGACTGCCGGGACGCCGTCCTAGACGCGCTGCGCACCGGCCTGCTGGCGGAGGAACGGATCGAGGAGGCCGCGGGCCGGGTACGGCGGCTCGCCGAGCGGTACGCGACCCCCGCGGCCGCCGTCGCCGCCTGGGACGAGGGCGCCGGACTGGAGGCCGCGCGCCGGGCCGTACGGAGCCGGGGGGTGCCGCCCGCCGTGCGCGGCGCCCATGTCGTCGACCTGTTCCCGCCGCCGCACCCCGCGCTCAACTGGGGTGGCGAGGACCTGCTGACCGAGATACGCGCCGTCGACCCCACGGCCACCGGCACGGCCGTCACCGGAGACGCGGCCGACCCCGCCGAACTCGTCGACGGCATCCTGCGCTGCTGCGGATCCGCCGCGCTGGTGGTGGCCACCTGCGACGCCGGACTGCACCCCTGGCAGGCCCGGTTGCGCGACGCCCTGCTGGCGCGGCGGCCGGACGCGGTACGGGTGGACACCGGGCTGCCGGAGGGCGGCGCGTTGTGCTCGTACGGACGGGCGCGGGTCAACCTGCGGGCGGTCGCCGAGGCGTTGGCGGGCGTCGCCGTCGGCTGACGCCCGCCGGTCGATTCGGGCGGCGGCTCAGGACGGCCGTACGACCTCCTCGATGCCCCTGGCCGCCAGGTACTCCGCGTCCATTGCCCGCGCGGCCAGGACCACCGCCGGGCGCAGCCCCTCCGCCCGCATCCGCATCCACGCCTCGAAGTACGCGCCGCCCGGCCCGGACACCGACCGGGTGCCCGGCGTGCAGTCCAGGAGCAGGGCGGTGGTGCGCGGTCGAGCCGGGGCCGGGGCTTCGCGCAGGTCGGCGATCGTGTCGGCGAGGGCCTCGGCGATCGGCTTCGCGCGGCCCGTGGAGTCGAACAGGCCCAGCGTGTACTCCAGTTCCGGGAAGTCGGCCAGCGACCGGTCCACGTCGTGCGAGCACCACCAGGTCACTCCCCACAGCCCCGCGCACTCGGCGGCGTTGCGTACGGTGTCCCGCGCGAAGTCGGGGGCGTCGGCGGCCGGGATGTGCGGTGCGGGGGCGCCGGTCTCCTGGACCCAGACGGGGCGGGCGGGGTCGGTGGCGTACGCCTTGGCCAGTTCGGTGCCGTACTCGGCGAGGTGCCGGACCTGCGGGGAGCGGGGGCCGTAGCGGCGGGCGCAGTCGCCGGAGAACACCCAGGGGTGGATGGTGGTCAGATCGCCCTTGCGGGCCGAGGCCTCCGGGGTGAAGGGGTGGTCGTCGCCGTACCAGGCGGCGTCGTAGGCGGAGTGCGTGACCAGGCCCCCGTCCGGGCCGAGTCCGTCGCGGGCGGCCGCCAGCAGGGTGTCGAGGTAGTGGTCGACCTCGTCCGCCGTCACCGGGTTGTGCTCGACCAGGTTGTTGAGCTCGTTGCCGAGCTGGAGGCCGATGAGGTTCGGCCGGCCGGTGAGCGCGCGGCCCAGGGTGCGCAGGAGGTCGGCCTGGGCCTGGACGGCCTCCGGGTCCGTGAAGACGTTGCGGTGGTGCCAGCTGCGGGTCCACTCCGGGTAGAAGTCGAAGCTCGACAGGTGGCCCTGGATGCCGTCCACCATCACGTCCAGACCGGCCTCACCGGCCAGGTCGACGAGGCGCGCCAGCTGGTCGACCGCCGCGGGGCGCACGAGAGTGCGGTTGGGCTGGAGCAGCGGCCACAGGTGGAAGACGCGGACGTGGTCGAGGCCGAGACCGGCGATCCGGTCCAGGTCCTCACGCGCGCGCGGCGGGTCGAAGTCGTGCCAGGAGTGGAACCAGCCGTGGCGGGGCGTGTAGTTGACGCCGAAGCGGAGCGGGTGGATGGGATCCTCCTCGGGCCGGGCCCGCACGGGGGCTTGGCAGCCGTCTGTCTCTTGTCCGTTGTCTCTTGTCCGTCTCTTGTCTGGCGCGAATGTATCAACCACCATGGGCGACGATGAATAGTGATTTGAACCAAACCTCGGCCGGACGGGCACCGGCGTACGTCGTCGGCCTCGACGCCGGCGGCACCCGTACGCGTGCCCTCCTGGCGCCCGCGCACGGCGGCGAACCCGAGGGCGAGGGCGCCTCCGGGCCGGGCAACGCCCTGACCGTGCCCGGCGCGCAGCTCACCGAGCATCTCGCCGAGGCCCTCGCGCAGGCCGTGCCGGAGGCGCTGCGCGGCCGTGTCGTCGCGGTGGCCGGCGGATTCGCGGGCGCCTCGCGGACCGCCCCGGACGAGCCTGGCCGGGTCAAGGCGCACGCCGCCCTCACTGTCGCCCTGAGCCGGCTGGGTATCGACGCCCACTCGATCGAGATCCACAGCGACATCGAGGCGGCGTTCGCCTCCGCGCCCGGCCACCCCGCCGACGGACTCGCCCTGGTGGCCGGCACGGGCGCGGTCGCGATGCGCATCACCGCCCGCGCGTGCACCGCGACCGCGGGCGGCGACGGCTGGCTGCTCGGCGACGACGGCGGCGGCTTCTGGATCGGGCGCGAGGCGGTACGGCTGGCGCTGCGCATGGCCGACGGGCGGGGCGGGACCACGGCGCTGGGGGCGTCGGTGGGAAGGGCCTTGGAGGTGCCGGAGGATGTCCTGCCCCCGGATGAACGCTCCTGGACCCGGGCCCGGCGCGAGGCCTACCGCATGCACCTGCTCCCCGCCGTCATGGCCCGCCCGCCGGTCCAACTGGCCGAACTGGCGCCGCTCGTCGCGGAAGCCGCCGATCACCAGGACGCCGTGGCCGAGGGAATCCTCGAAACGGCGGCCGATCACCTGGCCGGCCTCGTCGGCGCGCTCGACCCCAGACCCGGGGAGCGGATCGTGGCGACCGGCGGTCTGCTCGGTCCGGACGGGCCGTTGACCGGTCCGCTCTCGGCCCGGCTGCGATCTCTCGGCCTCACCCTCGACTGGGTCCCCGACGGCTCCCGGGGCGCCGTAGCCCTCGCCCGCCTGGGGTACGACGGATGAGCGACGCCGACGCGCAGCGGTACCGCGACCCCACCGCCCCCGTCGACACCCGGGTCCGCGACCTCCTCTCCCGTATGACCCTGCGCGAGAAGGTCGGCCAGCTCAACCAGCGGATGTACGGCTGGGACGCCTACCGGCGCACCCCCGACGGCGGCTTCGAACTCACCGACGCCCTGTACGCCGAGACCGACCGCTTCGAGGGGCTCGGCGCCCTCTACGGCCTCCAGCGCGCCGACGCCTGGTCCGGCGTGGACCACGACAACGGGCCCGCCGCGCAGGACGGTGCGGCACTCGCCGCGCTGGTGCAGCGGCATGTCGTCGAGCGCAGTCGGCTCGGGATTCCCGCGCTGTTCGTCGAGGAGGTGCCGCACGGGCACATGGCGCTGGACGGCACGGTCCTGCCGGTCAACCTGGCGGTCGGCGCCACCTGGGACCCCGGGCTGTACGAGCGCGCCGCCGCCCACGCCGCCGCCGAACTGCGGTCCCGCGGCGGCCACGTGGCCCTCGTCTCGGCACTCGACATCGCCCGTGACCCCCGCTGGGGCCGCACGGAGGAGTGCTTCGGGGAGGACCCGTACCTCGCCGCCCGGTTCACGGAGGCCGTCGTACGCGGCATGCAGGGCGCCCCCGCCGAGTACTTCGCACCCGACAAGGCTCCCGTCGTCCTCAAGCACTTCGCCGG
Organism: uncultured Streptomyces sp.; assembly: GCA_965653385.1. Classification (GTDB taxonomy): domain Bacteria; phylum Actinomycetota; class Actinomycetes; order Streptomycetales; family Streptomycetaceae; genus Streptomyces. The sequence continues at coordinate 34,075 of CBFGZZ010000029.1, read as the reverse complement.
CCAGGGCGCCACCGTCGGCGGCCGCAACTCCGCCGAGTCCGAGCTGGGCCCACGCGAGCTGCACGAGATCCACCTCCCGGCCGCCCTCGCCGGCGTCCGTGCCGGGGCCGCCGCCGTCATGGCCGCGTACAACGAGGTGGACGGGATGCCCTGCTCCGGGAACAGGGCGCTGCTCACCGAACTCCTCAGAGAAAGCTGGGGGTTCGAGGGCCTGGTCATGGCCGACGGCCTCGCGGTGGACCGGCTGGCACGGATCACCGGCGACAAGGTGTCCGCGGGTGCCCTCGCGCTCGACGCCGGTGTCGATCTGAGCCTTTGGGACGAGGGCTTCACACATCTGGAGGAGGCGGTCGAACTGGGTCTGGTGACCGAAGCGGCCCTCGACACCGCGGTCGCCCGCGTACTGCGGCTCAAGTTCCGGCTGGGGCTGTTCGACCAGCGGGACCGCACGGTTCCCTTCCCCGCTCAGGGCCGAGAGCTCAGCACCGCCGTCGCCCGAGGCGCGGTCACCCTCCTCCGTAACGACGGCGGGGTCCTGCCCCTGTCCGCGTCCGTCTCCCGGGTCGCCGTCCTCGGCCCCCAGTCCGCCACCGCCGCCCACCAGTCGGGCGACTACACCGCGCCGCAACGCCCCGGCACCGGAGTGAGCCTGCTCGACGGGCTACGGCGTCTCGCCCCGCCCGGCCTCGACATCCGCCACGCCGTCGGCTGCGCCCTCACCGGCGGCGACCTCTCCGGCGTCCCCGAGGCGGTCGCCGCGGCCGCCGCCTCCGACCTGGCCGTGCTGGTACTGGGCGGCAGCAGCGCACGCACACCCGGAACGGAGTTCGACGCCAACGGGGCCGCGCGGACCGTCGTCTCCGAGATGACCTGCGGCGAGGGCGTCGACCTGGCCGGGCTGCGGCTCGGGAAGGCCCAGAACGCGCTGCTGGAGGCCGTCGTCGCGACCGGGACGCCGACCGCGGTCGTGCTGGTCCAGGGCCGGCCGCACGTCGTCCCCGCCACCGGGGCCGCCGCCCTGCTCACCGCCTGGTACCCGGGCCCCTGGGGCGGCGACGCGCTCGCCGAGGTGCTGCTCGGGCTCGCCGAACCCGTCGGCCGGCTGCCGCTGTCGGTGCCGCGCTCCGCCGGCCAGCTCCCCGTCTACTACAACCACAAGGACACCGAGTACGGCGGCTACGCGGACGAGGACGCCGAGTCGCTCTACTCGTTCGGGCACGGGCTCTCGTACACGAGCTTCGCCTACGGCCCGCCACGGCTGGCCGGGCACACCGTCGAGGCCGACATCACCAACACCGGGGAGCGGCACGGCCGTTCCGTCGCCCAGCTGTACCTGCGGCGGCTGCGGACCCCGGTGTGGCCGCGCACGCTGGAGCTGTGCGGCTTCCGGGCCGTCGATCTGGCGCCGGGCGAGACCCGCACGGTGGCGTTCCCGCTCGGCGCCGAGCTGTCCGGCACCGGCACGGTGGTCGAGTTCCGCGTCGCGGAGTCGGCGCGGGCGGCCCTGACCGCCGTACCGTCTCAGAGCTTCACGGCCCCCGACGAGACCCCCTTGTAGAACCAGCGCTGGGTGATCACGAACAGCACCAGCACCGGGACCACCGAGATCACCGAGCCCGCCATCACCAGCCGCTGGTCGTAGCCGAACGACGACGTCTGGAGCCGGGCCAGGCCCAGCGTCAGCGTGAAGTGCTCCTCGGAGCGCAGCACGATCAGCGGCCAGAGGAAGTCGTCCCAGGCGCTGATGAAGGTGTTGATGGTGACGACCAGGATCGCGCCGTACGCGGACGGCAGGTACAGATGGCGGAACCGCTTCCACTCGCCCGCGCCGTCCAGCATCGCCGCGTCCTCGATCTCGCGCGGGACGGCGAGGAACGCGGCCCGCATGATGAGGACGTTGATCGCGGCGACGAAGCCGGGCAGCCAGACACCGACGAGATTGTCGACCAGGCCCATGTCGCGGACGCTCAGGAACAGCGACACCATGATCGACTCGAAGGGGAACATCATGGACGCCATCAGCAGCACCCACACCAGTCCCCGGCCCTTCCAGGCGGGCTTGGAGAGCATGTAGCCGGCCATGGTGGAGAAGACCAGCTGACTGGTGATCGAGATGACCGCCACGAACAGGCTGTTCCTGATGTACGTCCACACCGGCACCTGGGCGAAGACCTGCTCGTAGGCCCGCAGCGTCGGGTGGTGCGGGATGAGGGAGGCGCCCGCGCCGAAGACGTCCTCGCCGGCGCCCTTCAGGGACGACAGCACCTGCCACAGCAGCGGGCCGACGGTGATGAACAGCACGAAGACCAACAGCAGGTAACGGACGACGAGTTCACGAGGGCGGCCGTAGTCCCGCCAGCGCGGCATCAGGCGCCTGCGCTTCTCCACAGCCGTGGTCATGCCTCGTCCTCCTTCGTCAGGCGCTGCGCGAGCAGCGTGAGGCCCAGGGTGAGCGCGAACAGGGCGACGCTGACCGCCGCGCCGTAGCCGGCGTTGCCGGTGAGCGGGTCGAGGCCGACGTCCCGGATGTAGAAGGGAAGTGTGCGGTCGGCGCCGCCGGGGCCGCCGGTGGCGCCGCCGAGCATGTAGATCTCGGTGAACACGCGCAGCGAGCCGATGCCGGTGAGGGTGCCGACCAGCATCATCGAGGTGCGGACACCGGGCACGGTGACATGCCAGAAGCGGCGCACCGCACCGGCGCCGTCCACGGCGGCCGCCTCGTGGAGTTCGCGGGGCACGTTCCCGAGGGCGGCCAGGTAGAAGATCATGTACCAGCCGAGGCCCTTCCACAGGGTCAGGCCCATCGCGGAGAGCAGGATCAGCCACGAGTCGGACAGGAAGGGGATGGCGCCGCGGATCAGGTGCGCCTTCTCCAGCCAGGTGTTCACCAGGCCCTGGTCGCTCAGCAGCCACTGCCAGCTCAGGCCGACGACCACGGACGAGGCGAGGACCGGGGTGTAGAAGGCGGAGCGGAAGAAGCCGATGCCCGGGAGGTTCTTCTCCACCAGGACCGCGAGCAGCAGCGGCAGCAGGACCATCAGCGGGACGACGATCAGCGCGTACAGGACGCTGTTGCGGGTCGCCAGCCAGAAGTCCGAATCCCCCAGCATCCGCGTGTAGTTGTCCAGGCCCACCAGGTTGTACGCGCCGCCGAGCGGCTTGGCGTCGGTGAAGGACACCAGGATCGTGTTGAGGAACGGGAACACCCCGAAGACCGTCGTGCCGACGATCGCCGGGAGCATCCACAGCCAGGGCAGCCACCAGCGGCGGTAGAGCGCCGCGCCCCCCGCGTCCGCCGTCGGGCCGGGCGTGACGGAGCGGAGGACGCGGCGCAGGCGCCCCGGCGGTTCGGGTACGGAGCCGGGGCGGGGGGCGCCCGCCCCGAGGGGAGCGGGAACGGGCGCCTGGTCCACAGTGTGCTGAGCCATCGTCAGCTGCCCTGCGCGATCAGCTCGTTGCCCTTGGACTGGGCGTCCTTGAGGGCGTCCTCGGCGCTCTTCTTGCCCTGCATGGCCAGTTGGATCTGGGCCGAGATGGCGTTCAGCTCGCCGGGCGTGAGGGCGATCTCGTCGGCCGTCGCGGTCTTGCGGTCACTGGCGACGATCTTCCGGGCCTCGGCGAAGGGGTCGCTGCCCTTGACCGACTGGAAGAACGGGTCGTCCAGGGAGGCCGTGGTCGACGGGAAGATGACCACGTTCGGGTCCTTCGCCCACTCCAGCTGGTTCTTCGCGTTGGTCAAAAACCGCGCGAAGGCGACTGCGGTCACCGCGTTCTTGCTGGTGGAGGCGGTGCCGATGTACTGCGGTGCGCCGACGGTGTGGCCGAGGTCGTCCAGCATGAAGCGGGCGACGCCGGTCTTCTTGTAGACGGTCGGGTTGTTCTGCTGGATGAACCGCAGGAAGTTGGGGTTGGTGGGGCCGTAGACCAGCTTGCCCTGGCCGAAGACGTTGGCCGGGTCCTGGGTGGAGGAGAGGGAGTCCCTGGGCATCCCGCCGGCCTTGTAGAGCTTGGTCATGGCCTCGACCCACTGGGCCGTCCTCGGGTCGTCGGCGAAGGTGAACGACTTGCCGTCGGCGGAGAAGATCTTGATGCCCATCTGCTGCCAGTCGGCCGGGATGCGCAGCTGCGGGTTGGCGAGGAAGGCGTGGTACTCGCCGCCCGAGGCCTTGGCCACCTTCTCCGCGTCGGCGAACAGTCCGAGGACGGTCGTCGGAGGTTTGGCCGGGTCCAGCCCCGCCTTCTTCATCAGCTCGGTGTTGAAGGTCTGCACGATGCCGCCGGAGTACCAGGGCAGCACGCTGTGCACCTTGGTGCCCGAGGCGTCCGCGTACAGGCTCGACTTCCACAGCGCGGGAACGAACGGCTCACCCGCGTCCGGCGCCTTCTTGTCCAGGTCGATCAGATAGCCGTTCTTGGTGAGCGCGATGGCCGTGTTGACGTTGATGTTCACCACGTCCGGCAGCGTGCAGCCCTGCGCGTCGGCGACCAGGCGCTGGGTGAAGGTGGCGTCGCCCGGGTCGTCGATCCACTTGACCTTCGTGCCCGGGTGCTCCTTCTCGAAGGCCGCGATGACGCCGTTGAAGTAGTCGCCGAAGTCCTTCTTCAAGTTGGTCGTCTGGAAGGTGATGTCGCCCTTCACATCCCCCGTGAGCGCGCCCGACCCCACGTTCGCCTTGTCGACCTTGCAGCCGCCGGCCGTGGCCTCGCCGTCGTCGGAGCCGCCGGAGAGGCCGCAGCCGGCGGCCGTGAGGGCCAGGGTGAGGAAACATGCCAGGGATCCGGGAAGTCTGCTTGCGCGCATGGGTGCCCTCCTGCGGCCGGCCGAGCCGACTGGTTCGCTGGTGTTAGCTGGTTCAAATCACCAACTTGGACTCTGATTGATGAAAAGGTGGACCAGAATTCATCGGAGGTCAATGGGTTGCCGGGTTGCTTTTACGTTCCGTTCAGTGCCGGTGCTCGTGGTCCGGGTGGGACGGGTCGCCGGGGTGCTCGTGGCCCGGGGCGTACTCCACGCCGGTGCGGGCGTGGTCCAGCCAGGCGAAGAACGCCCAGCGGGCCGCCGCGTGGCGTAGCTCGCGCTCGATGTCCTCGCGGGCGCGTTCGTATGGCAGGAAGTCCGCCGGTACGGCCGCCGGGCCGTAGGGGTCGACGCCGCGCCTGAGCGCGCTCGGGGTCAGGAAGCGGTCCCGGTTGCGGTCGTAGTAGTCCCGTACTGCCGCTTCGGGGATGTGCTGCTCGGATTCCAGGTGGGTGAGCAGGGTGCGGGCGGCGGAGGAGTGGGCCAGGGCGACGGCGATGATGCTGCCGAGGTCGGCCACGGTGCGCTCCGCGGGTGGGGCGGAGGGGGGTCCGTTTTCGGGTGCGGCGCCGTTGGGGCTGGTCGCGCCCCGCGGCGGAGCCGCATATCGATACAGCCCCGCGCCCCTTGAGGGGGTTGCAGTGCCGTCGGCGCATTTGTGAGGGGCGCTACGTCTTGGCTCCAGCCCCTGCTCGGCGCATGTCTGTCGGGCCAGCTCGTCGATCACCACCACCTGTGTTGCCCAGCGGCGGCGTTGGCGTTCGGCTCGGGCGAGGGAGTCGGGGTGGGTTTCGGGGTCTCGGGGTGGGACGGACTTGAGGAAGGTGTCCACGCGGGACCTGGGGACTGGGCGGCCGTGGACGAGGGCGGCGTGGTCCGTCACTCCGTCACCTCCAGCACGACCGCCTCCGTGTAGGCGACGCATCCGTGCCAGCCGGCCTTCGCCATCAGCCAGTACGAACCCGGCGGCACCGCACTGCCGTCCACCTCGACGGCGTGGTCCAGTCGCTCGCCGCCCGGCACGGTGAAGCCCTGGCAGCCAGGGGTCACGCCCGCCCAGGTTCCCCAGGAGGAGACCGCCCACAAGGTGCCGCTGATCGGGCCCCGGGTGGTGTTGCGCAGGGTCACGGGGACGCGGACCCGTTCGCCTCGGCGTACGCTGACGCGCTCAACTCCCAGCTTCGTCACGAGCGTTGGACCCCGGTGTCCGTCCGGCACGTCCAGCGCCACCGTGTCCTCGTACGTCTGCCCGCCGTACGTCAGCCGGGCGGCGAGCCAGTGGCGGCCCGGCTCGGGGTCGGGCGGTGGTGTCACCGTGGCCTCGGTGAGGGTGAATCCGCCGGGGGCGAGTGCGTACGGCAGCTCGGGCGGCTCGACGGACCAGCCGGGTGGGACATGCAGGCTCACCGTGCCCGAGACCGGTGCGTCGGTCAGCTCCGAGGAGACCCGGACCGTCGCCGTGACCGGGCCGTCAGCGACGGTGAGCGTGGTCGGGGAGACGTACACCGCGACCGGCATGTTGCCGCGCGGGGCCGGGCCGGAGTTGTGGAGCCAGTAGCGGGTCGGGACGGGCTGGGCGGGCTCGTGGGCGGCGATGCCCTGGCCGGGTGTGGTCGACGCGCCCGTCGTGGCGAGGACGGTCGCCACTTCGAAGCCGGTCAGGTCGACGTCGAGTACCCCGTGATCGCCGGGCGTCAGTGGCTCACCACGCTTCTCCAGTACGTCCGCCCGCGCACCGTCCGCCCACTCCAGCGGCCCGCGTACCCGCGCCCGCACGGGCCGCCCGTTCACCTCGTGCATCCGGATGACGACCCCGCGTCCGGGGTCCGCCGGTGCCACGCTTCCCCGGGCGAGCGGCGACCCGGCCGGCTTGAGCGCGTCGAGCAGCACCTCCCCGGCCGGCTCCAGGCCCAGCAGTGCGGTCTTCCTCGGCAGTACGGCGCCCGACGGCTCCGCCGTCCGCCTCAGCCGCGCCGTCAGGGGGTGGTTGAAGGCGTGCCCCGCCTGCGGCAGCCGCAGCTCGCGCCAGTCGCCCGCGCCCGCGACCACGGCGTACTCGAAGGTGTGGGACCAGCGCTGGAGTTGGAAGGCGGAGCCGTCGGGCGCCGTGCGGCGGGGCGGGTCCACCCAGATGCCGGACGGCCAGCCCGTGCAGGAACGCATCAGGGACATGTAGAGGTCGCCGGAGGAGGTCACCACACAGCCGGGCGTGCCACGGTTCAGGACCGCGAAGCTACGGCCGTCCCAGGCGTCCCCCGGTGGCAGCGCCTCCCCGCCGCCTGCCGCCGTGGCGCTCAGGACCGCGTCGTCCAGGTCGGCGATCAGCGCGTCCACGGCCTTGGCGTCGTCCTCGGGCCGGGCGCCCGCCACCACGAGCAGCGGCAGCCGCTCCAGGTCGCGCAGGTCGGCGCCGGGCACCCACTCCTCCCGCAGCGAGGCGCGCGGAGCGACCCATACGGCGGCTACTCCGCGTTCGGTGAGCTGGCGGCGCACTTCCCGGCCGGCCGCGGGATCCCAGCCGAGGGCCTCCGCGACCAGCGGGTTGCGCTCGGGGGCGCCCACCGCGATCCGGATGTCCGGCAGGTTGGAGTCGACCTCCAGATCGCCGTAGCGCGGGCCGCCGGCGATCGTCGAGGTCGCCGTCACGCCCACGCGCACGAGGGCGGCCGCGAGCGCCGTGCCCAGCTCACCGGCGTCGTCCCAGGAGGCGTACACCAACTCGGCGACCCCGATGGACCGTTCGCCGAGCGGTCGGCCGGAGCCGTCCTCGACCGCGACCCGGGCGGTGGAGCCGAGCCCGAACCAGGTGTTGGCCGGGTTGTCGAGCGTCCACGGGAACTCCTCGCTGTCCACCTCCACGAACCCGAACCCGCGCCCGATCACCGCGTCGGCCACCTCGTGCACCGGCAGCCCGCCGCGCACGTCGCAGGGCCAGCGGACCCGGATGAGGCGGTCGGCGCCGTCGTAGCCGTCGACGGTCGTCGTGAGGTCGAGGCGGTCGACGCCCTTCCAGAGCGTCAGGCGCTGGGTGTAGCGGAAGAGGCCCAGGTCGGCGCGGACGGTGATCCGGGATCCGGCGGGGGAGTGCTCGACGTCGACGTCCGCCGTGACGTCCCGGCTGCGGGCGGCGGTCGTGCCGGTCGGTGTGAGGTGCCAGGGGCCCTCGCCGAAGCGCGGGTGCCTCGGGTACTCCTCCTGGACGACCAGCTCGTTGCCGATGTCGCCGGGGCGCAGGAGTTCCCGGCCGGCCTCCGTCAGGGCCCGCAGGCCGCTGACGGTGCCGCCGCGTGCGGGGTCGACCGTCACCTCGTAGAACTCGTTGCGGATCGTCGTGCCGTCGCCGCGCGTCCACTCGGGGACCGTCCCGTCGGCGAGCGGGAGCGCCTTGAGGCCCATGCCGGGCACCTCCGGGACGACGACGCGGAGTTCGCCGTCCTCCCGTACGGCGGGCAGGGGCAGACCGGTGTCGTCCAGCGGGACGAGGCCAGGGTCCGCCACCGCGAGGACGTCCCGGCGCTCCCAGGTCGCCGCGTTGAAGACCACCAAGTCCGGTGTTCCGCCAGGTAGTTGGGCCACTCTGCCCGCCAGGGCATCCGTCGCGTCCGCGTGCACGGTCTCGGCCAGGTCGTACAGCTCTCGCCAGCCGGTGAGCAGGTCGATGTAGACCTGGTCGGACTCCGAGCCGGTGATGGCGTCGTGGTGGGCGCCGTAGATCAGCTGCCGCCAGGCCTTGTCGAGCGCCGCGTCCGGATACGGGTGCCCGGTCACCAGCGAGGCGAGCGTCGCCCAGGCCTCCGCGTCGGCGAGGAGCGTCTCACCGTGGCGCTGGGCCTGCTTGGTGTCGATGTAGGAGACGTCCTTGCCGGTGTAGACGGGGTTCATGTCCCGCGTCTGCGGGGAGGCCTTGCGGCCCTCGGCGTCCAGCTCCGCGCGCACGGCGGCGAAGAAGTCCCGCGGGATTCCGCTGACGAAGCGCGGCCAGACGTAACGGTCGTTCCAGTCCCGGTGGATGCCCATCACCCAGCGGCACGGCGGCGCGTAGTCACCGCCGACGGGCAGCAGGACGTTACGGGTGAGCGCGACCTGCTTGAGCCCCTTGAACAGCTTGAACGCCGCCGCCTCCGCCTCCGGCAGGGTCGGCGCGTTGTCGATCGCCCAGCCGGCGCCGTAGTGGTTGACCATGTACGCCGTCAGCAGCCCGCGCCCGGACGGGGCGATCCAGCTGAACTCCGCCGGGAACTGCATCCGGTTCGGATCGCGCGGCTCCTCGCCGAACACGGAGAGGGTCGGCCCCCACTGGTGGAAGGGCCCGCGCGCCCAGGAACTGGAGCTGACCCCCGCGTCCGCCATCAGGCCGGGGAACTGCGGGTCGTGCCCGAACGCGTCCAGCTGCCAGGCCGTCTCCGGTGATGCTCCGATGATCCCGCGCTGGAAGCCGTCGCCGTACAGGGCGTTGCGCACGGTCGCCTCGGCGCCGGTGAGGTTGGTGTTCGGCTCGTTGTAGGTGCCGCCCATGATCTCGACGCGGCCGGTGCGGATCAGCTGGCGCAGGAAGGCGCGCTCCTCCGGGAAGGCGTCCCAGTAGGGCTTGAGGTAGTCGACCTCCGCGAGCACGAAGGTGTACGCCGGGTCGCGCCGCGCCAGATCGCAGTGCGCGCGGACCAGGCTCATCCCGGACTGGCCGCGCGAGTCGAAGGTGCGGGCGGGCAGTCCGGTGCCGGCGGGGTCGTCGGCGACGTCCCAGGTCTCGGTGTAGGCGGCCTGGGTGTTCCACCAGACCGGGTCGTAGTGGAAGTGGCTGACCATGAACATGGTCCAGCCGGGCTCGGCCGCCGTGAACGCGGCGGACCGCTCCGCCGTGCGGGCCGGGTCGCCGGCGTCCTTTGCCGTGACCCTCATGTGCGTGCGGTCGCCGGGAGCCAGGTCGGTCGTCACCGGTATCTCGGCGCGTACCGTGCCGTCGTCCCCCGCGGTCGCCTCGACGGTGCCGTGGACACCCGGGCCCTCGACGGTGAGGCGGACCGTCCGGCCGGGGGCCTCGCCGATCTCCACGGCCACCACCTGCAGCGGATGGTCCTCGGAACCGACGAAGAGCTCGGTCGACTCGACAGAGATGACGCGCATGGGGCTCCTACGAGTGCTCGTGGGGAGCCCCATCCTGGCGCAACTGGATGATTCAAACAACCACCCTCAAGGTAATCAGGTGGTTGATCCATACATCGCGAGCCGGGTTTCAGCGAGTCCGGCGGTTCTTCACCGCGTGCCGCGGGGTGATGTGGTCCGTCAGGGCGAGCGAGGCGCTGGCGCGCTGGTAGGAGACCTGGCCGACCCGGACGTAGAGACAGTCCACGATCATCAGGACGGAGTGCCGGCCGCCGATGCTGCCGGTGCGGAAGCTGGTCTCCGAGGTGGCCGAGATGAGCCGGATGTCGGCGGCCTTGGCCAGCGGGGAACGCGGATCGGTGGTGATGGCGATGGTGGTCGCGCCGCGCTCCTTGGCCATCTCGAAGGGTTCGAGGGTCTCCCGGGTGGCGCCCGAGTGGGAGATGCCGATGGCCACGTCGGCGGGGGTGAGCAGGGCGGCGGAGGTGGCCGCGCCGTGCACCTCGGTCCAGCCGCGGACCTGGCAGCCGATGCGGAACAGCCGGGTCTCCGTCTCCTGGGCCACGGCGCCGCTGCCGCCGACGCCGTACACGTCGATACGGCGGGCCCGGGCCAGGGCCTGGGCGGCGCGTTCGAGGGCGTCGAGGTCGATGCGCTCGATGGTCTGCTGGATCGCCCGCAGATCCGCGCTGCCGACGACCTGCACGACCCGCTCCAGGCTGTCGTCCGGCGAGATGTCGGGGCCGATCTCGGCGCTGCCCCAGTCGGAGACCTCGCCCCGGCCGCGTTCCTGGGCCAGCTCGATCAGCAGATGCTGGTAGGAGTCGAGCCCGATGGCCCGGCAGAACCGGGTCACCGTCGCCTGGGAGGTGCCGGTGCGGCGGCCCAGCTCGGCGGCCGAACAGTGGGTGACGGCGGCCGGATCCTCCAGGATCAGCTCGCCTACCTTGCGCAGGGATCCGGCCAGCCGGGGCAGTTCGGTGCGGATCAGTGTGGTGACGTCCGTCGGGGGCATGGGGAGAAGGTACCAGCCACCGGTTGCCCCCCAGGTTGAATACCAGGACCGAACCCAACGCCCCCGAGCGGGCTCGTTGCCCGTACCGCTCGGTGTGTGATTTATTGATTCATCGATGTAGGAGTACAGGGTGGTTCAATCCATCAGGCTCAAGCCGTCAGGCCCTCAGTGGGCCCGTCAGTGGGGAGTGACCTGTGTCCGACGAGTCTGTGAGCGCCCGGCGCTTCGCGCGCGAGGGCATGGCCGTCCTCGACCGCCTGACCGAGTCCGCCCGCGAGGACGTGGCCCGCGCCGCCGAACTCATCGCCGAGTGCGTACGGGCGGACGGGGTGATCCAGGCGTTCGGCACCGGTCACTCCCAGGCGATGGTCCTCGAAGTCGCCGGCCGGGCGGGCGGGCTGGTCCCCACCAACCGGCTCAGCATCGCCGACCTCGTCCTGTACGGCGGTGCCGCGCCGAGCGTCCTCGACGACCCGCTCCTGGAGCGCGAGCCCGGCGTCGCCGCCCGCCTCTACGACCTGGCCGCCCCGCACCCCCAGGACCTCTTCGTCATCATCTCCAACTCCGGCGTCAACAACGTCATCGTCGAGATGGCCCTGCACGCCAGGGAGCAGGGCCACCGGATCCTCGCCCTCACCTCCCTCGCCCACACCCGGGCCGTCCCCGCGGGACACGCCGGCGGCAAGAAGCTCGCCGACCTCGCGGACGTCGTCCTCGACAACGCGGCCCCGCCCGGCGACGCGCTGCTGGAGCTGCCCGGAGGCGGCGCGGTGTGCGCCCTGTCCACGCTCACCGGCGTGATGCTGGTGCAGATGGCCGTCGCCGAAGCCTCGGGAATCCTCCTCGCCGCCGGGGAGCGACCGCCGGTGTACGTCTCCGCCAATGTGCCCGGCGGCTTCGAGGGCAACCTGGAACTGGAGAAGCGGTACGCCGGACGGATCCGGCGCACCGCGAGCTGATCACTCCACGGGTACCGGCGTCAGCGCGACGGCCAGCGGATACGCGCCGGTCGTCAGCGGGGACCCGGCCGTGCCCGCCGCGGTGTCGACCGGCACCAGGGCGTTTGCGTCCGCCGTGGCGACGTAGGCCGTACCGCCGTCCCAGTCCAGGCCGACGTCGAAGGCGGACCTGCCGACCGTGACCGCGGCGCCGGGCGCGCCGGTCACCGTGTCGACGGGGGTGACCCGGTCCCCGGTGCTGGGGCTGACCCACAGCGTCCGGCCGTCCGGGGACAGCCCGAGGCCGTAGGCCTGGCCGGTGACCAGCAGCGTCGGTTCGGTCTCGTTGGTCGCCGTGTCGATCGGAGTCACCGTCGAGGCACCGGAGTTGGACACGTACACCGTCTTCCCGTCGGGCGCGGCGACCACGTTGAAGGGCCTGGGCCCGACCGCGATCGGGCTGCCCGCGGTGCCGGTGGCGAGGTCGACGGGGCTGACCGTGTCGTCGTGGATGTTGGCCACGTACAGCGTCCTGCCGTCCGGCGTGACCGCCAGGTTCTCCGGCCCGTCGCCGACCCGGACCGGCGCGCCCGCCTCGAGCGTGCCGGTGTCCACGGGCTGCACCGTGCCGTCCGTGTAGTTGGCCACCCACAGCGTCCCGCCGTCCGGGGTGAGCGCGAGACCGGCGGGGACCCGGCCGACGGCCACCGTGGCGGTGACCGTGCCGCGCGCCACGTCGAGCACGCTGACCGTGTTCGAACCCTGGCCGGCGACGTACGCGGTACGGCCGTCGGCGCTCACGACGACTTCGCCCGGGTTGGCGCCGACCGCGATGTTCTCGGTCGTCCCGGTGGACAGGTCGATGGAACTCACCGAGGCGCCACTGAAGTTGGCCGTCAGTGCTCGCGGAGTACCGCTGCCGTCGGTGACCTGGACGGGAAGCGCGCGGTCCAGGAGTCCCGAGCCCGACACGAGGACCGAGTGGACGCCTGCGGTGGCTGCGGCGTCGGCGGTGAGGGTGACGCTGACCGATGCCGGTCCGGTGACCGTGCCTTCGGCGGGCGTGGCGGTGATGCCCTCGGGCACGTCGAGCTGCCAGCCGACGGTCTCGTCCCGCGCGTCGGACAGGTCCAGGGTGACAGTGGCGGAGGCCCCCGGCCGCAGTGACAGCGAGTCGGGGGAGAAGGAGGCGTCGACGCCGGGGTCGGGGGCGGTCTTCAGCATCGTCGTGTAGAGGAACTGGTCCATCACCCCGGGCGAGACCTGCTCCGGCACGGCGTCCAGCGCCTTGCGCTCGGCCCGCAGCTCGGTCCAGTACCGGGTGACGGCTTCCGCGTCGCCGTCCTTGTGCGCCAGCAGCAGGTCCACGGCGGTCTCGCCCGCGCGGCCGTAGCGGCCGAGCTTGTCCAGCCAGGCCGAGGTCTCGTCCAGGAACCCGGGGTTGTCGAACAGGGCCCGCAACCGGGCCGGGGTGGCGGCCATGTCGGCGAAGTAGCCCCTGAGCTCGGCGGCGGCCCGGCCGAGGCCGCTGTCCTGCTCGTAGGCCTTGCGGAAGGCGGCGATCAGCGGGGTGAGCGTCGGGGCCTCGGTGGGGTCGAGCTGGGAGGAGTAGTTGTTCTCGGCGAAGATCCGCAGCCAGCGGGCGGCGCCGGGCCCGGCGAGATCCCGTACGGAGGCGAGGAAGGCGGCCCGGGGGTCGTACGCGTCCGGGTTCCACAGATGGGCCGCAGAGGTGAAGAGGGCGATCCGGCTCGCCTCTGCCTGCACCATCGGGTTGGCGGTCACCCCCGTCGACGCGCTCGCCACGCCGGGCTCGCGGCCGGTGTAGGGGCCGAGCAGGAGACGGCTGGTGACGTAGTCGTTGACCGGATAGTTGTCCCAGACCAGGATCGGGTGGCCGTACACCTCACGTGCCCGCTTCACCTGTTCGGCGGTGATGGTCGGCGCGATCACGCCGACGCCGGTCCACTCGACGACCACGGACGGGTCGAGCTTCTCCCGCAGCGCCTTCTTGTAGGGGGAGTCGGCGAGGTCGGAGTACTCGGTGGGGACCATTTCCAGGGGCTTCAGGTCCGGGTGCCCGGCGGTGAACTCCCGCCACACCGTGTTGAGCAGATGCGCCTGCGCGGCGCCCGCCGCACCGCCGCCCGTCCCGAACTCCGCCTCGTCGGCGGCGCAGTTCCACTTCGTGTAGCTGATGTCGTCCAGCGGGATCGCGAAGGAGCGCACGCCGATGTCGTACAGCGAGTCGAACTTGGCGGTGAGCGCCTTGATGTCGGCGTCGGAGGAATAGCAGACCGAGAGGCCGGGGGAGAGGGCGTAGGTGAAGCGGACGTGGTTGGCGCGGGCGCGATCGACCAGTTCCGTCAGCCGCGCCAGTTCGGCGGGCGGGTACGGGTCGCGCCAGCGGGCGCGCAGGTAGTCGTCGTCCTTGGGGGAGTAGACGTAGACGTTCTGTTTCGTACGGCCGTAGAAGTCCAGCTGGGCGAGGCGTTCGGCGTGCGACCAGGGGGTGCCGTAGAAGCCCTCGATGACGCCGCGCAGGCCGGCGGTGGGCCAGTCGCGGACGGTCACGCTGGGCATCCGGTCGCCGGTGACGAGCTGGCGCAGGGTCTGGGCGGCGTAGAAGGTGCCGGTGGTGTCGCTGCCGGAGAGGGCGAGGAGGGCGCGGCCGTGGGAGTGTCCGGCGGCGAGGGCGTAGCCGCCGGAGGGCAGTCCGGTCGGTGACTTGGCGCGCAGTTCCCGCAGGGCCGCCGCGGTGGCGGCGTTCTCGGCGGGGCCGCCGACGTACACCGTGAGGCCGGAGGCGGGCGGCCGCTCGCTCGCAGGCACGGTGACGATGTGCTCGGCGCCGGCCTCGCGCAGGACGGATTCGACCAGGCGTCGGGCGGCGGGATCGGTGCGCGGGCCGACGACCTCGACGACCCTGTCCGGCACGGTGAGCCGTCCCGGGCCCGCGTGCACGCTCTTCGGCGTCGGCCACACCTGCGGAACCCGGCCGCGGGGCTCGGGTGCGGTGGCGGCCGTGGCCGGGGCGGTGAGGCCGAGGGTCAGTAGCAGGGCGGCGGCGGCCGATATCAGCGGGCGGCGGGGGCGTCTGAGACGGACAACTGGAAGCACGGGCAGCACAGGAAGCACAGGACGCACGGGTCCTCCCGGGGACCGGATGAATGTATCCATCGGGAGATGCTAGAGATGCTGAATACTTCATTCAATGGTGCGGGAATTCCATGGCCGGAAGCACGCGCGCCCGACGGCAGGTGGGCGCACACTGGAGGTGTGCTGTCGGTGCTCAAGGGGGTGTCGGCATGGCTGCGTCCGGGTGTCCGAGGGTGCGGTTGTGGCGGTGGCGGCGCAGCCCGCTGAGGCGGCGCAGTGACGTCATCGAGGCCTGGGTGGTGCTGTGCGCCTGGCTGTTGGCGCTGGTCGGTGCCGTGTTCGCGGGCCGGGCGGCGGCCGACGCGGTGATCGCCTCCGCGCAGGAGCAGCGGGCCCGCAGTGACAAGGTGACGGCCGTTCTCGTGAAGAATGCGGAGGACCCGGGGGCCTCGCGGGTCACCACCGACCATCTCGTGTGGTCCACCGTCCGCTGGACGGACCCGGACGGCACGACGCACACGGACGAGGCACGCGTGCCGCCCAGCACACACGCGGGCAGCAAGGTCGAGGTGTGGACGGACCGCAACGGCGTCATCGCCAACGAGCCGCTCTCCGAGGGTGAGATGGCGCTGCACTCGGTCGCCGGAGGCATCCTGGCCGGCGCGGCCACCGCCGGTCTCGTGCTGGGGTCCGCCTGGGTGGTACGGCTGGGGATGGAGCGACGGAGGCTGGAGCAGTGGGCCGCGGAGTGGGAGCGGCTGGACACGCCGTGGGGGTGGAAGACGGGTTGAAACGGCGGCCCACCGCCTCGGTCAGTCGACGTCCGCCGTCACTTGACGTCCGCGCTCGGCAGCGCTGACGGGGACGCGGTGTTGAGGTCTTCCAGGCCCTTGGGGATGGCGAGCGTGAGGACCGGCGCGCCCGGCTGCGGCGCGGGCGGGGTGAGCTGTTCCTTCGGCAGCTTCGGCGGGGTGGTCTGCTGGAAGTTGTTCGCGTCGAAGTTCACCAGTCCGGTCTTCTCCAGCACCGTGATGTGGTCGAGCACGGTGTCGTTCGCCAGGTCGGCCAGCTGACGGACCAAGGTGTTCTGCGTGTTGGCCCGGACCTTCGCGATGACCGGGAAGATCTGCCCGTGCGTCACGCGCATGATCGCCACCCCGGTGGCGTCGAACTCCTTGCCCGTCTTTGAGTCCACGGTCGCCACGAACTGCTGCTGCTGCGGGCTGGCCTGGTTGGGCAGCGTGATGTTCAGCTCGGCCGCGGCCTTGCGGCAGGCGAGGTCGAGCCGGGCGTGCCCCACGACCAGGTGCTCGCCGGCCTCCTTCATCTCCGGGGTCGTGCCGCGCTGCATCGCCATCATGCCCAGCGGATGCTCCCAGAGTCCGGCCGCGCGGACCTTCACCACGAAGTCCCGGTCGGCCTCGGTCAGCGGACCGTACTGGGTGTTGGCGACGACACGGTCCTGGTTGGCGGAGGTGTTCTCCACGCCCAGCATGGCGGGGTAGGCGAGGGCGGAGAGGGTCAGGACGAGGGCGCCTCCCACGAAGAAGGTTCCTACCATGCGGCGCGAGACGGGCATCGTGCCTCCAGAGACGAACGGCTCAGTACTTCAGGAGGTACGGACAGGGCGCGCGAAACAATCACCGCCGAGGGAAAAAACTTCCGGCTGCCCGTGCGTGGTGCGTCACAGGCGCGAACTCAGCCCAGGTGACGCTCGAGGAACGCCGTCGTCACGTCCATCGACTCCCCCCACCGCGGCCCGAAGCTGTGCCCCTCGCCCTCCCACGTCCGCAGCTCCACGTCCTTCCCCGCCGCCTCGAACGCGGCGGCGGTCGCCTTCGACCAGGCCAGGGGGCAGGTGTCGTCGGCGGTGCCGTGGTGGATCAGCAGGGGCTCGGTGACCCGGTCGGCATAGGTGACCGGCGAGACCTGCCGCCAGAACTCGGGGTTCTCCTCCGGTGTGCCGTGCGCCTCCTCGATCTCCTCGACGAGCGGGTCCCCTTCGGGCCGCTGGAACCGGTCGATGTTCTCCTCAGGGCGCGAGCTGACCGGCGCGAACACGACCGCCGCGTCGACGAGGCCGGGCGCCACGACCAGCGCGTTGTACACGACCCCACCACCCATCGACCGCCCCACCAGCCCGATCCGCTCGTCGTCGACGTTCGGCCGGGCGGCGGACCGCAGGGCCTGCACGGCGTTGATGACGTCCTCCGTGTAACCGAGCCGCAGATTGACGTCGTTGTCCGGGTCGTCGTCGGACCCGGCGTGGTTGCGGTAGTCGGTGTGCAGGACGACATAACCGTCGCGGGCGAGCAGGTCCTGCTCCCTGGGCATGCCGCGGCCGGTCGTGTACACGTCCGGGTCGATATAGCCGTGCGCCAGGACCAGCGCCGGGAAGGGGCCCTCGCCACGCGGGACGTTCATGATCCCGGAGATGGTCAGCCCGTTGGACCGGTACGTGACGGCGTACTGCGTGTAGGCGTCGGTGCGCAGGCGGACGGCGCCGAGGCGGAGGCCGGAACCGTGGTGCTCGCGCTGGATCAGGGCCGGGAGGGAGACGGGGTCGGCGGGTGTGGGGGTGGGCGTCGGGGCCGGCGTCGCGCTCGTCGTGCCAGGGGTCGGGCCGGCCGCCCGTGTCGACGCCGGCGGATCCGTACGCGCCGTCCCGTCGCCGCCGCCACCTCCGGTGCAGCCGACGGCGGCCGCCAGTACCAGCCCGGCGGCGACACGGGCAGCGTCCCGCGGGAACCGCATGGGCCAAGTATCGCTCGGCTGTCTCCCGCGGACGCGTTGGCGCCCACGCGGGGTGCCGGAAGCATCCTATTGTGATGTGCATCACGCAGGTCTAGGGTGATATGGCCTGGAGGCCGCGCCGGGCCGTCGGCCGGGTGGCGGTGCGTGGCCGGGGCGGCTCCGGGTGAGGAAGTGATCCGGTTGTCCGTCGCCTGGGACGACATCGGCGGCCTCGTCGATGCCCATGAACGTTTCCTGGCCGGCTCCCTCATCGAGTCGGACGTCAGGGACTCGGTGCTCGACTCCTGGAAGCGCTGCCGCTCCGCCGGGCTCGAGCCGCATCGGCTGCTGGTCCCCTACAGCGCCGACGTGACGCTCGACGACCGGTTCCTGCGCGCCGCCGACCCGGTCCTGGAGAACCTGATCGCGTCCCTCGCCGACGTGGGCATGGCCATCGCGCTCTGCGACGCACAGGGCCGCATGGTGCGGCGGCTCGGCGGTGACCCACGGCTGCGCGAGCGCCTCGACGAGGTGCAGTTCGCTCCCGGCTTCGACGCCTCGGAACCGGTCGTGGGCACCAACGGCGTCGGCACCGCGCTGGCCGAGCGCGGACCCGTCTACGTCGCCGGCCGCGAGCACTTCGCCGACTGTCTGCAACCCTTCGCCTGCGCGGGCGCACCCGTCCGTGATCCGCTCAGCGGCCGTATCGAGGCCGTCCTCGACCTCACCTGTCTGCGCGACCAGGGCGATCCGGCCATGATGCGGATGGTCCGGGAAGCCGCCCGGAGCATCGAGGCCCGGCTGCTGGACCAGGCCACTCGCCGGGAGCGCGCGCTGCTCGCCGCTTACCGGCGGGCCGGCGGCCATCCGGAGGACTGGCCGAAACAGCCCGCGGACCTGCCGCACGGCCCGGACGGGGGCGTCGGTGCCCTGCCCCGGCTCGATCTGGTCGTGCTGCGGGAGAAGGCCGAGGAACTCCTCGCCTCGCCGCACCGCACCCTCGACGAGGTCGCATTGCCCAGCGGCCGCACCGCCACCCTGCTGCGCCGCCAGGTCACGGGCGAGGACGGGGAGGTCGGCGTGGCGGTCGAGGCCCGCGTCCTCGGCGGCCCGCAGCTGCGCCATCTCACGTCGTCGCCGTCGGCCACGCGGACCGCCCCGCTCGCCTCCGCCGTACCGGCTCTTGCCTCGCCGCCTGTGCGCGGCACCCTCCCGTCGAGCACGCCGGCACCGCCCGCGCCGCCCCCCACCGTCCCGCCCGCCGCCCGGCGCTCCGTCGTGCCGTCGCCCTCCGCACCCCAGCCGTACCCCGGGTCCGGGCCCGACGTCGGCGGCAGCGTGGACGCCCCGCCCCGCCCCGACGGGCAGGGTGCCCAAGGCAGGCTGCTGCTCGTCGGTGAGCCCGGGGTCGGCCGGCTGGCCCTGCTGGCGCGGCGGCGCCTGGAGTTGCTGCACGACGCGAGCGTGCGGATCGGCACCACCCTGGACGTCACCCGCACCGCGGAGGAACTCGCCGAGGTGACCGTCCCCCGGTTCGCCGACTTCGTCGCCGTCGACCTGCCCGACTCGGTGCTGCGCGGTGAGGAACCGGAGGCGCTCGGCGGCCGGACCGCGCTGCGCCGGGTCGCCATCCGTGCCGTACGCAAGGACCCCCACCATCTGTACGACGTCGGCGACCTCGTCGAGTACGTGCCGTCCACGCCGCAGGCCCGCTCCCTGGAGACCAGGCAGTCCGTGCTGGAACCCGTCCTGTCCGAGGCGTCCGGCTGGCTCGCGCAGGACCCGGAACGGCTGGAAAGGGTGCTCGCGGCCGGGATCCACTCCCTGATCACCGTGCCGCTGCGGGCGCGGGGCACGACCCTCGGCGTGGTCAGC
The DNA here is from genome assembly GCA_965653385.1 of uncultured Streptomyces sp. Taxonomy (GTDB): domain Bacteria; phylum Actinomycetota; class Actinomycetes; order Streptomycetales; family Streptomycetaceae; genus Streptomyces. Next base: position 14,514 of record CBFGZZ010000029.1, on the reverse strand, counting down.
TTCTACCGCTCCCTGCGCCCCGCCTCCTTCGAGGACGACGACCTCTCCCTCGCCCAGGAACTGGCCGGCCGCGCCGCGATCTGCATCGACAACGCCCGCCGCTACACCCGCGAACACAACACGGCACTCGCCCTCCAGCGCAGCCTGTTGCCGCGGGGCCGCCCCCAACAGAGCGCCGTCGAGGTCGCCTACCGCTATCTGCCCGCGCAGGCCGGCGTCGGCGGCGACTGGTTCGACGTCATCCCGCTGTCCGGCGCCCGCGTCGCGCTGGTCGTGGGCGACGTCGTCGGGCACGGTCTGCACGCCGCGGCCACGATGGGCCGGCTGCGCACCGCCGTGCACAACTTCTGCTCCCTCGACCTGTCGCCCGACGACCTCCTCACCCACCTCGACGACCTGGTCGGTCGGCTCGACCGGGGCGAGGGCTGGGCGGCGGAGGGCACGCCCGACGCCGGCATCGTCGGGGCCACCTGTCTCTTCGCCGTCTACGATCCGGTGTCCCGGCGCTGCACCCTCACCCGCGCCGGGCACCCCTTGCCCGCGCTCGTCGCGCCCGACGGCACCGTCGAGTTCCTCGAGCTGCCCTCGGGCCCGCCCCTCGGCCTGGGCGGCCTGCCCTTCGAGACGGTCGAGCTGGAACTGGCCGAGGGCAGCCAGCTCGTGCTGTACACCGACGGGCTGGTCGAGGACCGCCACCGAGACATCGACGCCGGCCTCGACCGGCTGCGGACGGTCCTGGCCCATGCCGACCGCCCTCCCGAGGAGACCTGCGAGGCCGTCCTCGACGCCCTCCTCCCGGCCCGCCCCGGTGACGACGTCGCCCTGCTCGTCGCCCGCACCCGCACCCTGGGCGCCGACCGCGTGGCCCAGTGGGACCTGCCCAGCGACCCGGCGGTCGTCTCCCGCTCCCGCGCCGCGGTCACCGAACGACTCGCTGCCTGGGGCCTGGACGACCTGGCCTTCACCACCGAACTCATCGCCAGCGAACTCGTCACCAACGCCATCCGCCACGCCACCGGCCCCGTCCAGCTTCGACTGCTCCGCGACCGCGCCCTGATCTGCGAGGTCTCCGACGGCAGCGGCACCTCACCCCGCCTGCGCCGCGCACGCAGCACGGACGAGGGCGGCCGGGGCCTGTTCCTCGTCGCCCAGCTCACCGAGCGCTGGGGGACGCGGTACACCCCCAACGGCAAGATCATCTGGACGGAACAGCCGTTGCCGTGACGCTGCCGCCGGGGGAGTCGGGGGCGCTACGGCTTCCCCGGCGTCGGCAGTCCCGGCCCCTCGCACCGAGTGTCCGCCTCCGGCACCACGCCGTCGACGAGATACGCGGCGACCGTGCCGTCCACGCACCCGTTCCCCCGGCTGGCGAACACGCCGTGGGAGTAGTCGTCGTCGAGGACCACCAGCCGGGAACCGGGCAGCACCTCCCGCAGTCGCCGGGCGCCCTCGACGGGTGTCACCGGGTCGTGCGCGGACGCGACCAGCAGGACGGGCGGGGCGGCCGGGCTGCCCAGCGGTGTCCGGCCGGCCGGGCGGTGGTGCCAGTACGCGCAGGCCGAGGCCTCCAGGCCGGTCAGGACCGGCCGCGGGTCGAGCCGCCGTATGCGGCGGATGTCCGCCACGATCTCGCGCGGCGTCGGGCCCGGGCCGTCCGCGCACTTCACGATCCGGTTGGCCGCCTCGTAGTTGCGGGATTCGGGGCTGTCGAAGGCGGAGGCGGGACGGAGACCGGCCACGCTGCCGTCCGTCAGGTATTTGCGCAGCCCGTCGGCCAGGCCCGTCCAGCGTTCGGTGCGGCCGAGGGCGCGGTAGACGGCCCGGTCGAACTCCGCGGGGCCGAAGCCGCTCACCGGGCGGGCGGCGAGGCTTTGACGTACGTGCAGATACGAACGCCGTACCGCTTCCGCCTGGTTGCCCAGGCCGAAGCGCTCCCGGTGCGCGGCGGTCCAGGCGAAGAACGTGTCGCGGGCACGGAGCAGGGCCCGGGCCTGGAGCACGTCGAAGTGGTACCAGTCCCAAGGGCCGACCACGCTGTCCAGCACCATACGACCCACCCGGTGCGGGAAGTGAGCGGCGTAGGCAGCGCCCAGGTAGGTGCCGTACGAGACACCCAGGAAGCTCGTCCGCCGCTCGCCCAGCGCGGAGCGGACGGCGTCCATGTCGTACGCCGTCTGCTCGGTGGAGAGGTACGGCAGCACCTCCGTGCCCGCGCTCGTCGCGCAGTCGTCGGCCAGACGGCGCTGTGAGTCGAGGTACGCCCGCTCGGCGCGCGGGCCCACCGGTACCGGGTCCGTGCCCGCAGCGGTGAACAGGCCGCCCATCGCGCCGCAGTCGACCGGCGTGCTGTGGCCGACGCCGCGGGGGTCGAAGCCGATGACGTCGTACGCGCGCCGCACGCTCGCAGGGAGTTTGGCGCGCTTGGTCACCGCGTAGGGGAGCCCGGAGCCGCCCGGGCCGCCGGGGTTCACCAGCAGGATGTCGCGCCGTTCGGCCGGGGCGCCGGAGGCGGGGACGCGGGAGACGGCGACCTCGATGCGCGGGCCGGACGGTCGCTTCCAGTCCAGCGGGACGGTGAGGCGCCCGCACTCCACGCGGTCCGGTGCGGGTGGGGCCGGTACGGAATCCGGGCAGGCGCCGAAGGTGAGGGTGCCCGTGGCGCGGGCGGAGGCGGAGGCGGGGACGGCCGCGGGAAGCAGGGCCGCGGCGGCTGTGAGGGCGCACAGCAGGGCGGCGGGCCGGGGCGGGATGGACAAGGGCACTCCCAGATTGAGTAAGAACGGGCTAGCAAATGAAAATGATTATCGCTAACGTGTGCGCGTCAAGTCCGGCACCTCTCCGACCGAGGGGCGCCCCGGGCTGCCTTGACGTCTGAACTCACGGCACGAAAAGGGGAGTTGTGGCTCATCTGCTGGTGGTAGAGAGCTGGGTCGGGTCGATGAGCAGGCTGCTGCCACGGGCGATCCGGGAGGGCGGACACGAGTTCACCTTCCTCACCCGTGACCTGCATCACTACCTGCGCTCGGCGCCCGAGGGGGCGGCGCACCCGCTGCTCGGCGCCCGCAACGTGATCACGACCGACACCAACGACCTCGACTCCCTGCTGCCCGAGGTGGCACGGCTGCACTCGGTGCTCGCCTTCGACGGGGTGATCACCTCGTGCGACTACTACCTGCCGGCGGTAGCCCGCATCGCCGGGCACCTCGGCCTGCCCGGCCCCGGCCCCGAGGCCGTGGAGAACGCCTGCCGCAAGGACGCCACCCGCCGCGTCCTCGCCGACGCCGGCCTGCCCGGACCGCGCTTCGCCGTGCACGAGGAGTGGGCCGACCTCGCGCGGGCCGCCAGGGAGATCGGCTACCCGCTCGTCGCCAAGCCGGTCGACCTGTGCGCGGGCATGTATGTGCGGCGCGTCGACGACGAGGCACAACTGGCAGACCTGGTACGAGCCCTGGCCGACTTCCCGGTCAACGCCCGCGGCCAGCGCCGTACCTCCGCGGTCCTCCTCGAAGAGCTCCTCGACGGCCCCGAGGTGAGCGTCGAGACCGTGTCGTACGCGGGCGCCGTGCACATGGTCGGCGTCACCGACAAGAGCATCGGCGGAGCGCCCGCCTTCATCGAGACCGGCCACATGTTCCCGGCCGCGCTGCCGCTCGCCGACCTCGACGCCGCCGAGCAGACCGCCCTCGGCGCGCTCAAGGCCCTCGGGCTGACCGACGGGGTCGTGGCGCACACCGAGATCAAGCTGACCTCCGCCGGACCCCGGGTCGTCGAGGTCAACCCCCGGCCCGCCGGCAACCGCATCACCGAGCTCGTCCGCCACGTCACCGGAATCGACCTCGCCGCCGCCTTCGTGGACGTGGCCCTCGGCCGCCGCCCCGACCTCAGGCGCACGGACACCGGCCTGCGCAGCGCCGCCGTCGGCTTCCTCGTCCCGGACCGCGCGGGCACGCTCGAAGCGCTCGACGCCGCTCAGCTCGCCGACGAAACAGGCGTGTTGGAAGTGCAGCTCGCCGAACCCGGCAAGGCCGTGAAGGCGGCGGGCAGCAACAACGAGTACCTGGGCCACGTCATGGCAGGCGATCCCGACGGGCCCGGCGCCCGCGACCGCGTCGAGGGCCTGCTGGCCGACCTGCGCGCCGGGATGGTGATCCGATGACCCCGGTCGGCATCCGGCCCACGGCGCCCAGCCGGACGTACGGCGATCTCGTCGACCAGGTCCGCGCGGGCGCCCTCGGCCCCGACCCCCGCACCCAGCGCGTCGCCGTCGCCTTCACCACCCGGCAGGCCGTACGGCACGACGGGCGCGGCACCGGCTACCGCAACGAGGTGCTCAGCCTGCGGCTCGCCGCGGCCGTCGGGTCGTGCGCCGTCGAGCCCGGGGAGCTGCCGGACAGCGCACTCGACGACTGCGTCGGCGCCGACGTGGCAGGGCTGCTGGACCACCCGCTGGCCGCGGTGCGGGTGGCCGCCCTCGATGCCTACCTGATGCACGTCACCCCGCACACACCGGACCACGGGGCGCTGCCCGTCGCGCTGCCCGCCGGGTCCTCGTTGGAGAAGTCCGAGGCCAGGGCGAGAGCCGTGGTCGAGCTGCTGGATCTGTCGGCCGGGGCCACGGTGCTCGTCGTCGGAGTCGTCAACTCCCTGCTGGGCGCCCTGCGTTCGCGTGGACTCGGCTATGTCCCGTGCGACCTCAAGGGCGGGGCGACGGAGTGGGGAGAGCCGGTCGTGGCGGACGCCCTCGCCGCGGCCGAGGGCTGTGACGCGCTGCTGGTGTCCGGGATGACCCTGGGCAACGGCACCTTCGAGCCCCTGCGGGAGCACGCGCTGCGGCACGGCAAGCAGCTGGTGATGTTCGCGCAGACCGGCAGCGCGGTGCTGCCCCGCTTCCTGGGGCACGGTGTGAGCGCGGTGTGCGCGGAGCCGTACCCCTTCTTCTGGCTCGACGGCGGACCCGGGATCGTCCACCGCTACCGCTGTGCCGGGGGTGGTGTGCGATGACCGCCACCGCCGTACGGTCCACCGCCCGCCCGGAGTTGCTCACCCTGCTCGGCCGCACGCCCGTCGTCCGTGTCACCGCCGACCTGCCGGGCCCCCACCCCGGCTTCTGGGCCAAACTCGAAGGACTCGCGGCGGGCGGCATGAAGGCGCGGGCCGCCGTGTCGATGCTGCTCGGCGCCCGCGAGCGCGGCGAACTGCTGCCCGGTGCCCCGGTCGTGGAGTCCACCTCCGGCACGCTCGGCGTCGGGCTGGCCTTCGCCGGGCAGGCGCTCGGCCACCCCGTCGTACTGGTCGGCGACAGCGAACTGGAGCCGTCCATGCGGCAGTTGCTGCGCGCGCACGGCGTCCGCCTGGAGCTCGTCGACCGCCCGGCACCGCAGGGCGGCTGGCAGGCCGCACGGCTCGACCGGCTGCGCGCACTGCTCGCCGAACTGCCCGGCGCCTACTGGCCCGACCAGTACAACAACCCCGACAACACGACCGGCTACGCCTCCCTGGCCGCCGAACTCGTCGTGCAGCTGGACCACTTGGACGTCCTGGTGTGCAGCGTCGGCACGGGCGGCCACAGCGCCGGGATCATCGGCCCGCTGCGCCGGCACTGGCCCGCCCTCCGGCTCATCGGTGTCGACGCCACCGGCTCCACGATCTTCGGCCAGCCCGCCCGCCCCCGCCTCATGCGCGGCCTCGGCAGCAGCATCCACCCGCGCAACGTCGCCTACGACGCCTTCGACGAGGTCCACTGGATCGGCCCCGCCGAGGCCGTGGACAGCTGCCGCAGGCTCGCCCGGGGCAGCTTCGTCAGCGGCGGCTGGAGCACGGGCGCCGTGGCGCGGGTCGCCGCCTGGGCGGCCCGCGTGCACCCGGGCGCGGTCGTCGCCACCGTCTTCCCCGACGGGCCGCACCGCTACCTCGGCACCGTCTACGACGACGACTTCCTCACCGCCCACGGCCTCGACCTCGCGGGTGCCGCCACCCGGCCCGTGGAGATACCGCGTCCGTACGCCGTCGAGGCGACCGGCTGGGCGCGGTGCACGCGGGTCACCGATCCACTCTCCTCCGGAAGGACCGAATGAAGGCCCGTCTGCGCACCGTACGCCTCGAACTCGCCGAGCCGCTGCGCATCTCCCGCTCCACGATGACCGCCCGCGACGCCGTGTGGCTGGGCGTCGAGCACGACGGGGTGACCGGACACGGCGAGGCCGTCAGCAGCGTGTACTACGGCCTGGACGCCGACACGCTCGTGCGGCTGATCTCGTCGGTCGACCTGGAACGGTTCGCCGATCCCGAGAGCGCGCTGGAGGCCCTGTCCTCCGGCACCGCTCCAGGCGTTCCGCCCGCCGTCACCGCCGCCGTGGAATCCGCGCTCCTCGACCTGGTCGGCAAGCGCGCCGGCGTCCCCGTCCACCGCCTGCTCGGCGCGCAGGCAGCTCCCGTGGCCGCCACCGCGCGCACCATCGGCATCACCTCGCCCACCCGCGCGGCCGCCGAGGCCCGCCGGCTGGCCGCGAGCGGCTTCGAGATCGTCAAGGTCAAGGCGGGCACCCCCGACCCCGAGGACGACATCGAACGCGTACGGGTCATCCGCGACGCCGCGCCCCGGGTCCGGCTGCTCCTCGACCCCAACGGCGCCTGGACCACCGCACAGGCCTCCGCGCTGCTGCCCCGGTACGCCGACCTCGGCGTCGAGGCCGTCGAGCAGCCCCTCGCGCCCGGCGACCCGGACGCGCTGGGCGCCCTCGCCGAGAAGTCGCCGCTGCCGGTCATCGCCGACGAGGACGCCGTGTCACTGGACGACGTCCGCCGGCTGGCCGGACGCGTCCACGGCGTCAACGTCAAGCTCGCCAAGTGCGGGGGAGTCCGGGCGGCCCTGCGGATCGCCGAGTCGATCGAGGGCAGCGGGACCGAGCTGATGCTCGGCTGCCTCACCGCCAGCACCCTCGGCATCGCACCCGCCGTCCACCTGGCCGGCCGCGCCCGCTGGACCGACCTCGACGGACACCTGCTGCTGGCCCGCGACCCGTGGCGGGGGATAGGCGGCGACGACGGCGTCGTACGCACAAGTTCCCTTCCCGGACTGGGAGTCGAGGAGGTGGAGGCCGCCCATGAAGACGTGGCGTGAGATGCGGGCCTTCCCGCTCGCCGTCCAACTCCTCCTCGTCAACCAGCTCGGCGTCAACACCGGCTTCTACCTCCTCATCCCGTACCTCGCCACCCACCTCGGCGAGAACCTGGGCATGTCGGCGGCCGTCGTCGGCATCGTGCTCGGCGTGCGCAACCTCAGCCAGCAGGGCCTGTTCATCATCGGCGGCTCGGCGTCGGACCGGCTCGGGGCGCGGGGCGTGATCATCGCCGGATGCGCGCTGCGGACCGTCGGCTTCGGACTGTTCGCGCTGGGCGACGGCCTGCCGGTGCTGCTCGCGGCGTCCGTGCTCAGCGGGCTCGCGGGGGCGCTGTTCAACCCGGCCGTGCGGGCCTATCTCGCGCAGGAGGCGGGGGAGCGCAAGGCGGAGGCGTTCGCGCTGTTCAACGTGTTCGCCACGACCGGCGCGCTCATCGGGCCGCTGCTCGGCAGCGCCCTGCTCCTCGTCGACTTCCGTACGTCCGCGCTGACCGCCGCCGGCATCTTCGCGGTCCTCACCGTCGCCCAGGCCCTCGTCCTGCCCGCGCGCAAGGTCGAGCCGACCGGCAGCGGCGTCCTGGGGGACTGGCGCGAGGTGCTCGGCAACCGGGCCTTCCTCGCCTTCGCGCTCGCCATGGTCGGCATGTTCACCCTGGAGAACCAGCTCTACCTGCTGCTGCCCGCAGGGGCCCGGGAGGCCACCGGGTGGGACGGGGCGGCCGGACTGGTGTTCCTGATCGGTACGGTGGCCAACCTCGCGCTCCAGCTGCGCATAACCCGCTCGCTCAAGTCCCGAGGCTCCAGACCGCGTTGGATCGCCACGGGGCTCGCCGTGATGGGGCTGGCCTTCCTGCCACCCCTGCTCGGCGCACCACTGGTACTGCTCAGCGCCCTCCTGCTCTACCTCGGCATCATGATGGCCTCCCCGTTCGTGATGGAGCTCATCCCCGGCTTCGGCCGCTCCGAGCTGACCGGCACGTACTTCGGGATCTTCTACGTCGTCTCCGGCATCGCCGCCGCCGTCGGCAACGCGGTCGTCGGCTGGGCCATGGACGCCGGGGAGAACCTGCCCTGGATGTGCTGCGCCGCCGTGGGACTGGCATCGGCGGGCGCGGTCGCGTGGCTGCATCGCCGTGGGGCGCTGCCGGCTCAGGCGGAGCCCGTGCGCGAGAGGGCACGCGCATGACCGACGCCAACCTCCTCACCGACAACCCAGCCCTCTACGAGGCCCGCTTCCCCGACGCCGACCGGCTCGCCGGGCGCTGGGCGGAGGACTGTCTGCGCCGGTACGACGCCGGGCCGCGCCTCCTCGACATGGGCTGCGGCACCGGCCGCGACGCCGCGCACCTGCATGCCGCAGGCCGCGTGGTCACCGGCGCCGACATCTCCGAGGCGATGCTGGCGTACGCCCGTGCCCGGCATCCCGGCCCCGAGTACGTCCAGGCCGACCTGCACGGCTTCGACCTGGGCGGGTTCGACGCCGTCGTCTGCCTGGACAGCTCCCTGCTGTACTGCCACACCAACGACCAGCTCGACGGCTTCCTCGCCTCCTGCCGGGAGGCCCTCGCCCCGGGCGGGCTGCTGGTCGCGGAGATGCGCAACGGGGCGTACTTCCTGGGCCGTACGGACCTCCTGGACAGCCCGAAGGTCGACTCCTTCACCTGGCAGGGCACCGCCTACCGGTCCCGCACCACCCTGACCGTCGACCGCACCGCCCAACTCCTGCGCCGCACCCGCGTATGGACCGCCGACGACGGATCACGGCCCGTCGAACAGCGGTCCGCCTGGCGGCTGTTGTTCCCGCACGAGCTGCGCCGCTTCCTCACCGCCCACGGCTTCGAGGTGCTCGAACTGCACGACGGACCCGGACCACGCACCGAACCTCCCTGGCAGGAGGGCGAGTTGCCCGGGGCCACCACCGACGCGGACCGGCTGCACCTCGTCGCGCGCCTGCACACCCTCTGACACCAAGGACCACTCATGTACGACGAACGTTTCCCCGGCCTGCGCCGACGCGGCTTCCTCGCCGCCACCTCGGGCGCCGCCGCCCTCGCCCTCGTCGGCTGCTCAGGCGGCACGGACGACAAGACGGAGAGCACCTCCGGCACCCCCAAGCGTGGCGGGCGGCTGCGCGCCGCGTTCGCCGGGGGCGGTGCGAGCGAGACCCTCGATCCGCATCTGGCCAACCTCTTCGCCGACGTCGCCCGCGCCAAGGCGCTCTACGACAAGCTCGCCGACTACGGCGCCGACCTCTCCGCCCAGCCCCGCCTCGCCGAGAAGTGGGAGTCCAACAAGACACTGGACCGCTGGCAGGTGACGCTGCGTCAGGCCACGTTCCATGACGGCAGGCCGGTCACCGCCAAGGACGTCCTCTACAGCTACCGCCGTATCGCCGACCCCGAGCAGGCGTTCCGCGCCAAGGCATCGCTGGAACCCGTCGACCTCGACGCCAGCCGCGCCACCGGCGAGCGGTCCGTCGAGTTCGTCCTCAAGCGGCCCACCGCCGAGTTCCCCAACATCCTGGCCGCGTTCGGCGCGTACATCGTCCCCGAGAACGCCACCGGCACCGACTTCGACAAGAAGCCGGTGGGCTCCGGCCCCTTCCGGTTCGTCTCCTTCGCCCCCGGCCGCTCCGCCGTGTTCCGCCGCAACGACGACTACTGGGACGGCGCCCCGCACCTCGACGAGATCGAGTTCGTCGTCGCCAACGAGGAGTCCGCCCGTGTCAACGCCCTCCTCGGCGGCCAGGTCGAGTACGCCCACGAGCTCAACCCGACCACGGCCCGCGCCCACGAGGCCGGAGGCCAGATCGAGATCGTGCGGCTGCGCAACAGCGCCATGCAGGCGTTCTGCATGAAGACCGACCGGGCGCCGTTCGACGACAAGCGGGTCCGCGAGGCCTTCTTCCTGATCGCCGACCGGAAGGAACTCGTCGACGGCGCCCTGTCCGGCGCGGGCGAGGTCGGCAACGACCTGTTCGGCAAGGGCTACGAGTACTACGCGGCCGACCTGCCGCAGCGCGAGCAGGACCTCGACAAGGCCCGCGCCCTGCTGAAGAAGGCCGGCGCCGAGAAGCTGAAGGTCACCCTGGACACCTCGGCCGTCGCCGCCGGGTTCACCGAGGCCGCCGGCATCTTCCGCGACCAGGCCGCCAAGGCCGGCGTCACCATCGACGTGAAGATGGGCAGCAAGGACTCCTACTGGAGCGACATCCTCGACAACGGCACCCTGTGCTGCTACCGCTCCGGCGCCATGCCCATCGAGGCCCACTTCTCCCAGCGCCTGCTCACCGACTCCACCACCAACGCCACCAAGTGGCGGCACAAGGACTTCGACGCCCTCTACCAGCAGGCCCAGTCCACCCGCGACAAGACGGAACGGGCAGCGGTGTACGAGCGCATGCAGCGCCGCCTGTACGCCGAGGGCGGCTTCCTCATCTGGGGCTTCGCCGACTGGATCATCGGAACGGCGCGCACGGTGAGGGGGGTTGCGACAAAGGCTCCCGCCAACACCCTGGACTGGGCCCGCTTCGACAGGGTGTGGCTGGCGTGACGAGATGGTGGGGCGGCAGCGCCCCCAAGGGGCGCGGGGAGCTGCCCGACCAGCCACGACGGCGCAGCACCCGCCCGACGGCCCATCTCCCCTTCGTCACCAGGCGCCTCCTGCTCGGCGCGGCCCAGACCGTGGCGGTCGTGCTCCTGGTCTTCGCCCTGACGGAAGCGCTGCCGGGCGACGCGGCGGTCGCCCTCGCCGGCGACCAGCCGGACCCCGCCCGCATCGCCGCGATCCGCGAGGCGATGGACCTCGACCGTCCCGCACCCGAGCGGCTGGCCGACTGGGCGGCAGGCCTGCTGCACGGCGACTTCGGCACGTCCCTCGCCTCCGGCCGCCCGGTCACCCAGTACATCACCGACGCATTCGGCCCCACCCTGCTGCTGGCCGCGCTGACACTGGCCCTCCTCGTCCCGCTCGGCTTCGGCCTGGGCGTGCTCGCGGCCCGCCACGAGGGACGCCTCGTCGACCGGGTGGTCAGCTCGGTCACGCTGGCCGTGTACGCCGTCCCCGAGTTCGCCCTCGGCGTGCTGCTGGTGACGGTCCTCGCCCTGAAACTGGCCTGGCTGCCGCCGACGGCGGTCGGCTACGGCACCGACCTGCTGGGCCATCCGGCCGCCCTGGTCCTGCCGGTGCTGGTCCTGCTGTCCCGCCCGGTGTGCTCCCTGTCCCGCCTGGTCCGGGCCGGCATGGTCGACGCCCTGGCCTCCCCGTACGCCGCCCACGCCCGCCGCTACGGCGTCCCCGGCGCCCGCGTCCGCTACGCCCACGCCCTGCCGAACGCCCTCGCCCCGGCCGCGCAGCAACTCGCCCGTACCGTCGACTGGCTGCTGTGCGGGGTGATCGTGGTGGAGGCGCTCTTCGTGATCCCGGGCCTGGGCACGGTCCTCCTCAACGCCGTGGCCGAACGGGACGTACCCGTCGTGCAGGGGCTGGCCGTGGTGTTCGGTGTGCTGACGGTGCTGCTCAACCTCGGGGCCGACCTGGTGGCGCACCGGCTGACCCCGCGTGCGGGGGTGGCCGCATGACGACGTACCGCCGTTTCGCGCTCGGTGTCACCGTCGTCGCCGTGCCCCTCGTCCTGGCCCTGCTCGGGCCGCTGTTCGTGGGTGACCCCGGCCCCCGGGCCGTCTCCTTCACCCTCGGCGGCGACCACTGGCTCGGCACCGACTTCGTGGGCCGTGATGTCTGGCACCAGGTCCTGCTGGGCGGCCGTACGGTCGTGCTCACCGCGCTCGCCGCCACCGCGCTCGCGTATCTCGTCGCCGTCCCGGTCGCGCTCGTCAGCGCGCTCACCCGCGTCCGCCCGCTGGAGGAGCTGCTGATGCGGCCGCTGGACGTGCTGCTCGCCGTACCGTCGCTGCTGCTGATCCTGCTCGTGGCCTCCGTGTTCTCGCCGGGCGCCGTCGGGCTCGCGCTGCTCGTGGCGCTGGTGAACGTGCCCGACGCGGCGCGGATCGTGCGGGCGGCGGCGGGGGAGGCCGCGGCACGTCCCGCCGTCGAGGCGCTGCGGATGCAGGGGGAGACCTGGTGGCGGATCGCCGTCGGCTACGTCGGCCGGTCGGCGCTGCGCACCCTCGCCGCCGACGCCGGGATCCGGCTGACGGGTGTGCTGTACCTGGTGTCGACGGCCGCGTTCCTCGGCGTCGGTGTCGCGCCGGACGCCGCCGACTGGGCGGTCATGGTCGACCGCAACCGCACCGGTCTGCTGGTGCAGCCCTGGGCCGTGGTGGTGCCCGCGCTGCTGATCGTGGCGCTGACGACGGGGACGAACCTCCTCTTCGACGCCGCACTGGAGAAGAAGGCCGTGCCGGCGGCGGGTGCCGCCCGGGAGAAGAAGGGACGACGCCGGTGAGCCCAGCAACGCAGGCGGCGGTCGCCGAGATCCGCGACCTGCGCGTCGAGATCGACGGCCGCCCCCTCGTGGACGGTGTGCGTCTGCGCGTACCGCCCGGGAAGGTGACCGCCCTGGTCGGCGCCTCGGGCAGCGGCAAGACCACGACCGGCCTGGCCCTGCTGGGGGAGTACCCGGCCGGCGCGCTGGTCACGGGCGAGGTGCGGCGGCCGGGAGACGGCCCGGTGGGCTATGTGCCCCAGCACCCGGCGGCGGTCCTCAACCCGGCCCGCCGCGTCAGCGCCCTCCTCGACGACATCGCCCGCCCCCAGGTCCGCCACCTGCCCCGCGCGGAACGCCGCGAGGCGGCCCGCGCACTGGTCCTACGGGCCCTGGAGGACGCCCAGCTCCCGGACGCACAAGTCCTGTTGCGCCGGTATCCGCACCAGCTCTCCGGCGGACAGCAGCAACGCGTCGTCCTCGCCCAGGCGCTGCTGCTCGGCGCCCGCGTCATCGTCGCCGACGAACCCACCACCGGCCAGGACGCGTTGACCAAGAGCCGTATCGTCGAGCAGCTCGCCGCCGTCGCGGCGCGCGGCATCGCGGTCGTCCTGCTCAGTCATGACCTGGACGTGGTGCACGCCCTCGCCGACGAGGTTCTCGTCATGCGCGAGGGGCGGGTCGTGGAGTCGGGCCCGGTGGAACGGCTGTGGACGGCACCCCGGCACGAGTGGACCCGCCGGCTGCTCGACGAACAGCGCTCGGCACCGCGGGACGGGGCGGCCGCCGAGACCGGTCAACCCGTCCTGGAGGTACGGGACCTGACTGCCGTGCACGACCGCCGGACCGCAGTTCTGCGCGCCCCGCACCTCGCTCTGCACCCGGGCGAATGCGTGGCCGTCGTCGGCCGTTCCGGCAGCGGCAAGACCACGCTCGCCCGCTGCCTGGCGGGCCTGCACAGCGACCACGACGGCGACATCCTGCTCGACGGCACGTCCCTCCCCCGCAGCCTCCGCCGCCGCGACCGGACCCAACTCGCCGCCGTGCAGTACGTCTTCCAGGACGCCCGCGCCGCCTTCGACGAACACCGGCCCGTGCTGCCCCAGGTGGCCCGCACGGCCGTACGCCTGCGTGGCCTCGACGAACGGGCGGCCACGGCCGAGGCGTCGGCGACCCTGAACCGTCTCGGTCTGCCCGAGCGCCTGGCGCACCGCCGCCCCGGCGAACTCTCCGGCGGCGAACTCCAGCGCGCCGCCCTCGCCCGGGCGCTGCTCGCCCGCCCGCGGGTACTGATCTGCGACGAGGTCACCTCCGGCCTGGACACCGTCACCCGGCGAAGCATCCTCGACGTCCTCGCGGGCCTGGTCGGCGAGGACGACGAGCTGTCCCTCGTCCTCGTCACCCACGACCTGGACACCGCACGCCTGGCCCATCGCGTCGCCGTACTGGACGCGGGGGAGATCGTCGAACAGGGACCGGCGCAACAGATCCTGACGGATCCTCAGCACCCGTTCACGATCGCTCTCATGCGGACCACGGAGCGCCTGGAGACAGGTACCCGGTTGTGAGAGCCGACCTCCGGGCGGTTCGCGGAGGAGACGGGAAGGCCTCGGCGGGTGGCCCGGAAGTCGGCGGTTTCGGGGGGGCCTCGCCTACGATCTGGTCGGCAGGCGACGGCGCCGCGGGCGGGCGGTGGCCTCGGCGAGCAGGGCGTGGATCTGGCGCACCGCCTCCCCCGGGTGCGTGGCGGCGGTGGCGAAGGGCAGCCGGACGTCGTGATGGGCGTCCGGTGTCTCCAGCCGGAGCACCAGGCCGTGCCGGTCGAGCCGCAGCGGCCGTACGCCGGTCGCGCCGAGTCGCTCCCGGGCGGGGAGCAGCCCGGCGAGCGGGGCCACCGTGTGCGCGTGCGCCGCGTCCAGCCGGGCCAGCATCTCCGCCTCGTGCGTGGCGAGCGGGTCGGGGGAGGCGAGGGTCAGTTCGTCGAGGCCGATGACGATCGTGCCGTCGT